>NZ_JAKTIM010000043.1:0-141527 GCF_027855455.1 Acinetobacter sp. AOR01_HL | reverse complement strand
CGTAAAGGCATTAACACAGGTATCGTGGCTGAACGCTTTGGTGGTCAGGTCATGGACACCATGGACATTGAAAACTTCACTTCTGTGCAAAAGACTCAAGGTCCTAAGTTTGCTGCCGAGATGGAAGCACATGTTCGTGAATACGATGTCGATATCATGAACCTGCAACGTGTCAGCAAAATCACTGGTGCAGATCAAACAGCAAATGGCTTGGTTGAAGTTGAACTTGAAAACGGTGCAAAACTTGAATCGAAAACTGTGATCCTTTCAACAGGTGCACGTTGGAGAGAAATGAATGTACCGGGTGAAGCTGAATACCGTACCCGTGGTGTAGCGTATTGTCCACACTGTGATGGCCCATTGTTCAAAGGCAAACGTGTTGCCGTGATTGGTGGCGGTAACTCAGGTGTTGAAGCGGCGATTGACCTTGCAGGTATTGTTGAGCATGTAACTCTGGTTGAGTTCGACACTAAACTTCGTGCTGACCAAGTCTTGCAAAACAAGTTAAACAGCTTGCCAAACACCACAGTGATTATGAATGCATTAAGCACAGAAGTATTGGGTGACGGTTCACAAGTAACCGGTCTTAAATATAAAGACCGTGCGACTGATGAAGAGCATGTGGTAGAGCTTGCAGGGATCTTTGTACAGATTGGTTTACTTCCAAACACTGACTTCTTAAAAGATAGTGAAGTTGAGCTAACCAACCGTGGAGAGATCATTGTGAATGACCGCAACGAAACCAATGTAAAAGGTGTATTTGCTGCGGGTGACTGTACCACTGTACCTTACAAGCAGATCATTATTGCTACAGGTGAAGGCGCTAAAGCATCACTCTCTGCGTTTGATTACATCATCCGTTCTGGGCAATAAAATCTAACCTAAAACAAAAGAGCCAAAGGATATCCTTTGGCTCTTTTTATTTTTTATGGTTTATACAAACCATGTTCAACTAAATGCTCTCGTAAAATACGACGTAGTTCTAATACGGCTTGTGGTGTTAACTGAATAGAGTGTCCACCCGGTAGAACTTTCTCAGATTTAGCACCTTCTAAGTGAGCACTTTTATAAGGAACAATACCATCGGTAATCACATTTGGATCATCACTTTTGGTAATGTTGCCCATAATTGAGTGGAAGATTAACCCTTGATGTGGATTAATATTCTCAGTGAGTTCCATAAATTTAGATTGATGGCTTAAGTCGCTTGGTCCATTTTGAATCAGGCCATTATCAATATTATTCAAGAAATCTTTAATATCTAAATTTTCTGTGGTGAGCGAAGTTGCAACAGCTGATAAAAAAGCACCCGGTAAGCGGATAATTTTACGCGCAGCTAATGTGAACCAACGATCTGCATAATCAGTACCTCGGTGTGGCGATGCCAAGAAAATTGCACGATCAAAGTTACTAATTGAATGCATTTGCAGCCGTTCAGTCACCATAGGATGTTTCTTAAAACGGTTTTGCTGACGGATCGTCATCATCTCCAAGGCAGGTTTAGTAATATCAGCATCACTTACAAGTAAACGGCTAATAATTCCTCCCATACTATGACCTACAAGCACCGCATCATGCGCAGCAGGATCACTTGGGTTTAACGAACCAAATGCTTGTTTTAAGAGTGCATAAATCTGGAACCGGCTTTCCAGAATTGGCATATTGGTCGAGTAGAAGACTTGCCAAACTTGATAGTTATCTCTTAAAACAGTATCACCCATGACATCGTTGGTAAGCGCAATCCATGCCTCGGGGCTACTTGCTAAACCATGGACCAACACAATAATTTTTTTGTTTGGATTATAAGGTTCAAGCATATATAAATGCGGCATGGTTAAGTGCTGATCACGATCAATCAAGCTTAAATAAGCCGCTACACCTAGGTTGTTTTCAGCTAACCACAGACCATAAGGAGCTGAGAAGTTTGCAGCTAAAGGATATTGCTTACCAGCGACATTAATATTATCAGTTCGATAAGGATCATAGACCCGAATTACAAATTCTGGGTCATTAATAATTTCTTGAATGGTTTTAGCATGTTTAGGCTCTGCAACAATAGTTGCCGCTAAATAACGTGCATGGTGAATATTTGGATTTACACCATTTTTATAGCTGTAATTAAGTGGATCTAAAATGTATTCATTAATGTCTTCTTTGCCTGAACTTGGGAAGACAGCTACAAATTCGGAACCGAAACCATCACGACGGTTGATTGTTCTTAAACCTGAGAAATTTAAGTTATAACTTGAAATTAATTTTTCTAATTTTTGGCCAGATAATTGTCTATGAAACTCAAAATCAATTGAATATACACTCTTACCAATATGGATTTGTGGCTCTACCACATTTTTTTGTGGATACCTTAAATCATACACACTGACCATTTTGGCAATCGCTTGATTATAGAAGTCGCGTATCTGAACTTGTCTATTATCAAAAATACGATCAGTTGGCTGACGTTTTGTAGAAAACAGATAAGCATAGCTATAACGGATACTCTTATCGAGTAGACTTAACTGTTGATCTAAGCATTCATCATATTTATTTTGAATAACTTTTTGTTCTTCAGTTGGCTTATGTTTAGTGAAACGACTAATTTTACATTCAGAAGAATCTGACAAAGCCATTGCTTTCGCCAGATACATTTCACTTGCAGCCGATAACAGCTGTTCATCTAAAATTTGGGGCAGATTTTTAAGTTGATTAACACAAGTATCAGGGGAGTCTGTACAGGCCTTAGCTTCTTGCCCTGACATGGACAAAACATTAAGACTTGCTTCACTTAGTTTATCTTGGGTAAGAATACTATTACGCTCATTTGCAATAGTAACGTTGAGAGCTTGTTGCTTAACATTGACGACCTGACATCCACTCAGGATTGAACCGAGGAGTATGACCGTGAAGAGCGCTGAGTTTCTTTTTCTAACAAACATTATGGTCAAATATGTGGATCAGTAATATGCTGATCATACAAATTTTAAAGTATTTTTCAATTGATCAAACATAAAAAAAGGGCTGTCAAATCAGCCCTTTTTTAAATTTTAAGTGCTTACTTTTTTGTAGCTGCGCTTGGGGTAGCAGAAGACATAGCAGGGTTTGTTAAAACTTGCCATACATTCCAGCGACCTTGTTTTTCAATTTCTTGAATTAAACGGTCTGCTACTTCAGCTTCATCAGGGTATTTAACCTTGTAATTTTTTAGAGTCTGAATCGCATTCTTCTTTTGTTCCATTGCAATATAGTTATTTGCAGCGGCTAAATATGCTTCCTGAACATTACCTTTAATAGCTTTATCTAAATACGGAATAGCCTCACGTTGACCACCACCTTCAGACAAACCAAAACCAAACCAGAAATTCGCTTCAGCATCATCTGGATTAATTTTTAAAAGTCTTTGTGCATATTCTAAAGACTTAGTGGTATGAGCAGTACCTAAATCAAGGTTACGGGCAAGTACACTTGCTTTAAAAGCACGAATAAGAATATCAAATGAAGCATCTGGATTAGCAGCTAAAGTATCTAAGCGCTGAGTAACTTCCTTAAGTTTGCTTTCAAAGCCTTTACGTTCTTGACGGTCAGTAAAACGAGGCGGATAGTGACGCGCTTTACCTTCAACAAGTTGTAAGAAGTCATCAATTTCAGTTACATCAATTTCATTATCGCCCGCTAAAACTGCGTACTTCATTGAACGTTGTGAGTTGTTGACTGTAGGTACAATCAGTTTATTCGTATCTAATGTAAGTGTTTTGGTTGGATCATCCTGACGAGTTACAACCATTTTGGTTACAGGCTGTGCAGCAGCTTCTTTTAAAGCAACTTCAAATGCAGGCGGAGCATCATAATTAAATGGGTTTAATGCATAAAATGGAGGTGTAAGCTCTGGTTCCTTAAAAACAAACGGCTCAATTTTTTGTTCTTTTACAGGTGCCATGGTACACGCTGTTAAACTTGAGGTCGCAAGAAGGATATATGCCAAAGGCTTAAAATTCATAGGATCTTCCGTTCATTTTATAAAGTTAAATAAGGTACAACAAGTCTAGGAAAACCTAAACCGACATGCAAGGGTAAGCGTGTTACATTATGAATCAAGAATATTACGTTTTTGATGTCTTGTTTTGCGCACCGCATTCACGACGAACTTCTTCAAGAATTTTTAGCTCTTCATCACTAAAAGGCTGTTCATCTTGACTTTCTTTTTTGAAAGTTGGGTCAAGTTCGGACAAACGCTGGCACAAATTATTCATACGCGTTTCATTGTGCTGAATACGGTCAAGTAAAACTCGCATTCCTTCTAAAATTGGGTCAGATTGATCAGCAGTAGTCGCATACGGAGCAAAACCAATACTTTGTGCATAATCACGGCGACGTTCTTCATCTTTATCTTTAGTTTTGTCGGCATCTTTATAGATATAACGTGCAGGGTTACCAACAGCTGTTACACCAGCAGGAACTGCTTTTGTGACTACCGCATTTGAACCAACTTTGGCGCCTTTACCTACCGTAAATGGACCTAAGATTTTCGCACCAGCACCGACAACCACGCCATCTTCTAAAGTTGGGTGACGCTTACCTTTATTCCAAGTCGTACCACCTAAGGTAACACCGTGGTATAGCGTTACATCATCACCAATTTCAGCAGTTTCACCAATTACAACGCCCATGCCATGATCGATAAAGAAGCGTTTGCCGATTTTAGCACCAGGGTGAATTTCAATACCCGTTGCAAAACGACTAAATGACGAAACAAAACGGGCGGTACCTTTGCAATCTTTTTTCCACAATTCATGTGCAAGCCTATGCAAAAGTAAAGCGTGTATACCTGGGTAAGTGGTAAGTACTTCGAGTGTATTTCGTGCAGCAGGATCTCGCGCGAATACAGCCTGTATATCTTCTTTAAGCTGTTTAAGCATTGGATTGATCCTCCTTGTCCGATGATGCTTTTTTCCATTTGCCGCTTGTGAGGGCTTGGACTCGACTAAAAATACCGCGAAGTAAATGATATTCCATACGATCTAATTGTATACGACCAAATAAACGACGCAAGCGTAAAGGTAGTAAACGTGGATTTTCTGGATCTAAAAATTCAATTTCGGTGAGCATTTTTTCCAAATGAGGGTAGAACTCTTCCATTTGCTGCTGAGTCACTAACGGCTCATCCCATTGCATGCTTTGACCTTGAGCAAGCGGCATTTGCCCAGCATCAGAAGCAACTTCTTTTTGCTCTAATACCGACATACGAAGTTCATAACAAACTACTTGAATCGCTTGAGCAACGTTAAGTACACCATAGTCCGAGTTTACAGGAATAGTAAGGTGATAGTTTGCCAAAGCCAATTCTTCATTGGTTAAACCGCGGTCTTCACGCCCAAAAACGATCGCAATTTGTTGTCCTTGAGCAGCCGCCTTGATTGCTTCTTTTGAAGCAGGGCGAACATCTAACAAAGGCCATGGAATAGTACGGCTTCTTGCACTTGTCCCGAAAACTAAATGGCAATCTTTAATTGCTTCTTCGAGTGTTTCAACAATTTCAATCTGTTCTAATAAATCTTGTGCACCAGCAGCAAGCGCCTGAATATCTGGATGTGGGTAGGTTTTTGGGGAAACCAGAACCAACTTACTCAAGCCCATCGTTTTCATTGCGCGTAAAGCACTGCCAATATTAGCCGGTAAAGTGGTATTGACCATGACAATACGCACTTGTGCTAATTGTTTTGACACGGCGGTGTCGTCAAACAAACTCATAAGATTTCCAGAAATTACGAATATTGAGAAACTTCGCTTTGGTATGAATCCAATGCATCATCAATAGTCATGTCCACAGGAGGTGAGGCAACAGGTTGTGGACGAACAGGTTCTGCTGCTTTAGCTGCCTTAGATTTTACCTGATATTCAATATGAATATTATCCTTACCAAAGTAATCTCTTAGTTTGGCAAGAAGTTCATCTAAAGGAGCGACTTTCCATTGTGGGCCAAGCTGAAGCTCAGCCTGAGCATATGGTTGGTCAATCTGTAACTGTATTGCAATATGCTGATGCATATCGACATTACAATAAGGCAATAATATATTTTGTAGATCTTTTGCCAAACTTGGTTGCAATAGATCATGGGTTAACTTGATTTGAATGCTATTGGCGCGTTTTTGTCTGATTTCATTTAAGCTAAACGCTTTGTTCAAGCGTCCCATTGGACGATCAAAACCTTCACGCTCATAAATTTCGCCTTCAAAGACGACTACGCGCTCAACTTGAATAATATCTTTAAAGCGTTGGAAACGTTCGTGGTTACAGCTGACTTCAATACGTGCTGTTCCGTCGTCAAGCACAATAACAACACGGTTTGGGAAATTCGCTACATCAAGGACGAGTCCTGCATAAACAGTCGTTACACCGCGACGAGTTGCGGTAATTTCATTAAGTTTTGCAGGAATAAACGCTTTGAGTTCTTGACGATAAACATCAATTGGGTGACCTGTTAAATATAGTCCAAGCGTATCTTTTTCGCCTTTGAGACGAACTTCATCACTCCATGGCTTAACAGGTTTAGCTGGTTTACGTTGAACTTCTTCAACTTCACCAAATAAGTCCATAATACCGCTTTCACGGTTACTACGTGCCTGTTCGGCAGCTTGGACAGCTTCTGGCAATTGAGCCATTAGACTTGAACGTTCAATACCTAAACAATCAAGCGCACCAGCACGGATAAGTGCTTCTAAGGTTCGTTTATTGATTTTTTTCAAATCAATACGATGGCAGAAATCGAATAGGTCAGTATAAGGCCCTTGTTGGCGACGTGAGTCAATAACAGACTGCATTGCCTGTTCACCAACACCTTTAATTGCCCCTAAACCATAAACAATGGTTTTATCATCGCTCGCATGGAAATGATAAGTCGACATATTGACTGATGGCGGTAAGACCTCGAGTCCGTTATTTCGGCAGTCATCAATCAAAAATACGACACTGTCAGTGTTCTGCATTTCCGATGACATTACTGCTGCCATAAATTCGGCAGGATAGTGGGCTTTTAACCATGCTGTATGGTATGCAACAAGTGCATAGGCTGCGGCGTGCGATTTGTTAAAACCATAGCCTGCGAACTTTTCCATATAGTCGAAGATATGGTTAGCTGTGCTTTCATCAATACCTTTTTGTCCAGCACCCTCAAGGAAGATTTGGCGCTGTTTCACCATTTCTTCAGGTTTCTTTTTACCCATTGCACGGCGGAGCAAGTCAGCGCCACCGAGTGTGTAACCTGCACAAATCTGTGCAGTTTGCATTACCTGTTCTTGGTAAACCATAATCCCGTAGGTTGGTTCTAATACACCTTCTAGCAATGGATGAAGATACTCAAATTCTCCACCATGCATACGGTGAATAAAGTCTGGGATCAGATCCATCGGACCCGGACGATATAAAGATACGAACGCAATAATTTCTTCGAATTTACTTGGACGCGCTTCTTTAAGCATTCGTTTCATACCGACGGATTCAAACTGGAATACCGCGGTTGTATTTGCATCAGCAAAGACAGAATAAGCTTTAGGGTCGTCAAGAGGGACGTGTGAAATGTTTAAAGGGTCATTGCTATCGCGGTTTTTATTAATATTTTGGATAGCATCCTCAATAACGGTTAAGTTACGTAAGCCCAAGAAGTCGAATTTTACGAGACCTGCAGCTTCTACATCATCTTTATCATACTGTGCTACGCGGTTAGTACCGTCTGCGTCACAAAGCACAGCAGAGAAGTCGGTAATTTTACCGGGTGCAATAACAACACCACCGGCATGTTTACCTGTATTTCTGGTAATACCTTCTAACTTTAATGCCATTTCCCAAATTTCGCTGGCATCATCATTGTCTGGGTTGGAAGGGTTGGTAACAATATCTTTAAGCTGAGGTTCCATTTCAATCGCAGTTGCCAAATCCACACCAAGTGGCTTAGTTGGAACCATTTTTGAAATACGGTCAGCTAGACCATAAGACTTCCCTAAAACGCGGGCAACGTCACGAATCGCACCTTTTGCAGCCATCGTACCGAACGTTGCAATCTGAGAAACCGCTTCACGGCCATAAGTACGTGATACATAATCGATCACACGGTCACGACCTGCGATACAGAAATCGACGTCAAAGTCGGGCATCGATACACGTTCCGGGTTTAAGAAACGTTCGAAGAGGAGGTCATAACGAAGTGGATCAAGATCTGTAATTTTTAAGCTATAAGCTACTAATGAACCTGCACCTGAACCACGGCCCGGTCCAACAGGGACACCATTGTTTTTCGCCCATTGAATGAAGTCCATGACAATCAGGAAGTAACCAGGGAATCCCATTTTCAGGATGATTCCGACTTCATAATCTATTCGTTCATCATATGGTTTACGAATTTCGGGCCAGTCGTCACCACGCTTTTCGACAGGGTAAAGGTAATTTAAGCGCTCTTCCAAACCTTCCTTTGATAAGTGCTCAAAATAGGTATCGATGGTAAAACCATCAGGAATTGGATACTCAGGTAAAAAGTAAGTACCGAGCTTTAAAGTGACATTACAGCGTTTAGCGATTTGATAGGTGTTTTCAATAGCACTAGGAATATCTGAGAACAGCTCAATCATTTCATCAGAAGTTTTGAAATACTGCTCTGGACTATATAAGCGCGGACGTCGATCATCTGCTAAAACATAACCATCTGCAATACATACACGAGCTTCGTGCGCTTCGAAATCTTCTTTTTCAATAAAGTGCACATCGTTGTGTGCAACAACACCAACATTATATTTAGCTGCAAGTTTGGCAGCTTCTTGAATAAAGTCTTCTTCGCCAGGACGATCAGTACGTGTTAAGGCTAGATAAACACGATTACCAAACTTTTCGATCCACTCTTCAAGTAAAGGTTCTGCTTTTTGCGGGTTAGATGAGCAAAGCATTTGCCCAACATCACTATGTTGGCCAAGTAAAACAATAATATCTTGATGCTGCTCTAGGACCCATTCTTTTTGTACACAAGGGATACTGAGTTGCTGGCCTTCAATAAAGCCACGCGAAACAATTTCAGTCAATCCTTTCCATCCAATATCGCTCATTGCAAGCAAAGTTGCACGATGTTGGGCATCATTAAGACGGATTGTACTACCCAAAATTGGCTTAATGCCTTTCTTAAGGCAAGAGTTATAAAATTTTACAGCAGCATGAAGGTTAGATAAGTCGGTAAGTGCCAGCGCAGGCATTTCATCCTTTACCGCAGTCTTGACCAAGTCGGGTATGCGAACAATCGACTCTGTAATCGAAAATTCTGTGTAAATACCGAGATGAACAAACTGCATAAACCAATCCTTAATGCGACCGCAGCATAGTTTAACACGCAAAGTTCAAACGAAATGCTTAATATTTTGGCAACTGTTATTGATTTTAGTATTTAAACAGAAGGTTGAGAACACGAAAGTGAAGGATTGATCAAAGTTGTTCTTTTATTTTTTAAAGAGAAAATTAAAGCGAGTAAAGAGAACCAGCCCAAATTGATTTGGGCTGGCTAGAAATTTTAGTACTGCCAGAACATGCGTTGAATTTCTTTTGCATCGTTGGTTTTTGTAAGTGCCAACGCTGCAAGAAGACGCGCTTTTTGAGGATTCAAATCATGAGCTGCTACCCAACCATATTTAGAGTCAGGTTGTTCTGCATCACGTAATACAAAACCTTGTGGAACGCGTGATGAGCGGATAATTTGAATACCGTTTTTGTCATGAAGGTTTTGTAATGTTGGAACGATATATTTCGCTACAGAACCATTACCTGTACCTGCATGAATAATCGCTTTAGCGCCAGCTTTTGCATATGCTTCATAAGCATCAGGAAGCATAGAGTCAGAACCATAAACGATTTGTACTGTTGGAAGAGCATCACCTTTAATATTTTCAATATTAAATTCTGAAGCATTGGTATGACGTTTAACAGATTGTCTAAACCAATATGGTTTACCTTCAACAAGTGTACCCAAAGCGCCCCATTGGCTTACAAAAGCATTTGTATGAATGTTAATGCCTTTAGTTACATCACGAGCAGCAAAAATAGAGTCGTTCATGAGAACCATAACGCCTTTATTTTTTGCATCATCAGAAGCGGCTAATGCAACAGCACTATAAAGGTTAAGTGGACCATCTGCTGAAAGAGCAGTTGATGGGCGCATTGAGCCAACAAGTACGATTGGTTTATCAGTATGAACAACAAGATTTAAGAAAAATGCTGTTTCTTCTAAAGTATCTGTACCGTGTGTAATCACAACGCCATTTACAGTTGGCTTTTTAACAAGTTCATTTACTTGACGAGCAATTTGTAATAATTCCTTGTCAGTAATACTTTCAGAAGCTACTTGTAATGCTTGGATACCAGATACATTCGCCAAATCTTGAATTTGAGGAACTGCATTGATTAAAGCATCAACTGGAACTTTTGCCGCCGTATAAGTTGCACTATTTGCTGAGCTTGCGCCAGCACCAGCAATGGTACCGCCAGTAGCGACAACAACAACATTGTTTTTTGCGTAAAGTGGGAGAGAGCAGGCTAATAAGCCCATCGCTAAACCGAAAGATTTAACAGTTTTAGTCAACATCGAAAATATCCTTATGAAGTGACGAAGTATAAAGTTTGCCGAATACGCCTGCTTTTCCTAAGCAAAATACATACCACGTAAAACATATCCGTAACTTGTTTGAATAAAAGCCTCCTTGAATATCATTTTGTTTCGACAACAATCATTTAAACATTGCTTTTATTCAGCGCTAATAAATATCATGAAAAAAATAAAAAATCTATTAAGTTTTTCTAATTTATCTGAATTTATTTACTTTTTAATATAATTCACGCAAATGATTTTTTAGTCTTTATAAAATTAAAAAATAATAGGTTGGGTTGGGCCTTTATTTAACATTTGGTGGATTTATTGAATTGATTTTTAAAACTATATTTATTAAGAATATAAAATAAAATTTTTCATGTTCAAATTAAATAATAATCTTAATTGTTTAATATAATGAATCAATCATAAATTGAATTAAAAATAATCAGTTAGTGCATGTTTCTAAGTATATAAATTTTTGAATGATTGTTTTTTATTCTGTTTTTAAGGTTTACTTTTAAGAAATTTAATAGGAATTAAAATCCATAATTTGGCCTATTATTTAATATAGAAATACTGATAACTTTTTATTGTTTAGTTCGAAAGAAAAAAAGAGCAATTTTATAAGGTCGTATAAAATTGCTCTTAAGTTGGGAGAGTGGGAGAAAAAGGAAACTTAAGCGATTGTTTGTTCTTGAGTTGATTTAATTAATACAGGCTCTGGTAATTTTTCAGTATCTGCCACTTTATCGCCTTCAAGCTTGGCAACAACTGCGGTCGCAATACTGTTACCTACTACATTTGTTGCAGTACGGCCCATATCAAGGAACTGATCAATACCAAGTAATAATAGAATGCCGGCTTCAGGCAAATGGAACATTGTGAGTGTTGCCGAGATAACCACAATAGAAGCTCTTGAAACACCCGCAATACCTTTACTTGTCACCATAAGCGTTAACAAAATCAAGATTTGTTGAGTGAAGCTCAGATCAATATTGTAAGCTTGAGCGATAAAGAGTACCGCAAATGTGGTGTACATCATTGAACCATCAAGGTTAAATGAATAACCTAATGGTAAAACGAAGCTAGTCACTTTTTTAGGCACGCCGAACTTATTTAAAGCATCCATAACTTTAGGATAGGCTGATTCACTTGAAGCTGTAGCAAAAGCAAGTGTTACAGGTTCACGAATCAATTTACCTAAACGGAAGATATCTTTTTTAAGTACGATTGCGCCAACAGAGAACAAAATGACCCAAAGTAATAGCAGACCGAAGTAGAATTCTGCGATTAAAATGCCATAATCAACAATTAAGCCTAAGCCTTGTACTGTAATTGCTGAAGCGATTGCAGCAAATACTGCAAAAGGTGCGAACATCATTACGTAGTCAGTAATGCGAAACATGATTTTACTGAGTTCATCAGTTAAGCGAATGATAACTGAGTCTTTTTCTTTGCCCTGATTTACAAAAGCAAGAGCTGAACCAAAGAAAATAGAGAAAACAAGGACTTGTAAAATATCATTGTTCGCCATTGCTTCTGCAATGCTGCGTGGGAACACGTGACTCAAGAATGATTGCAAGGTAAAACCAGTAGTTGTTGGGAGAGAAGAACTACTAAGTTGTTGAGCTGTTGGTAATGCTAGGTCTAGCGCCGCGCCAGGTTGGAAAAAGTTTGCTAAACCCATACCGATGGCAAGTGAGACAAACGAAGCGGTAATAAACCAAGTCATTGACTTGAGTGTAATGCTACCAATTGAAGTTGATTTGCCCATTGACACAATGCCACACACAATTGTAGCAAATACCAATGGGGCAATAATCATTTTGATGAGACGTAAAAAGATATCTGTGACGATGTTGAAATAAGAAGCGATTTGCTTCAGTTGCTCGCCTTCATTAAACAAGTGATGACAGATCCAACCCGTCAATACTCCTAGTAAAATAGCAACCACAATATACTTGAGCAATTTCTTTTGCTTCATAGGAACCTCTATCCTTTGGGTTCAATCATCTTTTAGATGGGATAACGATGATTGAAAGCTTTCCTTGTAGTTCAGTTCGGTCCTGTAACTGATTTCATCTTCCTAAATTTGCATCAGTATTAACCGAATCGAATATGGTGATGTTGTTATGGGAAGGGATTGTTGCTCGATTTTGAAGCAGTGTGAAATGCAAAAAAATATCAACTTATGCATTTTTTGCATAATAACGAAAGGAGGAATAGAGGATAAATATAGTAATTTAAACGTTTGGTAAAAAAATATGGATGAGATTTTTTGAGAAAATAAGTCTTATATATTATTTTTAAAAGTTTATATTATTCAGTATATTAATTTGGTTTATTGATCTGATTAAAATAGGTGATATTAGTTATTAAATAATTATTTAAATGATATAAAAATAAAAAAAGCACCTAATTTAAGATGCTTTTTTATTATGCATTTTTTTAACGGCGATTGGCCAAGAAACGACCTAAACGACCAATTGCTTCACGTAATTCGTTTTCTGCCGGTAAGAAAACAACACGGAAATGGTCTGGTGTTGGCCAGTTAAAGCCTGTTCCTTGAACTAATAGTACTTTTTCAGCACGAAGTAAATCTAACATTAACTTTTCATCATCTTCGATTGGGTAAATGTTAGGATCAAGACGCGGGAAACAATACATTGCGCCTTCTGGTTTAACACAGCTTACACCAGGAATTTCATTTAACATTTCCCATGCGATATTACGCTGTTCATATAAACGTCCACCTGGTCGGATCAAGTCATTAATAGACTGATAGCCACCAAGCGCTGTTTGAATTGCATACTGAGCTTGTACGTTTGCACATAAACGCATTGAAGCTAACATATCCAGACCTTCGATATAATCTGCTGCACGGCTCTTATCGCCTGTGATTGCCATCCAGCCTGAACGGAAACCAGCAATACGATATGCTTTTGATAGCCCATTGAAAGAAATACATAATTGGTCGCCTGCTAAAGAAGCAACAGCAACATGTTCAATGCCATCGTAAACGATTTTGTCGTAAATTTCGTCAGCAAATAAAATCAGGTCATGTTTCTTTGCAAGTGCCACAATTTGCTCAAGCACATGACGTGGATATACCGAACCAGTTGGATTGTTCGGATTGATAATGACAATACCACGTGTGTTTGAAGTAATTTTACTTTCAATATCGGCAATATCAGGATACCAACTGTTTTCTTCATCACACTTATAGTGAATGGCTGTACCGCCCGACAGGTTAACGGCAGCTGTCCATAGCGGATAGTCCGGCATCGGAATGAGCATTTCATCACCATCATCGAGTAGGCCTTGCATAGCCATAACAATGAGTTCAGATACACCATTACCGATATACACGTCATTAACGTGCATATTTAAGATGCCTTTTTGCTGGTAGTACTGGCAGATTGCTTTACGTGCCGGAAAGATACCTTTTGAATCTACATAACCAATTGCATTTGGTAGGTTTAAAGCAACGTCATTAATAATTTCTTGTGGTGCTTCAAAACCAAATGGAGCAGGGTTGCCGATATTCAGCTTAATGATTTTATGTCCTTGCTCTTCCATTTCATTGGCGGCTCGTAATACTGGTCCGCGAATGTCATAACAAACATGCTCAAGCTTCGATGATTTTTTAATTTCTCGTGAAGTTGGCATGGATTGGAGAGTAGCAGTATTTTTAGACATAGCTGGATTCACTTTTGCATATCGGTATAAATAACTTTTAAATGTTTTGACTGTTACCAAATTCAGATCATGTTGATCTTTAAGTAATTCAACAATTTTTTCATGGGTAAAGCCCGATTGCTGATACTGTTTGATAACTGGTAATAGTTGCTGGAAAAGCACACTTTTTTTCTGAGACATGTTTTGTCCTATACAACCGTGCCACACAAGAATAGCACCATCTTTGCTTCCTTAAAAGGAAATAAAATAAAAAATTGCTTTCTTTTGTTCTTGTGTTTTGCTTACTTTTTGCTTTCTGTTGCTTAGATGTTTAAAATCCAACAAATTTTACGTTCAGAGACTAGTGTTTTTTTGATGAATGGCGTAAATATAAAATACGATTATCAATTTATGTTTACATCAGAATAAAAGGTGCAGGTCATGGGAAAAGTTAATAAAACAGACCGAGAATGGCAAAGAGAGTTATCACCTGAAGAATATCGGATAACGCGACAAAAGGGCACTGAACCAGCATTTACGGGGCAATACTGGAATACTAAGCAACATGGCACTTATGTTTGTCGTTGTTGTGGCGCGGAATTGTTTTCGTCAGATGCAAAATACGATAGCGGTTGTGGTTGGCCAAGTTTCTTTCGCCCTCTGAATGGAAGCGTTATTGATGAACATGAAGATTTAACGCATGGTATGGTCAGAACGGAAATTGTTTGTCATGATTGCGAAGCTCATCTTGGGCATGTTTTTGAAGATGGACCACAGCCGACAGGTTTGCGCTACTGTGTGAACTCGGCATCATTACAACTGAAAACACAAGAAAAAAATGATGAGGAAACCTATCCATGAGTAACATTTATCAGTTTGAAGCTGAATTGTTAGAGGGAGATATTAAACAATTCGCTGATTACAAAGGTAAAGTTTTATTAATTGTAAATACTGCAAGTAAATGTGGTTTTACTCCACAGTTTGCGGGCCTCGAAAAACTTTATGAAAAATATAAAGACCAAGGTTTAGAAGTTTTAGGTTTTCCCTGCAATCAGTTTGGTGGGCAAGATCCCGGAAGCAATAAAGAGATAGGTACATTCTGCCAGCGTAACTATGGAGTGAAATTCCCTATGTTTGCCAAAGTAGATGTAAAAGGTCCTGAAGCTCATGTGATCTTTAGATATTTAACCCGTGAAGCAAAAGGAATTTTAGGAAGCAGTACTATTAAATGGAACTTTACCAAGTTTTTAGTTGGTAAAGATGGTTCGGTTTTAAATCGTTATGCGCCAACAACTAAGCCTGAAGCATTGGAAGCTGATATTGAAAAAGCATTAGCGAGTTAATGGGTTCAATGAACGCTATTCCTCAAACTTTCGAGTTTTGGCAAGATCGGCGAATGCCTTATGTGGAAACCCGAAGGTCATGTTTTGGCAGAACATGTTATAAGTCTCATAGCCATCCAACATTTTCAATTGGTGCTATAGATGAGGGGAATAGTGTTTTTCAAAGTTCTTTTGGCACTGCACAAAAGATCTCGGCGGGTACATTAGTTATTGTGCCCGCACATGTTGAGCATTCATGTAATCCTATGCCAAATCAGGCATGGAGTTACCAGATGCTTCATTTAGATCTAGCATGGTTAAATCAACTGTATTCAGAATTTCAAGAGCAAGGTCTTGATTTACATATACCTCAGCATAAGCCGCTCATTATAAAAGACGAATCTTTATATGAAGCTTTTACTGAAATGAATGAGACATTATTTGATGCGCAAAAATTAATTTTTGAAAAAGAGCAGTCTCTTCTCCATTGCCTGATTCATTTGTTATTACCGCATTTTATTTTAGAAGAAATACAAAAGCCTCAATATTTATATAAAGACTTTTTAAACCTGATCGATGTGATTTCATCCTCAGAGGGTTTTATTTCTTTAGAAGAACTTGCTCAACGAGTAGGTTTAAGCAGATATGCAATCATACGTCTATTCAAAGCAAATGTAGGTTTAACTCCACATGCATTTCAAATTAATTTAAAAATTAATCAGGCTCGAGAGCAGCTCAAACAAGGCGTGCCACTTGCCGAATTGGCTGTAAATTTAGGTTTTAGTGATCAAAGTCATTTCCATAAAGCTTTTAAAGCACATACAGGAGTAACTCCTCGGCAGTTCCAGCTCGCAGCCGCGCAATAATTTACAAGAAATTGTTTAGCTCTATTTCTAAGATTTTCCAGACTGTTTTACAGATGAAGCTGTTATGGAAGTTTTTTTAGTTATTGCATTTACTCATTTTTTAGCACTCTTATCACCGGGTCCAGATTTCTTTCTTATTCTCACTAGTCTTCTACAAAAAGGACGCCGTTATACATATGGTATTGTTCTAGGAATCACTTTAGGAAATGCTTTAATTCTGGCTGGATGCCTGTTTAGTTTTATGTTGCTTGGAAATCTAAGTAGTATCTTACTTTTAATATTTAAATGGCTTGGTGCTTTGTATTTGGCTTATTTGAGTTTTCTTTGTTTTAATGCAGCCCGATCTACAGTTCTAAATTTCTCAACCGATGTAAATAATTTAAGTGACCAAGCAGAAGATAAGCACAACAAAATTAAAAGCTTGGTGTTAGGTTTACAATCGAGTCTTCTAAATCCAAAAAATATTATGTTTTATAGTAGCTTAATGCTGCTTATACAACATAAATTTAGTTTATTTCAAAAACTGCTTATGAGTGTATGGATGGTCGGTGTGGTTTTAATCTGGAATATCTTATTGGTTAAACTGCTGGCCTATGATCGAATTTTAATCAAAATTAAACGCTCTGCAACAGGTTTATATTATTGTTCTGCGGTAGCTTTTATTCTTTTTGCTGTGCTTTTGATTACATATAAATAGTGTTATAGCCCAGTTGTACAACCTGAGTAAAAGGCTGTACAACTGCTAAGAAGAGGCTTACAGAATCGCTTTTAAACGCTTAACTACTTCTTCACATTGAGCTAAATCTGCCACTAACGCCATACGTACATGGTTAGCTCCAGGGTTACCTTGTTCGGTATCACGAGATAAATAACGGCCCGGTAAGACTTTAATATGGGCTTTTTCCATCAGCATTTTGGCAAAAGTTTCATCATTATCCACTTTTAACCAATAGTAAAAACCAGCATCTGGTTTTTGTAATGGAAGTAAATGACCTAGCTCAGATTGAAATAAGTCAAATTTTGCACGATATTGCTTACGGTTTTCTTCAACATGGCTTTCATCATTCCATGCTGCAATTGAGGCAAGCTGATGTTGTACTGGCATTGCTGCGCCGTGATAGGTACGGTATTGCAAATATGGCTTTAATAAAGCAGCATCACCCGCTACAAAACCTGAGCGCAGACCTGGTAAATTTGAGCGTTTTGAAAGTGAATGAAATACGATACAGTTTTTGTAGTCATCACGGCCACGCTCAGCACACACTTCTAATAGACCAGTAGGTGCTTGATCAAACCAAAGCTCTGAATAGCATTCATCAGAAGCAATAACGAAATTATATTGATCAGATAGAGCAATTAGCTTTTTAAATTGTTCTTTAGAAAGCACAGTACCTGTTGGGTTACCCGGTGTACATACAAAAAGTAGGGCTGTCTTTTCCCAAACTTCTGCTGGTACTGCATCAAAATCACCTAAATAACCATTTTCTTCTGTGCAATTGATGAAGTATGGCTTTGCACCTGCAAGTAAAGCAGCACCTTCATAAATTTGATAAAATGGGTTTGGCATCACCACATAAGGTGCATCTTCACGATTAATTAATGCCTGTACAAAAGAGAAAATCCCTTCACGAGTACCAGAGACAGGCAAGATGTGGTTTTCAGCACTGATACTGTTGAGTTTAAAGCGCTTAGTTAACCAATCTGCAATGCTTTGGCGAAGCTCTGGTAAGCCTTTGCTGTTTGGATAAGTTGATAGGTGGTTAAAGTTATCAATAATAGCCTGTTTAACAAACTCTGGTGCTGGATGCTTAGGTTCGCCAATTGATAGAGGAATCAAGGGAAGGTTAGCAGGAGTAGTATCCTTAAAAAGTTGGTTTAACTTTTCAAATGGATACGGATGTAATAACGACAAGCTAGAGTTCATTAAACAGTTACCAAGTAGTTGAGTTTCAGTGCTGACAAATTTGATTAGATGCTTCATCTAATGCAGCTTTCAGTTTTTCAGAGAAGAGTTTGACCTCTTCGTTATTCAGCGGTTTCCCATCTTTTTTGGTGACAAAGAAAATATCTTCGGCACGTTCACCTAAAGTTGCGATTCGGGCTGAATGGATGTCTAAACCTTGCATCATAAATAAACCACCCACGCGTGCAAGTAGGCCGGGGTGATCGAGTGTTGAAATTTCGACCATATTTTGCTGTAAGGCTTCATTTAATGTTACGTCGACTGTATTTTCAATATCGAAGTGACGTAATTGACGTGGAATGCGACGTTGCATGAGTCCCGGATATTGGTCTGGTTGACTAAGGGCTTTCACTAATGCATTTTTAACGGTTTCTTCACGTTCTGGGTCGGTAAGCAATGTCCCGAAACGATCAAGTACAACATAAGTGTCTAAGCTAAATGCTGTACTTGCCGTGATAATTTTTGCGTCCTGAACGTCTAAGTTCATTCGGTCTAAAACGGCAACAGTGGTGGCAAATAGGTTAGGTTGATCGCGAGTATAAATAAAGATTTGCACCGCATCTTGAGCTGCTTTACGGTGAGCACGCAAGAGGACTAATGGCTCTGGATTATCACCGTGTTTTAAAATTGCTTGTGTATGCCACGCAATTTCATCTGCCGATTCTTTAATGAAGTATTCATCACCAAGTTCTTGCCATACCTTTTCTACATCTGCCAATGCGAAGTTATTTACCAGTAATTCACTTGCTGCAAACTTGGTGTCTTCAATTAACATTTGGTAGTCAACAGGACGGCCTAAACCTGTACGGATTACATCACGAGCGTGCGTATAAAGTTGACGCATAAGTGATGCACGCCATGTATTCCATAGTTTTGGATTTGTCGCGTTAATATCGGCAACCGTTAAGGTATATAGATAATCAAGATGCTCCATGTCGCCAAGTTTTTCAGCGAAATCTTTCACGACGTCTGGATCAGAAATATCTTTTTTCTGAGCTGTAAGTGACATGAGCAAATGGTTTTGAATAAGCCATGCAATTAATTTGCATTCACGCTCTGTAAAGCCATGTGCACGTCCAAATTCAATCGCGTCTTCTGCGCCAAGTTCGCTATGGTCACCACCACGGCCTTTTGCGATGTCGTGGAATAAAGCAGCAATAAAGACAATATCTTGACGAGCAAGACGTTGGAAAACCGAACTTACTACAGGGAATTCTTTGGCAAATTCAGGTTCTCTAAAACGATTTAAATTACGCAGCAATAATAAGGTGTGAGCATCAACCGTATAGATATGGAATAGGTCATATTGCATAAGACCCATAATTTGACCAAAAGCAGGAATATAGTTTCCTAACACACCATAACGTTTCATCGCGACCAAGGTATCGTATAGTCGATATGGTGAGCGAATAATCGACATAAATAGTGCTTGATGCTCTGGGTTATCACGATAACTTTGGTTAATTCGTTTTGCAGCAAGAATGAGTAAGCGCAAAGTTCGAGCGCGAATACCTTCAATATCTGGTCGATTCGCTAAAATATAGAACAACTCTAAGATCGCGCTCGGATGCTCTGCAAAAATTTTATGATGCTGTACTGCAAGTTTATTGTCGACAATCTTAAAGTGATCGTTCACAACTTCAATTTTGCGTTCATAGTTGGGGAGTCGAGGAGTAATGACAGACTCACTAAAATACGCCAGCAACATTTCATTGAGTGTTGAAACCTGCTGCGCCGTACGGTAGTAGCGTTTCATGAATTGCTCAACGCCATAATTTACAGGTTGGCCTTCTTGACGAACGTAACCAAATTTAGCAGCAATTTCTCTTTGGTGGTCAAAGAGTAAACGGTTTTCATCACGTTTGGCTAAACGGTGTAAATGATGTCGAATTTCCCAAAGAAAGCTTTCAGCTTCTTCTAAAACAGCCAATTCAAACTCTGAAATGAAACCTAAATGCACTAAGTCATAAATACGGTTCACTCGGAAGTGGCGTTTGGCAATCCAACCAATTTGATTAATGTCACGAATACCGCCCGGTGCATTTTTAATGTCAGGTTCTAAATTACTTTCGGTATTATTGTGTTGGTGGTAACGCTTGGCTTGTTCGGCCATTTTTGCGTCATAAAATGTTTTGTCTGTCCATGTCTGTGAAACAATACGGCGAGGCCATTTCGCAAGTTGTGTATTACCCGTGATTAAACGCGCTTCAATTAATGTAGTGGCAACAGTTAAATCGGTAGCGGCTTGTTCAACACAGCTTTGAATGGTGCGAACACTAATACCTGGTTTGAAATTTCCTACATCCCATAAAGAGGAAATAAATGTAGAGATACGTTTTTCATTTTCTTCACTGATTTCATCTTCAGACAAAATCATGATATCTACATCAGAATAGGGCAGCATTTCACGGCGCCCGTAACCACCTACTGCAAAAAGACCTAGTTTTGACTGGTCAAGTTCTGCATGTTTCCATAAAAAGACGAGCGCTTCATCTACTAAGTCTGAACGAGCTTTAATGATTTCTCGAATAGATTGCCCATTTTCATATGAATCTTGCAATTGCTTTTCTACATCCGTTCGCCACTGATTAATGGCTTTAATATCATGATGACTTGAGACATAGTTCAGCAATGGCGATGTATTGATCATGAAAATGGGTCTACCAATAAGTAAAAATTAAGAGTTAGTTTGAACGCTTACTTGATCAGCGGTTTCTTTCGCTAAAGTACGGGCAAGATCAGTATTTTCAGCGCGAGCAGTTGCGACACCCATACGACGACGTTTGAAACCTTCTGGTTTACCAAACAAACGTAAGTCGGTATCTGGATGAGCTAAAGCCACATTCAGATTGCTATAACTTAAATTGTTAGCATCAACTCCAGCATAAATTACCGCACTTGCGGCAACACTGTGACGTGCTGTATTTACAGGTAAGCCTAAAATTGCACGTGCATGTAATTCAAATTCACTTTGAAATTGAGATGCTAAAGTGACGAGGCCTGTATCATGTGGACGAGGTGAAACCTCACTAAACCAAACCTTGTCGCCTTTAATAAACAGTTCTACACCAAAAATACCACAGCCACCAAGTGCTGTAGTCACTTTATTTGCAATGCGTTTGGCTTCCTCGAGTGCTGCAGGAGTCATTGGTTGAGGTTGCCAGCTTTCTACATAATCACCGGCATCTTGGCGGTGACCAATTGGGTCACAGTAATGAGTTTCAATTTCACCTGTTTCAGGGTTTTTAGCGCGAACGGTAAGGAGTGTAATTTCAAAGTCAAAATCAATTTGAGACTCGATAATAACAGTGCCTTGGTTAACACGGCCACCTTGCATTGCATATTCCCATGCAGCATCGACTTCATCGAAACTTTTTACACGAGACTGTCCTTTACCAGAAGAAGACATGACCGGTTTTACAAAGTTTGGATAACCAATGTCATCACAAGCAGCGCGGAAGCTTTCGAGCGTATCAGCAAAACGATAAGCAGATGTAGGTAAACCAAGTTCTTCAGCCGCAAGACGGCGAATACCTTCACGGTTCATGGTCAGGTTTACAGCTTTAGCAGATGGGATGACTGTTGCAGTTTTATTTGCTTCAATTTCCAGTAAAACTTCTGTCGCAATCGCTTCAATTTCTGGAACAATTAAATTTGGTTTAACTTTTTCAATGAGTTGTTTTAATTGGGCTGGATCTGCCATGTTTAACACATAAGAAAAATGTGCTACTTGCATAGCTGGAGCATGATCATAACGGTCGGCTGCATG
Organism: Acinetobacter sp. AOR01_HL; assembly: GCF_027855455.1. NCBI lineage: Bacteria > Pseudomonadati > Pseudomonadota > Gammaproteobacteria > Moraxellales > Moraxellaceae > Acinetobacter > Acinetobacter sp. AOR01_HL. Next base: position 119,320 of record NZ_JAKTIM010000043.1, on the reverse strand, counting down.
TACTTCTACACCAAGGCGTTGTAAGGAAATTACAACTTCTTTGCCAAGCTCTCCTGAACCTAACAATAAAACTTTAAATGCAGAAGATTGAAGTGGGGTACCGAGTGTCACGCTCATGCGAATCATCCTGACAAAATTATTTTTTTAAGCATAGCAGAACTTATGGTGGAGTTAAGCCTTATCATGCATAAAAAAAGTAATTTTGTCGGACAATTAAAAAAGTAGTTTTTAGATATTAACCTGATAGTTTAAAAGCAATTCATCTGCATTTTTACCACGGATGCCCCAGTTTTCTTTAGGTGTTTCAAAAATGGTAATTTCAATGTCCTGAGGTGCAATTTTGCATTGCTCTTCAATATTGCGAAATAAGGTTTGAATAAGTTGCTTTTTAGTGGCTGGACTGCGGCCTGCAAACATTGAAAGTTCGATGATAATGTAATGTTGGCTTCTGTCAGATGGATAAATAAAATTCTCAGGTTTAAGGCTAATGAAGCGTTGAAATCTTTTCTCGACGGGATACTTCAATTCTTCAATAAGTGCTTGATGGATCGCATGAGAGAGCAGTTCGCGATACTGAATAATGGTTCGTTCATTTGCATAAATTTTAACTTGTGACATTTTTATCTCTAATCGCTAGATGGATTTATCTTTTAATAGATTTCAAAAATGAGTTTTTATGCTAGAAGTTATTATTCTTAATCACTTCTAGCATTTATATATTATATAAGGTTGATCAGTTTATCTATTTATAAAGGTAAATAAGTATAGATAAGGCCATAAACGATTGCGGCAGTTAACGTTGCTGGAACAATTTTCTTAAATTTAAAATAAAGACCGGCTAGAACCATAAAACCAATAAGCATTGCTAAACTCTTATTTGGGGTTTCAAGTAAAGGTGGAAGGGTTGCAACCACAAGCATGGCGCTAATTGCAGATATACCAATACTTCCTAAAGCGATTTTTAACCAGATTGAGCCGCGTCTTTGTTGGTTGCCCTGTAGTTTTTGTATTACGAAAAATGGTCCGAAGCGTGAAGCAAAATTAGCGATACCCACAATAATGCCGACCAAAATAATTTCTAGGTTCATATTAAGTTTCAACCTCATCAAATTGTTTCAGCACATAATGTTTAAATAGACCTGCTAAAATGCCTGAAAGAATGCCAATAAAGATAGCCGCTGATAAGTTAATCCAATAACACGCTAAAGCTGAAACCACTAACGATACAGCAACTACAAGGCTATGCTTTCGTTCAAATGCCGCTAATAAAAAACTTAAAAATAAAGCAGGTAATAAGAAGTCTAAAGCTGCTTGTAAAAACTTTGGAAGGTGTGCGACTTGATCTGCAAATAAACCACCTAATAATGAACCACTTGCCCAAGACACCCAGCTAAATAGACTTAAGCCCAACATCCAAGACTCGGACCATTGTTGTCTGCGCTGTGAAAGTTGGATCATACCACTGGCAAAAACTTCGTCCGTTAAACCCCAAGCCCAAACGGCTGTCTTCTTTAAATTTAATTTAGTGGGAATTAAATTATAAAGAGCAGGCCCATAAAGTACATGTCGTATATCAAGTGCAATGACTGTTAAGGCGGTTAACCATATAGAAGAACCACTTGCTAAAAGTGCGACCACTAAAAATTGGCTTGCACCTGCATACATGGAACAAGAAAGAAAAAATGCTTCCCATGGGCTAAAACCAAATTGAGATGCAGAAACGCCAAAGGCAAAAGAAACTGGTAAGTAGGTGAGAACGATGGCTTGACTATCTTTGGCACCTTGCCAAAAAGTTGCTGTTTGAGCAGCCATCTGTTGTTGATTTGACACAATACACCTTGGCAGTAAACCAATTATAAAAACTTGAAAGATTGAGTATTGTAGCCGAATTTAATAGCATAGTGCCGAAATGTTTAATTCGGCAGTTTGATATGTTCAAATCAAAGACTCGTTTAGTTTATATCGCCATCTTGAGTGCGAGCGTATTTATATTGCAAGGTTGTGATAATGGCAATCAGAGCTCAGATAAAAAAGTAGAAATTAAACCAGCGCCGAAACTAACGAATGATGCGACAGTTTATGCAAAAAAGGCATGGACATTAATCAATACTGTTGATCATTTAGTCTATGAAAAACAGCTCAGTCAAATTAATGATAATGTTCGTAAACCACTACGTCAGCTCAGTACAGACTGGCGTATTAATGTAAAAATGACAGATTCGGTCACTGAAGGAAAATATGCGCTTTGCCGTAAAGCTTTAACGAGTCTAGATGTATGGGCGCGCGAAACGCTTGAAAATAATAGTTCGGTTGCTCAAAAACAGACAGATTATGAGCGCGATAAACAGCAGTGTAAGGAAGCGATTGAAAATCCGAATTTAGGAAACACATCTCCTAAATAAAGCCTATACATATAAAAAAGCGAGATGATCAATCTCGCTTTTTTGCTTTAAACGATAATGGGTGAATGATAATTACGGTTTTGTTGCAGCTTTAGCTGTGTTGGCAGTTTTTACAGCATCTTGCTTCATTTGGTGAGTCATTTGATGTGATTCATGTTGTGCATGAGTCGCACTGGTCATTGCATCATGCTTTTGCATGGTTAAGTCTTTTTTAACTTCCTGTTTAGTTTTAGTTGCCTCTTTCTTTGCTTTTTGAGCTGTAGCTTTTCCATGTACCGCTACACATTTTCCACCTTTGTGATTTGGTCCAGTACCGCCTTGTAGTTGAGTTCCTTTTGGACATGCAAATGCCGAAACACTTAACATAGCCAATACGCCTGCTGTAAGAATTGTTGATAATTTTTTCATGTTAATCAGCGCCTTGTTGAGTATTATTACTCAGCTTGAGTGTAAGGTGAAAAATTCTGCTTTAAAACATTTATTTTGTGGAAATAGAGTTTGAACAATGTTTTGATTTGCAGTGTTATCTAATTTTTTAATTTAATTTTAAGTTTTTATTATATAGCGGCGTTTCGTACAATTATGAATGAACTTGAGCAATTACTTTTAATTTTTCAATATCTAAAATCTCAATTTTTCTAAAAGCAATTTTAATAATATTTTGTTTTTCAAGTAGGCTCAATTCATGGTTGATCGTCTGCCTAGATGTAGTTAGCATGTTGGCTAATTGCTCTTGAGAAATCTGAATGCGATGATCTTGAATAAGAATATGGTTACCGTATCCTTCTAAAATGAACAGAAGACGTTGTGCAAGCCTTTGAGAAATACTGCGTGTTTGTATCGCAATCTGTTCTAAGAAAACGTACCTGAGTTTTTGGCTAGTTAAACGTGCAAAATAATACCAATAATATGGATGTTCTTTTAGTAGCACATTTAATGGTTTTGCAGGAATATGCAGAACTATACTTTTTTTCAAAGCAATCGCGTCGTGTGACCGTGGCTCATGATCAATTAAAGATATTTCACCGAACCACATAATCGGCTCAGCAATTGCAGAAAGTGCTTCATTACCATTTACATCGACATAACCTAAGCTAATTGAGCCTTCAAGGACGGTATAAATACCATCAAACTCATCTTGAGCGTGGAAAACGTAGCTATTTTTCTCAAAGGTGATTTGCTTGCCATGTTCTAAAATAAACTTTTGGAATGCTTCTGGAAGCACACTAAACCATGTGTTTTCTTTTAATCGGTTAATATAAATTAGGTCCAATATTCGGTCATCCATGAAAAAATTCATTACTTTGTCAAATAGCTGACAACTTTAAATTTTCCTTATTTGTACAGTATGACTATAGTTAGGTGAATAGGGAATAACTCATGTCAAATCTGGAGCAGAAACTGAGCCAATATGCGGCTTATCATTTAAATCATCAAAATATTTTGACGCATTTTATAGGCATTCCACTCATCGTGTTTTCAATTTTATGTTTAACAGCGAGGGCAGGAATCGATATTGGTAATTTTAAAGTTACTTTAGCTATGGTACTGATTGCAGCTAGTACGATCTATTATTTATTTCTAGATAAAGTTTTTGGCTTAATCATGCTCATGATATTGGTGGCTGTGTATCCATTAGCGAGCCAAATTGCCGAACTTTCTTTAGGACAATGGTTGGCTGCAAGTATTGGTTTCTTTGTTGTGGGATGGGCTTTTCAGTTTGTAGGGCATTATTTTGAAAAGAAAAAACCTGCTTTTGTTGATGATATAATAGGACTTGCAATTGGACCACTATTTGTATTGGCTGAATTTATATTTATGTTAGGTTTTAGAAAGCCTTTGCATGAGCGAATTTTACAAGAGGCGCGAAATAAACGAGAGATGATGGATTTAAGCCATTAAATATAAAAAAGCCCCAATCTAGTGGGGCTTTTTTTTAAGCTTTAACTTAAACGTTAAAACGGAAGTGCATTACATCGCCGTCTTGAACAACGTAAGTTTTACCTTCTAAACGCCATTTACCTGCTTCTTTAGCGCCGTTTTCACCGTTGTATTGTACGAAGTCATCATATGCAACAACTTCAGCACGGATAAAGCCTTTTTCAAAATCAGTATGGATAACACCAGCTGCTTGAGGAGCCGTTGCACCAACTTTTACTGTCCATGCACGAACTTCTTGTACACCAGCAGTGAAATAAGTTTGTAAACCTAAAAGTTTATAGCCTGCACGAATAACTACGTTTAAGCCTGGTTCTTCCATGCCCATTGCTTCTAGGAACTCAGCACGATCTTCATCTTCTAATAATGAAATTTCAGCTTCGATTTGGTTGCAAAGCGGCACAACAATTGCATTTTCTTCAGCAGCAAGTTTTTTAACAGCTTCTAAATGTGGGTTGTTTTCAAAACCGTCTTCTGCAACGTTTGCAATGTACATGGTTGGTTTCAAAGTCATTAAACCAAAACCACGGATTAATTTGCGTTCGTCATCAGACAAATCAGCCGCGCGAGCTGGTTTACCTTCGTCAAGTAACGGTTGGATTTTTTCTAAAACTGCTTTAGTTGCTACAGCTTCTTTATCACCGCCTTTAGCAACTTTAGTTAAACGTAAAATTGCTTTAGCAACAGTTTCAAGATCTGCAAGTGCAAGTTCAGTATTGATAGTTGCAATGTCATCTAATGGATCAATTTTACCATTTACGTGGATGACGTTTTCGTCTTCGAAACAACGTACAACGTGTGCAATTGCATCAGTTTCACGAATATTAGCAAGGAACTGGTTACCCAAACCTTCGCCTTTTGATGCACCAGCAACAAGACCTGCAATGTCCACAAATTCCATAGTGGTCGGTAAAACACGCTGAGGGTTAACAATTGCAGCAAGTTTATCTAAACGTGGATCTGGAACAGGAACAATACCTGTGTTTGGCTCAATGGTACAGAACGGGAAGTTTTCCGCTGCAATCGCTGCTTTAGTTAATGCATTGAAAAGGGTAGATTTCCCTACATTTGGCAGACCAACAATACCGCAATTAAAACCCATGAAAACCACTCACAAATGTGTAAATTAAAAATTGTGGCTGATTTTACATGAAAGCCATGACAAAGTCATGGCTAGAGCAGGGTTCTGTTGTGTTTAAACTTTACGTTTATCGAGTTGCTGGGCTAATGCATCACCAGTCGCTTGTACTAACATGACTAAAACAATCAATACTAAAATAACAGCCAACATAATTTGCATATCAAAACGTTGATAACCATATCGATAAGCAATGTCTCCTAAGCCACCTGCACCAATAGCACCAGCAATCGCAGATGAGTTAATCATTGTCACAATAGTCACTGTAAAGCCTGCCACAATACCCGGCAAAGCTTCTGGTAAAAGTACATGCCAGATAATTTGTTTACGGTTACAACCCATGGCTTGTGCTGCTTCAATTAAGCCTTGATCGACTTCACGTAAGCTGACTTCTGCAATACGGGCAAAAAACGGTATGGCCGCAATCGTTAAGGGAACAACCGCTGCCCATACGCCATAACTTGTACCTACAATCCAACGAGTAAGCGGAATAAGTGCTACCATTAAAATAAGAAAAGGTACTGAGCGAGTGATATTGATGACCCAACCCAAAGCCTGATTAATCTTTTGTGATGGGTGAATGCCATGTTCGGAAGTACTCACTAAAATAACAGCGATAGGTAAGCCAATTAAAAAGGCAATGAACGCAGATGCGCCTACCATGAGCAAGGTATCTACAGTTCCAGTAATTAATAAATCAATGAGCTGGTCTTGCATAGCCAAGTACCTCAAATTGTGCGATTGCTGTTAATGCATCTTGTTGTATAGATGAAAGATCAATTTCTACGTTAGGAATACCGACTAAAAGTGAGCCAATAATGTGCCCTTGAATGGTATCGACCTGACTTTGGTATAAATTGACGGGTGCTTTGAATTTGGCAAGTAGTTCTTGGATATCTGGAACCTGATGTGCTTCAGCCTCATATTTCAGTTTTACAATAATATGCGTCGAATCTTCATCGGGTAGAGGGTTGATTTTAAAAGGCAGAGTGATCTGCTCAAGGTTTAACAGTTCTTGAGTAATTTGTTGTTCTGGTCGTGAAAACACCGACCAAACTTGCCCAGCCTCTACAATCTCGCCTTGGTCAATCACCACGACTTGATCACAAATTTCTCGAATCACTTGCATTTCATGAGTAATTAATACAATGGTGAGACCCAGCTCCTGATTAATCTTTTTAAGCAAAGCCAAAATAGTGGCAGTACTTTCAGGATCAAGTGCCGAGGTTGCCTCGTCACACAGTAAAATTTCTGGGTGGTGAACAAGTGCGCGTGCAATACCAACACGTTGCTTTTGTCCGCCAGAAAGTTGTGATGGATAATAGTTAGATTTATCTGCAAGACCTACGAGAGCTAGAACCTCATTTACACGTTGGTCTATATCTGCTTTGTTGTAATTGGAAACTTTTAAAGGCAATGCCACATTTTCCCAAACCGTTTTTGCAGACATTAAATTGAAATGTTGAAAAATCATTCCAATCCGTTGGCGAGTTTGAATGAGTTCAGCATGGCTCAATTCAGCAATGTTTTGTTGATGAATATGAATACTGCCTGTATTCACTTGTTCTAAGCCATTTAACGTGCGGAGTAGGGAAGATTTTCCTGCACCACTTTTACCAATAATGCCTAAAATCTTACCTTGAGGAATATCAAGGTTAATCTCCTTTAAAGCATGCAGGTTTTGACCTTGAGATTGGTAAAACTTATTTAAACCACGAATTTTGATGTGGGGTAGAGAAAAATCAACTTGTGATCCAAAACTCACCATCGTTATTCTCCTTATTTCCAGCCTTGAAACCACATACCTTTACCAAAGTCTTTATCCAGAATATCTTGTGCTTGTTTTGAGTTCTGGAATGCTTTAACAAAGGTTGCAAGTTTTTGGTTTTTGTCTTGGTAATCGCGACGGGTCACAAACAAAATTGCATATTTTTTATCGATTGGATCTAAAAATAATGCGCTATGTGGGTCGGTTACCTTTGCCATTTTTAAGTAGTGGGGGAAGCCGAAAATTAAATCGACATCGTTATAGGCATGTGCTGTCTGTGGGCCTTCAACTTCAACAAAGCTCAGTTGTTTAGGATTAGCTATAATGTCTTGAGTAGTTGAAAGTTCATTATTAATATCTTTAAGCTGAATTAAGCCAGCACAATGCAATAAAATTAAAGCACGGGCTAAATTAACCGGATCATTTGGAATGGCAACACGTGCATTTAAAGGTAAATCTTCAAGTGATTTATATTTTTTTGAATATAAACCCACATGACTTCCTAAACCCACCCCAAATGCATGTAAGTCATAACCCGTTTCTTTAACAGCATTACGTAGAAATACGCTTTGCTGGAAAAAGTTTGCATCAATATCGCCGTTTTGTACGGCAACATTGGGTGCTCGCCAATCAGAAAATTCAACGAGTTTGACATGAACGCCTTGCTTTTCTACTTCATTGGCAACGCTTTGTAATAGCTCAGCATAAGGCGGGCTAATGCCAATCGTTAAAACATCATCGGCTTGTTTATTTTTAATATAACGGTAACCGACAAGGCCCAGAACTACGATTAAAATCGTAATTCCGAGTAACCAAGGCTTATGCTGTTTGAACTGAATCGCCATAATCTTTCCGTTATTACTTCCAGCCAGAGAACCAAAGTTTCGGCCCAATTTCAGCGTCTAACACAGCTTTAACTTTTGGCGAGTTTTGATAGATCTCAACAAATTTCTTTAATTTGTCGCCCTTATCTTGATAGTCATCACGCACTACAAACAAAATGGCATAACGTTTATTGGTATTGTCATCCAGTAAAAGTGCACTATTAGGGTCAGCTGTTTTTGCTAAGCGCAAGTAATGTGGATAGCCAAAAGCCAAGTCAACATCATCAATTGCACGAGCAGTCTGTGGTCCTTCAACCTCAATAAATTGCAAATTTTTAGGGTTTGAAACAACATCTTTGAGTGCAGATAAGTGATTATTTGAATCTTTAAGCGTAATTAACTTAGCTTGTTGTAAAAGAAGTAGGGCACGACCTTGGTTCACCGGATCATTTGGAATGACTACGCGTGCGTTTTGTGGCAATTCATCAAGACTTTTATATTTCTTTGAATACAGCCCCACATGTGAGGCTGCACCTACTGCAAATGCCTTTAACTTAAAGCCAGTTTCTTTAATTGCATTGTCTAAGAAGGGTTGATGCTGGAAAAAGTTCGCATCAATATCCCCATGATTTAAGGTAATGTTTGGGGTATTCCAGTCAGAAAATTCGACCAGTTTTACATTTAAACCTTGTTTCTTTGCTTCATCGGCAGCAGCTTGTAAAGGTTTTGCAAATGGTGGACTAATACCAATCACAAGTTCATTTGAGCCACTTTGTCGATGTTTATTCCATAAGAACAAAGCAACAAAAAGAACTACAACGACTAAGCCTATGCCTAGCCATTTTTTAGAGGCTGTTTGAGCCATGTCTATCTCCAAATTTAAGCGGTTATTTCTTCAATTTTTGTTAAGTTTTTGCTGTTGTTATAGGGACTACATCGGAACGCTTGAACAGGGTGCTGTTCTGGTAAATGATCACCCCGATTAAAAATTTTGTTCCGTAGTGAACCCGTTTTATATGCAGTTTTATAGCGACCACGTTGTTGTAGCTCAGGAATGACCAAGCGTATAAAGTCGTGGTGAGACTCAGGTGCAACTGTACGTGTCAAATTAAAGCCATCAATATCAGTCTCATCTAAAAGATGAATTAAGTATTCAGCAACTTCTTCGCCACTACCTACGATGAGGGGATAACGACCACCTAGAACATGCTGAGCTTTTAAGTCATTTTTTGTGATTTGCTGTTCTTTAAACTTTTCGGTAATCGAAACAATACTGTTACTTTTTTGGTAAGGAATCGCTTCATCGTCAGCAAACTTACTTAAGTCAATGCCTGTTGAACTCGCATAATGCGCTAAGCCTGCTTCAGGACTCGCATACTGACGATATTCATTAAGTTTTTGTACAGCCAGATCATGTGTTTCAGCAACAACAACTGTTATACCGACAAAGACTTTAATATCATTCGCTGAGCGTCCTTGCTGTTCGGCAAGAGTACGAATCTTTTTCACTTGTTCGCGTATCTTTTCGGGTTTATCCCCCCCAATAAATACACATTCAGCATGACGTGTTGCAAACTGCATACCTTTAGGTGAAGCACCTGCTTGAAATAGGGTTGGAGTGCGTTGCACAGAAGGAGATACCTGAAACACACCCTCACTCTGGTAATACTTTCCATGGTGGTGAATGGTATGCACCTTAGATGGATCTGTAAAAACACGCCGTGCTTTATCTTTTTTAACTGCGTCGTTTTCCCAAGAACCTTCCCAATATTTGTAGCAAAGTTCTAAAAACTCTTCGGCTTGCTCATAGCGGGCATCGTGGTCTTTTAAACCCTTTTGACCAATTAAGCGTTCGGCACTATCTAGATAACCTGTAACAATATTCCAGCCAATACGACCTTGAGTTAAATGGTCAAGACTCGCAAAGCGGCGAGCAAATTGATATGGATGCTCATAGCTTAAGTTCACAGTGACCCCAAAACTTAAGTTTTGAGTGACTGCCGCCATTGCTGAAATGAGGGTAGATGGGTCATGGCTCGGAAGCTGAATGGACTCTTTTAAAGTGAGATCTATACCGTTTTGATAGACATCATACACACCGGTAATATCAGCGATAAACAAACCATCAAATAAACCATTTTCTAAAGTTTTGGCCTGTTCTGTCCAATAGCTCAATTCGTTAAAACGATGTGATTCATCACGTGGATGTGTCCATAAGCCATGATTGATATGCCCAACACAGTTCATGTCAAAGGCGTTTAATAAAATCTCTTTTGCTTTGAAATCTGCCATTACAATGTCCCCCGACGAGGTGGTAGAACACCGTTAAGAACGTAGTTCCCAATAAAGTAATATTTCCATCGTGCGGCATCATGTAAGGTATGTACTCGCGCATTACGCCAGAAACGGTCTAGGCCATCTTGAGACTGACTACCACGGCTACCAGCAAGTTCAATCAGCTTAGACGATGCTTTGAGTGCGATATCGGTACTATGAGCACGTACTTTAGCCACCTCAATGGATGCTTTAGCAATGCTTTCAGGTGTGGTTTCAATTTTTGCGGCATCAATTGATTGAGCTGCCTGTTTTAATAGGACTTCACTAGCTCGTACATCTACCGCAATGCGTCCTAGTTCATAAATCGTTAAAGGATCTTGGTTGGCTGTTTCTACATTTGAATCAATCCAGGGGCGAGCTTGATGCACTCTTTGCAAGCTTTCTTCAAAGGCTGCACGTGCAATGCCTACCTCAATCGATGCATGCATGATTTGGGCAAAAGGTCCGACTAAGGTTGGTTGTAAAAATGCAGTATCAAAAGGAATGACATCATCTGCATCGACAAAAACCTGATCAAATTTAACTGTACCGCTGCCTGTGGTTTTTTGCCCAAAGCCAGACCAGTCATCTACAAGTTTTAATCCTTGTGAACCACTTTTTACAAATGCCAGATACTCACGTCCTGCATCGTCTAAAACTAAGGTTGGGATACGGTGAGCAAATAAACTTCCTGTGCAGTAAAACTTTTCACCTTGAATGAGATAACCATTTTCATGCGGACGAATGTTAGTTTGTTTATGGGTTGAAGTTTTAGTTTTAAACTCAGCAAGTGCATTACCAAAGCGGGTGCCATTTAACACTTCGCCGTATAAACGTTGTTTCTGAGTTTCTGTACCTGTATTGCGTAACACTTCTAATGCATAGAAGTGGTTTTGTGGAATTTGCCCGATTGAACCATCTGCACCGCTTAAAAGTGCAATCACTTTAGCAACAGTATGACTTGAAACTTCGGCACCGCCATATTGCTTTGGTACTGTAATTGCCCAAAGTCCAGACTGGCTCAAAGCATCAATTTCGGTATACGGTAAAATTCGCTTAGCGTCTCGCTCAACTGCGGTTTTTTTAAATTGCTCAGCAAACTGTTTGGCAATTTCTAATGCTTCAGCATCATTTTGAATAATGTACGCTTGGCCAGATGCCGATGTTTGTTTAGTTTGAACCGATTGATATGAAGTCATGACAATTGCTCCTTAAATCCAGGCATGGCGGGCAGGGAAATGACCATTAAGGTAATAATTGCCAATGGCATGTAATTTCCAGCGAACAGGGTCGTGTAAGGTATGTACACGGGCATTTCGCCAATGTTGATCTAAATTATGTTGGCTTAAACTTGAACGGCTACCGCCTAGCTCTAGTAGTTTTTCTGAGATTTGTAGGGCAGCATCATTGGCATAGACTTTTGCTTCTGCGACCAAAATTGAAGCTTTTGCTACTTGTTCGTCAGTCACCGTTTGAAGTTGATCAAGTTCATCTAAATATTCAGCAGCTTCATCAAGCAGTAAAATTGCTGCGTCGAGTAAAATATTTAACTTACCCACCTCTTGTAGGGTGTAATGTTCAAAGCTGGCTTTTTCAACATTTGCATCAATAATGGGGCGCGCTTTGTGTATGGTCGATAAAGTATCTTCAAAAGCAGCTTCCGCAATACCGACATCAATTGCCACTTGTAATAACTGCGAATACGCACCGCGATAGGTCGGAACTTGTGTTAATAAACGCTCATCAAAAATAAGTTCAGGATTAACTTCAACTTGATTTAATTTAACTGTACCACTCGCTGTAGTACGTTGACCAAACCCATTCCAGTCATTAATAACTTCAATGCCTTGAGCATCTCGGTTAACAATCACTAAAACGACATGGCCTTCTGGATGAATCGCTTTAATTGCGAGCCAATGCGCAAAACTTGTTCCCGTCGAATAAAACTTTTCGCCGTTTAAAAAATATTTGCCGTTTTCAATAGTAAGCGTGGTTTTTAAGGTTTTTGAGTCATGGGTATTTCGTTCGGGACCACCGTTGGCAAGACGTTTACCGGCTAATATTTCTGAAAAGATAAATTGTTTTTGTTGTTCTGTACCCATGATTTCAATCAGGTTTAACAGGCTAATCTGATTTTGTGGAATCTGACCAACATTTGCATCACCTTTACTTAAAATACGGAAAACTTGTGCCAGTGTTTTATTGGAAACGAAAGCACCGCCGTATTTTTTTGCAATACGAATTCCGCCTAAGCCTTTTTGGCTAAAGCTTTCGATTTGCTCATGCGGTAATAAGCGTTGTTGATCACGTGTATTACGACCCTCTAAAGCAAAATCAGCCACTTGATAAGCAGCATTAATTGCTTGTTGATCATTTTGAATGACTTGGACGTATGCCGTCGTTTTAGATAGAGAATTAGACATAATGACACCTTGTATTACTGTCATTACCTTACAAAAGAAATATTTTTCCACTAAACGAGGACTTATGCTCAGCTTATGAATAAAAATGCAAAGCACTTTTTTTGATTTTTAATATATAAATAGAGATATAGAAATATATTAAAAATCAATAAATTATAATTTTTATTTGTAAAATGAATAACTAAAAGGACTTTAATATGAAAAACAGCTATAAGTACGGTAAAAAAAGATATAAAAAATATAGACCTAACTGTCAGTGAAAAATGAGCACAATATCCATTGTTTTCATTAAAAATAGCTTCTAAAGTATCTACTTACCGAAGACGATTTTTGTACGAATAGTCAAATAAAAATAAACGTGGAGATTTTATGCGGGTTTTGTATCAGTTTCCTTTGTCTCATTATTGTGAAAAAGCTCGCTGGTTGTTAGACCATAAAGAACTTGATTACGTTGCACATAATTTGATTCCTGGATTTCACCGTGCTTTTGCACAACTTAAAACAGGTCAAAATTTGTTGCCGATTTTAAAAGATGACCATCGCTGGATTGCTGAGTCGACTAAAATTGCGCTTTATCTGGATGATACTTATCCGGAACATGCACTTTTACGCCGTGATGAACAACTTAGACAGCAAACTCTTAAAATTGATAGTTTGGCAGATGAACTTGGGGTGCATGTACGTCGTTGGGCACTTGCTCATACTTTAGCTCAAGGTGATCATGCTCTAGAGATTATGATGGGCGAACAAGGCTACTTACGACAGTTTGAGAAAATATCAAAACCGTTTCTCAAGACTCTAGTCAAGAAGAACTATAAGCTTGAAGAAGAGCTCGTAAGTCAGTCAAAAGGACGCATGGATGAACTTATTAATGAGTTAAACCACTATTTAATTGAAAACCAAGCACGTTATATGGTTGGTGACCGCTTAAGCCTCGCTGATATTTCAGTATGTTCTATGCTTGCACCTTTATTAGAAATAAAAGGTACACCATGGGAAAGGGAAGAAGATGGGGAAGTATCGCCCGATTGGAGTAATTATCAGAAATATTTACTTGATTTGCCGCTTGGACAGTATGTTTTAAGAATATATCAAACTGAACGTAATGCACGGGTTGACTGGCGAGGAATTTAAATTTTATTTTTTAAAAGCTCCGATAAAATCGGGGCTTTTTTATTTTTTAACTTTAAAGATACTTAAAAAATATTACTATCAATTTTATAAATGATTTTTAATAAAACATTTATGTATATTATTTTGATGCTTAATTTAATATTTATTACTGTTTATTCAACTTAAGTATAAGCTACTAATAAATTTGATCTTTTATTTTTGGGATAAAAGTTACTTTTGCTAAAAACAGTTTTTAGAAAAATTTAAGCCACTTTATTGTGCATGTGTTTACATTGTAATCAATAATTGCCACATTTAAGTGTAAATAGATGAGCTTAATAATAGACAGAAGATTAAAACATAGATTAAAGTAGAAACATGTGAGCAGTTTTAAAGGTATTAATTCTGCGAAACAGATAAATAATAAGTGAAGCAAATGGACGTGTCCTACTTGGAAAAGTTGGCTCGATAATTGCAATTTAATAATAAATCACTCTATTTCTCTATATGAATGATTCTGTAGACAAATAGAGGGAATGATCATCAAGGAGTTCTTATGAAACGTTCTGCAACCTCTCTCATTGTTTCAACAGTTATGCTTTGTACGGTTGGTGCTACTTCTCAAATTCAGGCAGCAGATACATTAGCTAAAATTAAAAGTACTGGGAAAATCGTTATTGGCCACCGAGAATCGTCTGACCCGATTTCATATGTTGTTGCAGGTAAACCAGTAGGTTATGCAGTCGATATTTGTAACCAGTTTGCAAATGATATTAAAAAAGAATTGAAAATGCCTGGTTTAAAAGTTGAATACAAGGCAGTAACCTCATCAACACGTATTCCTGAGCTTTTAGCGGGCAATATTGATATGGAATGTGGTACCACCACAAATTCTAAACAGCGTCAGCAACAAGTGGGTTTCTCAACTAACTACTATGCAACAGAAGTACGCATGGCTGTTAAAGCAAACTCTGGTATTAAAAGTTTGGCAGACTTAAATGGTAAAGCAGTTGTTACGACTCAAGGTACTACATCTGACAAGTACATTAAGATGAATGAAAAAGGCCAAGCAATTAATGTACAAAATATTTATGGTAAAGACCATGCTGACTCTTTTGCCATGATGGCATCTGGACGCGCCGCTGCATTTGTAATGGATGATAATATTTTAGCAGGCTTAATTGCTAAGTCTTCTACACCTAAAGCATTTGCAATTGTTGGTCCAGTACTTTCATCAGAACCTTATGGCATCATGATTGCAAAAGATGATCCAAAATTTAAAGCAATTGCTGACCGTACTGTAAATAACTTATGGAAAACTGGTCAAATGGATGCTTTATATAAAAAATGGTTCTTATCGCCAATTCCACCGAAAAATACTAATTTGAACATGCAACAAAGTTCATCTTATAAAAAACTCAAAGCTCACCCAACAGATGCAGGAATCTAACTGGATCTTTTTGTCCTAAATTTACTTGTGCAGGTGTAAAAATTCATTTGCACAAGTGGTCTATTTTCTAAAGATATTAATTTAAGGGGCAAACATGTCAGTCGGCTCACTAAACTGGACTATATTCTGTGCGGAGTCTAATGAATATGGTGTCGATAAAGCCGCATGGGCAGAATCAGTTTGTAAGGTTATTGGTAGTTCTAGCTACAATGCCTATGCTGAGGCGCCCACATGGTTACAAATGTTAGGTTCTGGTGTCTTTACTATGGTTTGGACTGCCATTGTAGCCTTTCTTATCGCATTTTTATTAGGTTCTCTCCTCGGGGTAATTCGTACTTTACCCAATAAACCACTTGCTTTTATCGGCAACTGCTATGTCGAAATATTCCGTAATATTCCATTAATTGTACAGTTATTCTTCTGGGCTTTTGTTTTTCCGGAGTTCTTACCGGACAGTTTAAGTGCAGGAAGTGGAGATGTTGTAGCAGGGGGATGGTGGAAAAACATTTTAAATCAACAACCCGCTGTTATCGGTGTTTTTGCTTTAGGCCTTTATACTGCGGCGCGTGTTTCGGAGCATGTCAGAGCCGGAATTAACACGGTATCTCGTGGTCAAAAGTTTGCGGCATCGGCTATGGGATTTACCACCGCTCAAAGTTATCGTTATGTGATTTTGCCAGTTGCATACCGTACGGTATGGCCAACGATTACGTCAGAAGCAATGAACGTCTTTAAAAACTCGGCAGTTTTATATGCCTTAAGTGTTTTAAATTTCTTTGCTTATACCAAAACCATGCGTGAAGAGACTTCACAGGACATTATCATTCTTATTCTGTCTACACCTGTCTATTTAATCATTACATACACCATTAAATTTATAATGGCATGGATTGAAAAACGCATGGCTGTACCAGGTTTAGGCTCGGGAGGAAAATAATTATGGATTTTTCTCTATTGCATAATCCTGATGTTATTGCGGCACTAAAAGAAGGATTTATTTTTACACTTACCGTAACTGTGCTTGCAATGATGGGGGGCATCCTCATTGGAACTCCTTTGGCAATGATGCGTTTATCCAACAACGCCCTTGCAAGTAACTTTGCGAAGTTCTATGTAGATTTATTCCGTGGTATTCCATTAATTCAGGTTATTTTTATTTTTTATTTCTTGTTGCCAAAGATATTTGAGTTTCAATCAGATACGTATTGGGGGCCATTATTTTCCAGCGTTGTGACCTTTGCTATTTTTGAAGCTGCGTTTTTCTCGGAAATTGTACGTTCGGGTATTCAGTCTATTTCAAAAGGACAAGTCAATGCAGGCTACGCTTTAGGATTTACCTACGGACAATCCATGCGTTATGTGGTGTTACCGCAGGCCTTTCGCAATATGCTTCCGGTATTACTTACTCAAACCATCATTCTATTTCAGGATGTGTCATTAGTTTATGTTATTAGTGCACCAGACTTCTTAGGTCGTGCAGATACTTTGGCTAATACCTATGGTCCTGAAACGAAAGCAACATTCTATTTAATCGTCGCTGTGGTGTATTTCTGTAGCTCGTTTGTGCTATCGCAATTAGTCAAACGTTTGCAGAAAAAAATTGCCATCATTCGCTAATTGGAGATTTTAAATGCCAATGATAGACATCCAACATATCTCTAAATGGTATGGTGATTTTCAGGTTTTAACAGATTGCACGACGAGTATTGAAAAAGGTGATGTCGTTGTTGTTTGTGGGCCATCCGGTTCAGGCAAATCAACGCTCATCAAAACTGTAAATGCTTTAGAGCCGTTTCAGCAAGGCGACATTATTGTTGATGGGGTTTCACTAAAAGATCCGAAAACTGATCTTGCAAAGTTCCGTTCTCGGGTAGGGATGGTGTTCCAGCATTTTGAACTTTTTCCTCACATGACTGTTTTGGAAAATTTAACCATTGCCCAAGTAAAAGTTTTAAAACGTTCAGTTGCTGAAGCACGTGAAAAAGGTCTTAAATATTTAGAACGTGTAGGTCTGCTTGCCCATAAGGATAAATTTCCAGGGCAACTTTCTGGTGGTCAGCAACAGCGTGTTGCTATTGCCCGTGGCTTATCAATGGACCCAATCTGTATGTTGTTTGATGAACCTACTTCGGCACTCGACCCTGAAATGGTAGGTGAGGTTCTTGAAGTGATGGTGCAACTTGCTCATGAAGGTATGACCATGATGTGTGTAACACATGAAATGGGCTTTGCAAAACGCGTATCTAACCGTTTAATTTTTATGGATGAAGGTAAAATTCTTGAAGATTGCCCAACCCATGAATTCTTTGATAATTTAGAGGCACGTCATGAGCGTGCTAAAATTTTCTTGGAAAAAATTCAGGCAATGCACTAATTGTGACAATAAAAAAGAGCCATGAGTGGCTCTTTTTTTACATCTAAATTTTAGAAATTATATTTTGCTAATAAATTTATGCGGGAGTAATCACCTTTATCACCTGCAAAAGTTTCACGCTGGCCGTAAGTATATTCTGCACCTAAATCAATATTTTTAACCGGATTCCAGATTAAGTTGACCAAAGCGTTATAAATTTCTTTGTTATAGCTAGTATTGGTTAAATTGCTATTTGCATAGACGCTATCATCTTTATATTGAATACCACCTACAGCAAAAGTAGAACGAAGAATAGGGCTCCATTTCCGTTGGTAGCCGATCACCGCACTATCAAATTCACCTAAGTTGATATCTTGTGTAGTTGTATCGTATGCATACGCAGAGTTGCTATAAGATAAATAGCGGCCATCACCTTTAACATGATAATAGTTGGCAACCACACTATCCTGAGGCGTGATATCGTACTTGCCACCGATACCTACACCCCAGCCAAATTTTTCTTCAGATGAACTATCTTTAGGCGCTACTCGATTTTCATGGGCAAGACCATGAAGCTGTAATAAGCCTTTATTATCTGCGGTTTTGAAATCATAACGAGTTGTTAGAGCAGGGAAACGGCTCCCTCCCGCAGCATTACTCACTTTTTCAACATCACCACCTTCTAAGGCAACTAATATTTTTTGTTGAGCATTAATTGGTTGAGTATAGCGAACCTGTACAGTACGTGTGGTTCCTGTACCTATTGCACCGGTAAAGTCTAGTGTTTCCGGAGAAGTATCTGTATTGACGAAAGGTGAAGTGGTTTGACCGGCTAACCATTTGCCTAAAGACATATAAGCATGGCGAACGCGGAAAGTTCCACTGCCATTATCGCCATTGCCTCCCATAAAATCGGCTTCAATTTTGCCTGTTAAATCGCCATATTGTGTAGGTCGAGTAAGATCTAACCCAATGCGTGTAGTCGCTGCAGATACATTTAAGGAGTCCTGTCTTGGGTCATCTTTATTCAAAGGATAGTTAGCACCATTTGAAATGCTGCCATTTGACCCCTTAAAGTCATAGGTTGCATCTACACGGACATTCCCATAAAGCTTGACTTGCGTTTGGCCATCAGGCATTTGCATCCAACCCGGTTTGCTCTGAGGAACGGGTGAGCTTGCTGCAATTGTAGTTGGCGGCACTGTTGGAGTATTTATTACAGTTACCGCTTTTTGCTGATTTGATAATTGCTGGACCAGTTGCTTTAACTCACTGACTTCTTTGCGTAAAGCATCTACTTCCGCATCAGTAGCAGCATGAGCTGGCATAACTACACCAGTTAAGCTGATAGTGCTCATTGCAAGAATTAATGTTTTGATATTTTTCACAGGCATTCCCCACATTGGATATAAAAGATTTCCAATATGTGCATAACAAAAAGAGTGCCAACTTTTTAAAATTATTTAAACTCATTGATTTTAATTAAGAAATTATAAAATTTTTAAAAATTAAATATATTTTTATGCATATACTAATTAAATCATTGAAGAGTTATAGGCTATAAGTAATTGAAAATGCGCTATGAACGTTATACTACTGCACAGATAACAAGCAAAAGTTAAGTTAAGAAGGTGGTAAAGCTTAATTCTCTCTTTTAATGGTATTTGATTTCCAAAGTAGGCTTAGCTTTAGGATATACTGTGATTTATAAAGCGTGTTAATTGGAGCAAAGAATGGAATTAGACCGTTTTGATAAACAAATTCTGGAAATTTTGTCTCATGAAGACCTGAATTTGAATGAGCTTTCAGAACGGATTAATCTTTCAGTTAGTTCTGTTCATCGCCGAATTAAACACTTGATTGAAGCTAATATCATGGGGCAACTCAAAAGAGAAATTAACTTTAGCAAATTGGGTTTTACCTTGCATATTTTGCTACAAGTCTCTTTAAGCAAGCATGATAGTGAGACATTTGATAAATTTCTTTCTGAAATTGAAGCTATTCCTGAAGTAACAAATGCTTTTTTGGTGACTGGTCAAAGTGCCGATTTTATTCTTGAATTAGTTGCACGTAATATGGACGACTATAGCGAAATTTTATTAAGACGGATTGGTAAAATTGATAATGTCGTTGCTCTGCATTCGAGCTTTGTCATTAAAGAATACAATGTATTTAACTGTTATAACTTATTAAATAAAGTATAAAAAAACGCACCAGTTGGTGCGTTTTCTCGTCTTAGGCATCAAGTTGCGCTAAAACTTCATCACTAAACTCAACGTTTGTATAAACGTTTTGTACATCGTCTAAATCTTCAAGCATATCAATGAGTTTCATCACTTGTTTAGCCTGATCAATATCAGTGATTTCTGCTTTAGTAGAAGGGCTCATCACTACTTCAGCATTGTCTGATTTTAAACCAGCCGCTGCAAGAGCATCTTGAACCTCACCAAAAGTCTCTGGAGAAGTGATTACTAAAATTTCATCTTCTGAAACTTCAATATCTTCTGCACCAGCTTCTAAAGCAACGTCCATGATCTTATCTTCTAAAGAAACATCGTCAAAAGTAATCTCACCACGTTTGGTAAATAGGTAAGCAACAGAACCTGCAGTACCTAAGTTACCATTAGTTTTGCTGAAACAATGGCGAACATCTGGAACTGTACGGTTCAGGTTGTCTGTCATTGTCTCAACAAGAACAGCAACACCACCTACACCGTAACCTTCGTAGGTTACTTCTTTTAAATCATCATTATCTTCACCACCCACACCGCGTTGAATTGCACGGTTAATGGTATCTCGTGTCATGTTGACAGAAAGCGCTTTTTCGACAACAGCACGAAGGCGAGGGTTACTGGCAGGATCTGCACCACCAAGTTTTGCAGCAGTGACAATTTCACGAATATATTTAGTAAAAACTTTACCGCGACTGGCATCTTGTTTCGCTTTACGATGCTTAATATTGGCCCATTTAGAATGACCCGCCATGGAAGTGAACTCCAAAAATTAAAAAATGCAAAAGTGACAGAATATTAGCATAGGCATAGTTTTCTTGAAAACTGTTGCCTTACGTTTTGTTAGCCAATTAAATAAGCTTATAGAGCCTAAATTTACATAAAAAATAGGCTCAAATTTCATGAGAGAGTTAGCTAGTTAATTTTCACATCAATATCATATTGCGCATAAAGTTCTTTAATCGTTTCAAGATCTTTTTGTAAGTCGGTAGGATAAATCTTACCTAAAATACCGCCTTTTTTGGTTCTTGCATTTGCATACATCAGCACAATTGGAACATTTGCTGCCTTAGCAATATGCCAAAAACCGGTACGAATAGGTTTGCGTTCCGATCCATCTTTGGCACGCGTTGCTTCAGGTGCAATCACTAGGTTAAATGTATCGCTACTTTGGAATTTTTCGACCATTTGAGAGACGATATCTTTGCTTGCTTTTCGGTCAACGGGAATGCCACCTAGCTTTTCAAGGACAGGCTTCATTGGACCTTTGAAAAGTTCTTTTTTTATTAGTGTATGAATTTTTAAATCTAATATTTGAAACAAAGCAATTGATAAGATCGCATCAAGGTTAGAAGTATGTTCAAAACCGATAATAACTTGTTTTTTCTCAAGAATTGTAGGATCTGCATCATAGGTCCAACCAACTGCTTTGAAGATAGAATTGCCTAAAAACTTTTTCATAGAGATGTGGGAGACAATAAGGTTGCAGAATTCTAATATGAGTTTGTCTAAAAAGGTAGAAAATTATCTTCCAAACAAATTTTATTTATTTTAATTTAAAAATATTTTTAAATATTATATTCTAATTTTATAATAGAAAAATATATAATTGAATTTTTAAAATATTATTGTATATATTAGAAGTATTAAGGATTTTCAGTTTTAATCAAATACTCAATATATTGCCATTTCTTAGAGGGATCAATCAGATCTTTATCAATTGTCCCATCAATAATAATACCATCAATAATTGAAATGATGATATGAGTAAGTGGAGTAGGGTCTTTAATATCTAGCTCTACTAATAAACTATTTAATAAATTTATAAGCCAGTTTGTATATTCTTGAAATGGTTCACGAATTGAGGTGTATTGTTTAGACACTTCAATAAAAGCCTTTTTGAATAGGCAACCATTAAAATTCTCACTATTAACCCAGTCAATATACCAATTAAAAATTAGATGTATTTTCTCAATTGGACTTACATCTGGATGTAAGCTTAATTTTTCATAAATTGAATTTTGTATATTAATATTTCGATGATGTAGGCACTCCATGATTAAACTTTCTTTCGATGGAAAATATTTGTAGAAAGTCATCTTGGCTACATTTGATTCAGCAATAATTTTGTCTACCCCTGTAGCATTGTAACCAATTTGGTTAAAAAGTTCTAAAGCAGTATTTATAATATCTTCTTTTTTTGACATTACATTTCCATATAATTGAAACTAATTATTACTTGATATAGATTTTAAAATTTTAATCAAATTAATCATAATCAAAAACATAATTTTATTCAAGCGAATATTATAAAAGCTACTCAAGATTATTTTTAAATTTTTTAAATATTCTATTTGATTTAGTAGAATTTTAATTCTAATATGAATTTTCGACAAAAGGAGTCTTATTTTTATCTTAACTATTTGTTTTTAAAATAGAATATGGAAATTTAAAAAATTAATAAGTTTAATGAGAGTGGATTATGCCTAAAAAATTTGAGGACTTTAATAATCCTAGGAAAAAAGCACTTGCAGGGATGAAACAAAGCATTTCAGCTGAACTTTGGGACAAAAATCTTAATTTTTTAAATCAATTAAGAGCCAAGATCGCGAAACATCCAGTATCTCATCATCCTGCAATAGAAACTTTAAATAACGGTGAAATTAATAAAGAAAACTTAAAGCGTATTCATTTAGAGTATCGCCATGCAATCGTACAAACTTTTACAGATGCTTTATTAATGGCTCAATACCAGACAAAGCAGTTAGAACCTAGGTTGCATGCAGGTGCAAAGATGTTTCCGCGCTGTCTTTTGAGTCTTAACATATTTGATGAGTTTGGGTTTCGGCCTGGGACCGACAAAGACGGTTATTATCAAGGTAACCCAGAATATGCACATTATCCTTTATTTGAAGATGTTCTTGATGATTTTGGAGTAACGGAGGACGAGCGCCAGAGTTATCAACCAACAGAAATTGCACATCAGCTGAGAGAGTTTCTAGAAAATTCCTATAAAGACTATAAAGCCGTTTCTGCTTTATTAGCTGTAGCTGAAGAAGAAGTTATTTTGTACAGTCCACCTTTACGAAAAGCAACCAGTGCTGTAGGTATAGCGGTCGAGGGTGGTGGCTATTACCATGTGCATGGAGTATCTGAAGATGAAACTGCTGAGGCAGCAGATGACGATCATGAAGAAGATCTATGGTTTATTTTAATGCAAGCTTGTACAGAAGAAGACTACACTTATTTAGAAAACCTATGCCTCGAATATTGTGATTTATGGAAAAAGTTTTGGGATGTTCAAATAGAAAGCTCAAAATCAATCCTGAAACAAAATTTAGCTTAAGAACAGGTCAAATAATCAACTCAAACATTTATAACAGTCCTAAAGGTTGAAAAGGAATGTTCAATAATACGGAAATTGGAAAAGGCTTTTAATGTTTAATTGAACAATTTTTGAATAATGAAGTGATATTTGGCTATATTTTAAAAATATCTAAAGTTAAAAAACCCCAAAAACTTAAAGTTTTTGGGGTTTGTATTTGGTGGGCCCACACAGACTCGAACTGTGGACCAACGGATTATGAGTCCGCTGCTCTAACCGACTGAGCTATAGGCCCTATAATCAGAAAAGCTTTTAATCTCAAGGCTTTTCAGTGCCTGCAATACTAATCAATTTTTTTATTAAACACAAGTATTTTTCAAAAGTAGCAGCAGTAGACCTGAAAAATATTTTGCTATATTGTTAATTACCACAAGCGATAGGGATTCTAGCTTATGAGCACTTCACGAGTAAAGCTAACTAAGTCATTTATCGATCAACTTGAACTCACACCGGCTATTTATCGTGACAGTGAGATTATTGGCTTTGCTATTCGTGTAAATAACTCTTATAAAACTTATATTGTGGAGAAGAAAGTAAAGGGGAAATCAATTCGTTGTAAATTAGGGGATTATGAAAAAATTACTGTTGAAGACGCCCGTATACTTGCACAGCAGAAGTTAAAAGAGTTAACTGACTCAAACCCTTTAAGCATTAAAAATAATAAAATATTAAAAAATAGTTTAAATGAGAAAATTGACCAGCCTTATCTCAAAGAAGCTTTCCAAGTATATATAAATCACCACGAGTTAAAAGAAAGGACATTAGCCGACTATAAAGAAGTTATAGAAAAATATTTAATAGACTTAAGTGAACTTAAACTGATTGATATTACTGAACAGATGATTGAAGAAAAGTATATTCAGTTATCTCAGTATAGTTATGCAAAAGCTAATTTATCTATGCGTGTACTTAGAGCGGTCTATCATTTTTCAATTAAGTATTATCAAAATAAAAATTGTGAAGTAATTATACCAAGGATAAATCCGGTTAATTTGTTAAAGAAGAAACAGCTCTGGGAAGAAATCCCACCTCGAAGAAACTATATCGATGTGGATAATTTAACCAAGTGGGTGCAAGCAATTATTGAATATAAAGGTAGGGGACAGGAAAATGAAACAAATAAGGATTTTTTATTAACACTTATATTAACAGGGCTTTTTAGGAATGAGTGTGAATCTTTACATTGGAAAAATATAGATTTAGAGGAAGGAACTCTGTCTTTTATAAATCCATACAATAATGTGTACTATAAAATTTATATGGGAAACTTTCTTTGGCATCGGATGAAAAAACGAAGAATACAAAATAAAGGAGAGTGGGTTTTTCCATCTGTAAAATCTGAATCTGGTCATATTATTAATATTTCAAAATTTAGAAAAAAAATTAATGAACAATGTAATCTTTCTTTTACTTTTCAAGATCTACGTAGAACATTTTATTTTGTGTTAAATAATTTAACTAATAAATCATTAGTTAGCAAAAGAACAGATCAGTATGAAGAAAAGCTGGACGTTAAGAATATTGCTCATGCTCAGGATATGCGTAATAGAATGAATAAGGTTGAGCAAATTATTCTTGGTCCCTATCGAGATGAACTTATTAAATCTATCAATATTAACCTATAAAATTTTGTCCTTTCAAAGCTAGAAATAGAAGCCGTACGGGTCCAAAAATAGTATAAATTTAAAGTAAGTTTTATAGATAAAACCTAGAATGAAGATTGTTTCGCATTTTCTACAACCTTTTGTAATTGATCAATTTTATACTTGACTAAAACACTTGGAATTTATACAGTAGTAGAGTATTTTTGATAATTATTATTATTGCTTAGTCCTGAAATACAGTAAGAAGCCTATTCATTATGAATAGGCTTTTTGCTTTCTTTAATTTAATCATAGAGTTCTCGTTTTTTTATGAAAATTAATATAATAAAATCAACAAAATAAGTGTTTTTAATAAATTGAAAAAGATTGTCACGTAATTTTTCATTATGAACAAAACTGATTTAAATAGTACTCAAAGTGAAACATGGCTAAATGCTAAGTTTAACTTTCAATCAATAAGGCATAGGAGTGTCATCATGTTTAAAGCAATGTTTTTCTTCAGTGCAGGTGCGATGTTTGGCTATTGTTATAAGCATTATGATGAAAAAGTTATAGAGTCTAATAAATCTAAATAGCTCCTAAAGAACCGTCTAAATGGCGGTTTTTTAATGACAAGTTTGAGATAAGTTTGCTTGAACAATCTGGACAAGCTCTCTGGCTGCTTTCGATAACGGTTTATCTTGAAGCCAAATGAGATAAATAGATAAAGGCAAATGATTTTTCGTATTTTTAAAATCTAATTGAACTAAGTGGCCTTGTTCAATCTTTTCTTTTACCAAAGATAAGGGAAAATTTCCCCATCCTAAGCCCGCTTCGACCATATTAATTGCCGTTTGTAAGCTATTTGTTTTCCAGTACATTGCTCCAATGATTGAACGTGAGTCTTCCATATCCAGCTCACTACTTGCGACCACAATTTGCCGAATATTAATTAACTCTTCAATCGTGTTTAACTTATTCTGTTCTTTTAAAAACGGATGATGAGCAGAGATCGTAGCAATAACTGTTTCTGTCATTACTAATTGTAGGCTTTCACGCATTTTTATATTGAGATTTGAACCTGCAAGGCAAAGGCTAATATTTTCTGTATAAAGTAAATTTAGAATATCATCTTGAGGAGCTGTAATAATTTCTAGGTTAAGAAGGGGAAACTTCTCTGCTAGTTGCTTTATGGCTTTAAAAAGTAATTCAGTATTCGCATCTGAAACCACACCTATTTTTAATTTACTTTCAAGACCAAGTGAAAGTTCATAAGCATGCGTAGCTAATAGCCTAAGCTGTTCAGCAATAATACGGGCTTGAGGTTCCAATGCTAAAGCCGCCGCGGTAGGAATAACTTTGCGGTGTGTACGTTCAAATAAGTGGTAACCAAGTTCTGCTTCAATATTGGCAATTGTCATACTCACTGCTGATGGCACTCGATTTAACTTACGTGCCGCGGCCGAGAAAGATCCAGTATCTAATACGGTTAAGAAAAGTTCGATATTTTCACTATTAAAATTCATTTTGATATCAGTAGAACTGAAAGCTGTTAACTTTATATATGATTTTAGCTGAAACTAAAATAATAAGAAGTAATAAAAGTTGAAAGATTATGCAAGGTTTAAAACGTCGTATTGTTTATGTTTCTTCATATGAAATTATTGGAATGGTGATTTCATCAGTAGGTTTGGCTCTTTTGGCCGGAGATAGTGTAGAGCACACTGGGCCACTTTCAGTGATGATTACTACTATTGCGGTAACGTGGAACTTTATCTACAACATTCTTTATGAAAAATGGGAGGCTCGCCAAGAAAGTAAGTCGCGTACGGTTAAACGAAGAATTGCGCATGCGATCGGATTTCAAATTACTTTAGTAATGTTCTTAATTCCGCTTATTGCGTGGTGGATGAATATTTCTCTTGTTGCCGCATTTTGGTTAGATGTTGCATTTATTATTATCATTCCAATTTATACGTTCATATTTAATTGGACATTCGATAAGTTATTTGGATTGCCTGCCTCTGCACAACCAAGTACTGCTCAACAGTAGAAAAATATTAATGAGATATCAAAGTATTATTTTAGACTTTGATATCTCGTCTTAACATTATTTTACTCGTTCAAGTTGAAGAGCTTTTGAAATTTTTATTTGAGCTCTTTTGGCAAGTACATAATATAAAACTGCAGTGGATAACAATCCCACTAACCAGGATAAATCGACTCCACCCAACATTTCGGCAATTTGTCCTTTATAGAATTTACTATCAATAAAGGGCAACTGAAGTAAGATACCAATACAATAACAAGCGATTCCAATCGTGTTCCAGCGGCCATATTTACCATTTGGGTCATATAAGGCATCTACATCGCATTCTTCTTTAGAAATAAAATAGTAATCAACTAAATTAATTGCACTCCAAGGAATGAAAAATGTAAGAAGAAACAAAATAAAAGATTTGAATGCGCTTAAAAAAGTATGTTCACCTACAACTGCAATAAATGTTGAGATAATTACCATTGCAAGAACAATTGTAAGTCGCGTTAATTTTGAAATTTGAGCACTTGGCTTGAAACTGTTCCAAATGGTCGCAATACACATAAAACTGCCATAAGCATTAAGTGTAGATAACGTGACCTTTCCGAATGCAATACTAAAATATAA
Organism: Acinetobacter sp. AOR01_HL; assembly: GCF_027855455.1. Classification (NCBI taxonomy): domain Bacteria; kingdom Pseudomonadati; phylum Pseudomonadota; class Gammaproteobacteria; order Moraxellales; family Moraxellaceae; genus Acinetobacter; species Acinetobacter sp. AOR01_HL. The sequence goes on along the minus strand of NZ_JAKTIM010000043.1, from coordinate 91,731 downwards.
AAAAGTAATCACAAGAGCGATTGGATTCATGCCTACAACGTACTGAACTTCATTGCCAACAAAACCACCATTCGAGACTTGAGCAATGAATACACCGAGCATCATTGAAATTTGGGAGCCTATTAAAGACCCAAGCCCAACTGCCCAAAATACGCGTGTTGAAGATGTTTTTGTAGGAAGATAACGAGAATAATCTGCTACATAAGGTCCAAATGAAATTTGCCAAGAAGCAGAAAGAGAAACTGCTAATAAAAATGATGACCAGCTAAAATGCCGTACAGCAAGCAATTCTGAAATATTAGAGAGAGCTAAAATTTGAGTTAAAATAATAACAAAAGCAATTAAACCAATAACACTTGCAACTTTGCCTACCCAATGAATTAAACGATAGCCAATTGTCGCAAATATAATAATAAAACAAGCATAGATTAAAATACCTGTTGTATTACTCACTTGTGCTAGATGAGCAATTGCTTTACCAGCGAGTACCTCACCAGTGGCCGTAAAGCCAATATACATAAGACAAACAAGAATGATGGGGATACAGGCACCATATACCCCAAATTGGACTCGACTCGAAATCATTTGTGGGAGGCCTAGTTTTGGACCTTGAGCTGCGTGTAAAGCCATGACGGCAGCACCAAAGCATTGTCCAATAAAGAGGCCAATGATTGACCAAAATACATCACCACCTAATACGACGGCTAATGCACCTGTAACAATAGCTGTAATCTGTAAATTGGCCCCGAACCAAAGCGTAAATTGGGCAAATATACTGCCATGCCTTTCATTTTCAGGAATAAAGTCAATACTTCGGTTTTCAACAAATCCGCTTTTCGATTTCCCAGCTGATGAGTCCATAACACTCTCCTTATCCTTTAAGAGCTTTTCTATTATTAGATCCATTTTTGTATAAACAAATACAAACATGTATATACAAGTTATTTGAAAAAGAAGCAAATGGTTTTTTGAGCCGATACCTTAAAATTTTTTTGTTTGTAAATTAAAACGAGTTGAGAAAACGAAACTGATGTTATGGCTATTTTTATAAAGATGAGTCTGTTTGATCCGTAAATTCAGTTTATAAAAAAGCCCTCCATTGAGGGCAGATAATCAGACTTCTGCATCAAGGATTGCTTGAAAAAATACAGGTAACTCCGAAAATTGAACTAATTGTGTTTTATCAGCGTGTTTGTAATAGTACTGATAGTGGGGTGTTTCAAAACCACTATCAAGATATTGGGTTGCATCAGAAAATTGGGCTTTTGCAACGGGCTTATCCTTTTTAAATTTAACAATAATTGGATTAACGGAATTTAATTTAACAGGAACACCATTCTCGAATTTGGCTGTTTCAATGAGTAGAGATATTTTAAAATCACCAAATACTACACAAAACTGTCCTCCATTTTCTGTTTTAATTTCTCGATCATGAAAAAGTTCTTTAAATAAATTTTTTAATGATTCTCTATGCTTGTCTAAAGCTAACTGAAAATCATGATCTTGCTGTTCTAGTTTCTCTTGCTCTTCTTTTAGCAATTTGGCCTGTTTTTCGATAGTTGTAAAATCCAAATTCATCTTAATTCTCCTTGTTGTGTTTTAAAACTATATATGGCAACCATTTGTTAAGTTTTAAAGAAACATACATTCTTTGTTACAACGCAATAATTAAGATGAATTTGTGTGATCATTACTTTGTGCAAGGCTTAGCTATAAGTGTAGGACGTTTAATCTGAATAAATCCTCCACTACTCATCACGCCAAGCATGACTAAAGCTGTGCCTATAAGTTGCCAGATATTAAGTGATTGACCAGCTAACAAGGCAACTAACATACTAAAAACCGGAACAAAGTTAAAAAAGATTGATGCTCGGCCTGCACCTAGTTTTTGGATACCATTAAACCAAAATAAATAAGCAATCATGGTAGAACAAATAATGACGTATCCCATAGCTAAGTGTGCAGTGATAGGCGCCATAGCAATTGCTTGAGAAGGGTGCTCAAAAATTACACTTAATATGATTAAAGTCAAAGCACCGGACATCATGGAAAAGGTTGTGGTCTCTAAAGGTGTAGCATTTTTTACATAACGGCGTGATAGCACATTCGCTAAACAAAAACTGACACCACCTAGTAAGATGAATAAGTCACCGATTGCTATTTTTAAATGTAGTAGCGTTGAAATATGGCCATGACTAATAACAAAAAGTACACCACTTAAGCCAAATACAACACCAATAGACTTATTAAGTGTTAGTTTTTCTCCATCAAGTAAAATTGTTAACAATAAAGTAATTAAAGGTGTTGTGGCCATGATTAAAGCGCCATTGACTGCTGAGGTGGTTTGTAAACCATAGAAACAGCCTAGGTTAAAACCGGCAATACCTATAATTCCAATAATAAGATAGATAGCTAAATTTTGCCGTAATGCGGCCCAACGTAGCTTTCCTATAGCTGCAAAAAGAATAAATAGACCAAGGCTTGCAATTGTAAAACGTTCAGCTGCTGCTGAAAGAGGTGGCATATATTGAATCACATAAGACATCGCATTAAATGCCGAGCCCCAAAACAGCATTGTGATTACAACACCAGTATAGGCATACACCATTGATTTATTCATGATTGGGCTCCGAAAAAGAATGTCTTTATTCTGAGTAATCACATAAAGGTGTACAATTCCATATTAATTCATCTCTGATGTGAAAATTTGCACAATGATTGATTGGGAAAATTTACATTACTTTTCAGTTTTTTCTGAAGAGAAGACACTTTCAGCTGCTGCAAGAAAGTTAGGTGTTGACCATGCTACTGTTGCAAGAAGAATTGCCCAGTTAGAAGATAATTTAAAACTAAAATTAGTGGACCGTAGACCTCGTACTTATATTTTAACTTCAGAGGGGGAGCGTCTGGCCAAAATCGTGACACGTATGATGGAAGAAACATTTTCTATTGAACGTCTGGCTCAGGCAGGACAACAGGAAATTAGTGGAGTAGTTTCGGTAAGTCTACCGCCAGCTACGGCTGCACATTTGGTAATGCCTCATCTTGGTAAGTTTTATCGTCAATATCCTGAGCTGCAATTGAGAATACTTGGTGATGTTCATTATGCCTCCTTACAGCATCGCGAAGCAGATATCGCAGTTCGCTTTGGACGCCCTAAAGATGATTATCTAATTGCGCGTAAAGCTGGTGAAGTTCCTTTTGGCATATATGCAGCCCAAGAATATTTGGATGCTATACAAGAAGAAAACTATGAATGGATTAGCGTTGAAGTTGGTGGAGTTCAAGGACAAAAACAGCAAAAGCTAAAACAACGGTTAAATTATAAAGAGCCTGTTATGGTTACGAATCATCCTGAGCTTCAATGGCGGGCTACTTGTGGAGCAGTTGGTTTAGCTGTACTACCTGATTTTTTAGGCCAGCAAGGTCATTTAGTAAAATTACCTGATGATGACCCAATGAGTGCTGAAATTTGGTTAGTAATTCATGAAGATCTGCGGAGTAGTCCTGCAGTAAGGGTAGTGATGGATTTTCTTTTAGATTGTTTTGAATCTTTTCGTGTATAACATCGATGCTGCTAATTTTTAGCAGCATCTTTATGCCGATTTATGTTAAAGCGACTTCTATTCCTTTATTTAAATCGGATTTATCTTTTTGTGAATTTAAGTCAATTTTAGCAAAAGATTTTTTGAGTATTTTATGCGCAAATGTATTTACTCTTTTTTCAAGCCAATGAGGTAATTGTATTCCTAAAGGATTAGTTTCAGTTTTAGAAACTTCTGTTGTAACTCTCGTACCCATAATATAATCGAACCATGGTCGAGTTACGCACCAGTTAGCATTTTGATTGCTCGTCATATGATGATCATAATGCCAAGGTATACGGTTTTTAGCATACTCTGGATCTAAATGTGATTTGGCATGTATTCGCCAGTAATTCCATATTCCGTAATATAATCCAGCTGTAAAAAAAGGTGCTACTGGTAAGAATACTGTTGCCGCGCCTGCTAAACCAATTAATGCTGTTTTTTCATTATAAATTTCTGCATTTTTGAACATTGATTCTGCATAACCTTCATCATGAAAATTATTTAAGCGAGCACGTTTATGATGAGCAATATGAGTAAAAAAAGGGCTGTTACGATATTTGGTTGGAAATTCATGAAGCCAAACCTTATGAAAATACCATTCCAAACCATTCGCGACAAAAATACCTAATGGGAAACCAAGCATAACAAAAACTTCTTAAAAAATAATTTGATTCATTCTATGAGAAGTTACTGTTATATTTTTGACTTAACAGGCAGTGTCAATATTGCCTAAAAGATCAATTTGTTCATTTTTGTTTACGTTGACGATAAGCGCTAGGGGTTTCTCCAGTCCAACGCTTAAATGCTCTTGTAAATGCTGAAGGTTCTGAAAAACCTGTTAAATAAACAATCTGATCAATGCTTTCCTGAGTATGGGCAAGTAAGCGCCTTGCTAGTCGTTCTCTATAATGGTTTAAAATTTGCTCATAGGATGTATTAATTGCTTGAAGATCTGCTCTAAGAGTTCGGGGATTTCGATTTAACTGTTCAGCAATAAACTTTTGATCAAAATTACCTGACTCAAGAAGACCATTGCCGAGTAAACGTTCAATAGCGTAAATGAGACGATGTTTTTCTAAGTTAGCTAATTGTTGCTCTGCAATATTTTCATGGACTTTCAATAATTCAGGTTCAGCTGCTGGTGACACTTGTTGTAATAATGTGGATGGAAAAATAATAGCTCCAGTTGATTGACCTAAAACCACAGGACATTTCCAAACCTTTTTATAATTGTCATTTGAAGCCCCTTTCGAGTAAGTCAGATGAATTTCTGTAGGGGCGAAACTATTATTTGTAATATATTTAAAAAAATTAAGAAATATACCGATTGCAGCTTCTAAATAATGTCTTACTGAGTGTTCAAAGCCCGATAAAATTGCTTTATCTTGTTCAACAGTTAAGGTGAGATCAAAAACGTCTGTGAGTAAAGCTTGATATTTTAAAGCTCTTTTTAAACCCTCACCGAATGTAGAACTACTTAAAAATAGATATTCAATAACTAGTCCTCTAAATGCGGGCATTTGGCTCCCGACATGCAAGCCAATATTTTGATCTTTACTGATTATTTCAGCTGCATTCCAAAACCGATATTGGGTCGAATTATCGCGTCGAATAGTCTTATCTGGTGGCTGATTTGGTAAGTTAACGCTAGCAAAAATTGATTCGGCATCTAAACCCATGTTTTGCATTGTCTGGTAAGTCATCCATAAAAAGATGCCTGCATCTGAGGACTTTTTAAACATACTTCAAAGCTGATCCTTTTTTAAATTTGTGCATGAACTATTCAATCATTCTTTTATTTGTACTACTACTGACTTGTTTGACTAAAGTGATTAATCTGGAAAACTTCCTGCATCTTCTCTTGCTTGCTTCAAGGCTAGAAAAAAACACAGCAAAAAAAGTAAACCAATAAAAAATAAGAAAAAATCTAAATAACTAATACCTAAACCAACTCCGAAAGCCCCTAAACTTAATAATAAAATACAAAATATTTTCCAAATAATGAGCATGTGGTTTTGTAATAAAAACTTGAAGTTAGGCTGTAATTGAAAAATATTTCCAGATATGTGTTTGTTTTTTTTCTTATAGGTTATGTAAAGCTTTATAATTTATCGAATTACATAATATTTACTTTTAACTAAACGCTCCTATTTGAGCACTTTTTAATTTTACTATACATTCGTATATATAAAATTTATGTTTTTTGAATTAATAGAATGATAATTCTTTAGAAAGCCTGTAAAATGAAAATCGTAAACTTTATTTTTAACTTATTTTCATTTAAAATTAATGAGTTAAATAAATTTATCAAACTTTTGTTAAAAAAAAGACTTGATATTTAAGCTAAATTTTGAAATTATAGTCATGCAAATTGTGATCTATTTCCCACAATTTGTATTTCAGGTTAAGTGGTTATCACTAATGCTCATTAGCTTTTTTCGCTTATGAGCATTTTTTTAATTTATTTATTAGTAAAATTTAAAAAATAATGTGTGTGATCATTTGACTTTTTTAGTATTAATTAAAAATTATTCATTCTATAAAGCCTACTACTTACTACTAAGATCTAGTGTTTAGAAGAAATACTAATCATATTGGATCGTTACCGTTGCATTAGCTTTGACTTCACCGGCTGTTACATTCGAAGCAGTTTGATAATAACGCGCTGTTAAAGGAATATCGTACTGTACTGTCTGGTTAGAACTTACTGTACCAATATCTAGTTTGTTTCCTTTTCGAATAGGATTGTTCGCGCCATTCATATTCCATAACAATTCAACACCAACTCCGTTCGCTTTAGTTGAGTTAGCAGCACTGTTATTAATAACCTGACTATTTGAAGTGTCAGAAATGTAGTCAAAGCTTAAACTCAGTGTATTACTCGTTGGTACACCCGAGTTATTTTCCCCACCATTACAAAGAATCGATAAATTAAAGTTTTTCTCACCTTAAGTTGATCCAATAGCTCTAAAACCTGACTTCATCACAGTGGGAAGCTGAACAACCGTATCTATACCGTTTTGAATTTCACAAGAAGATGATGCAATAAGAATAGGGGAGCTGCTCAATACTGTAGTTGTTAAGAAAGGACGATTTTGTTGTCCTGTTACATAATAGGTACTGTAACGACCAGCAACTAATGCACCTGAACCTGTAGTTGCAGCAGTTTTAATCACTTCCATAACAAAATAGCCTGGTGAAAGTGTATATGTTGTATTAGGAGTCAAGCTGCGTTTATAAGGGTAATATCCAGAAAAATCTGTAGAGTCGAATGCCTCTCTATAAAGTCGAATACCTATACCCGGAATATTGGTTGCATACACATTATTTCCAATCGAGCTAACAGGATAGTTTAATGGAAGTGCCGCTGTAATTTGGTCACTGGCACGGTTGCAAGTTGCAGTCGAATTATTGGGTAAAATAGTAAAAGTATTCTTTTGGAGAACTGTTCCGATTGGATCGGTCGGGCGTACTACAATAGTTCCAATCGTCATTGGAATATCGACTGTGGTAAAGCCCTTGCTTAAAGTACAGTTGGCATAGGTTTGGTTATAAATAAAAAAACTAGTGATGAGTAAACCGCTCTTTATAAGCATTTTTTTCATTTGCAGACTGCCTCTGTCATAATAATTGATTGTTTTTCCTGTAAGATTTTTGATTGAATGTCATAATCAAGTTGACATTCTTCACTATTACTTTGTCCCCATTTCACATAAAGATGATCTTGAGTTAGGGGAGTACGTAAATAAATCCGGCTACCTTGGGCTACCATTCCGACTATTTCATTGTTTTGATTAAAAACTTGTGCTGCAAATGGCAAATGGCCGCCATTAGGTGTTTGGGTGCTAATAAAAACTGCATATCCCGTTTTTGTTGAAAAGTTAACTTTAGTGATCGATCCTGCATATGGGGCAATACGATGACTTGTTTCCGTAAGTTCAACAGTTGATGGCATCCCTTGAGGGTCAAGGCTAATGTCATTTAAGCGATAGGGGGTTACATAAGGAATGACAGCATAACCTTGTTTATTAATGCTTAGACCAGAGGTATTGCCGACTCGAGCACCAGTCGCTTGAGGCGCATATACCAATACCATGGTCTGTACTTGGTCTGGGCCAAATAAAATACCTTGTGAGTGAGCGACCAAGCTTCCATTTAAATTGATCATTTCTTGTTGGTATGTATCGGACTGACCAAAAGAAGCGCCTATAGTTGTATAGTTAGTACGGTAGGTGCCATTAATATTTAGGCTTGTTTGTCCTTGATCTTGATATGAAATTGATGAGCCATAATCAAAGCGGTCTCCGATATAACCACTCATTCCTAAAGTTCGGCTATCTTCTGAAATAGAACTATTAAAATTAACGGTATTTTTTTTAAATTGAAGTGGAAAAGATAAAGACAACAAATATTGCGTTTCATGACCAGAATTTTGATTTTCTTGGTCAAGCTCATGAGTAATTGCAGAAATACTGTAAGTCAGATCTTTAAACTGATTACTATATCCAAATTGGAATTGTTGATTACGATTAGGCTGGTTCCAATAATTAATCCACGAGCCTACTAAATAAAAATTACCCCATTGATTTGGAAGGCCTTGGTTTAATGTGATCTGAAATTCACTTTTTTGTTTCCCCACGGAAAAGCTATCAATATCTTGTTGTTGCAAGTCTCGAATTAAAATTGAATCGCGTAATTTCAAATAATTTTCTGTGGAATATCTATACGTAGCTAAAGTTAAATTGGTGTTGGTTGGAGTAAATAGTCGGTTATAACTTAAGCGATAACTTCGTCCTTTAAGGGTGGGCTTTTGTTCGAACTCAGCTGACGACTGAGTTACATCAAATGAAATTGCACCGATTGGGGTTGCAAATGCGCTACCTATTAAAAAAGACTGGTAGTTTTCAGTTGCCTGAAAGCCTGTATAGCTTGTTAAATAGTTATTAATACCTCTTTGATATTTACCTTGCACTAGCCATGGTTTTAGATTGATATTGGCATCTCTAAAATGTCCCAAAGTAAAAGAATATCGGCTCATTTTAGGTCTTAGCATCTCAATGACAGAAGCATAAGGAATAGAAAACTTTTGAATTTCTCCATTTGTTTCATATATAGAGACTTGTAATTCGCCACCGAAGCCTGTGGGATAAAGATCATTAATTTCAAAACTTCCGGGTGTAACAGTCGTTTGATAAATTAAATTTCCTTGCTGACGCACCTCTAGTTTTGCATTGGTTTTGGCATAACCTCGAATTTGGGGAGCATATCCGAGCATACTGTTAGGAAGCATGCGGTCATCACTTGATATGTTAATCCCACGATAAGGTAGGGCATCAAAAAAATTATTATTGGTAAAATAATCACCTAAAGTAACAACACTATTGAGCTTGGGAAAAGCCTTTTGGGCATATGTATTATTTGATGTGTAGGAAGAAACCTTTTCTTGTATTTCATTATGATCTTGCCATTTCCACTGCCCAGTATGGCGTAATTGCCAATCATAGAGATTTAGACCAACATTTGTACCCATAAACGCATGATTTGTTTCATGGTTATTATTTACAATACGATAGGCAGAAGCATTGTATGCAAAAAAAGCTGCATTTATACCGCGGTCCCATAAACGTGGGTCGACATACCCTTGAGCATTCTTTTGTAAAGCAACTTGTGGTATTGAAATATCAAGTCTCAGACGAGAAGTATCAAATTGATAAAAAGCATCGTTAACCCACTTGTCCAAGTCATTACAGGTAAAGGTACTACTTACTTCATGATGAAGAATTTCTGGTTTAACTCCATATTCTAAAAGCATATCTGGGGTAAAACAGGTCTTTGCATTCTCATTCGAACGAGTACTTTTAAAAACAAACTTTCGTTTTCCTAACCACTGCCCATTAATATAGACGTCAAGACTATATTCACCCGGTAAAATAGGATTGCCGTACTTAAATCGACCAATATCAATTTTCTGTGCATTTCCCACTAAAAAATTAGTATCAAAATCAGCTTTTAAAATATTTTCCCTATTCATATTGTCTGATGCATATACAGTTAAAGGGATATTAATTGCGAGACTCAATACTAAATAATATGTAGTGCGCTTTTTAAAGCATATACTGGATATGAACCATTCTGACATCGTCTTTATGCCTGTTCATGTGTAGGTGTTTAAATTAAAAAGTAGGTAAGCTTAGAACCTTATTACTTGTTCAATTCTTCCACCATAATCATTTATATAAACAAAGCTCATATTTGTTATATTGCTATTTTTAAGTTTTATTTGATCTTCTGAAAAAGGAGAAAGCATTAAACCCTGTTTTAATAAATCTGTTTTTTGATGATTTATTTCTTGAAAAATTGAGCTTATTGTAATGTAAAAGGGAGTAGGGTTTTTAATAAGCAAGTTTTCACCATTTTTTACCCACTGAATTTTTTCACTTAATGTATTAATATTTTCTTTTAGACTTACTGGTCGATAAAAGAACTTAATTCGTGAACGTATCGCTAATTGAAGAAAATTATTGGTTAATACTTCATTATTTTCTTGTTTGTTACCTTCCGGCCTTGGTGGTATATCTAATACATTAAGCCAAAATACACTTTCTTTATTTTGGTTTAATTGAGAAGCATTAGGTAGTGCAGTAATTCGTAAAGTTTGCCCTTTAGAGGGTTCTACTCTTGAAATAGGTGGTGTAATGATAAAAGGGACATTCGCTTCATCGGGAGTTGATTTAGCGTTTCCATCATCAATCCAAGCTTGAACCAAGGAAGGCGCTGTACCGTTATTGCTGAGTTGTAAGTTTACTTCTCGAGCATCTGATGGATAGATTACACGTGTACCATGAAGTACTATTTCGGCATGCCCTGTAGTAGCAATTAATGCTTGAAGACAAGCCATTCCCCAAAAAAATTTACGACCACGAAAAAGCATGAGTCATATTCTCAATAATAAATAATAGATGAGATATAGCTTCTATTTAAAAATAGAAGCTGGTTTTAATTTATTGATAAATAATCGTGTATTTCACTTGTGACGTTACAGTACCTGCTGTAGATGCTCCAGTTGCATAATATTCAGCATAATAATTAAGATCGGCATTCCCTCCAGCAGAAACATTTACCCATTGTGAGTTATCTTGTGCACCAGAAGCACCTTTCGCAATTACAGGAATTACTGCATTGTTGCTACCCAATAATTGGATGTTGACATTGGCAGCTGCACCAGAGGTAGCTTGGTTCAATAGTCGACCAGTATTAAAATCAACTGTTGCGCCTGGTTCAAAATAAGTCGCGACTTTACCAACTGAAGCACAATTCGTTAAATTGATTTGAAAAGGTGTACGACCAGCAACATCGCCCGCATTTTTCAAAGATTGAGATGATACTGTTGGTAAATTTACAGTGAGATTTTTATCACCAGTATCAATCGTACACGTATTATCAGTTACTAAACCATTAATAGTGATCGTACCATCAGCTGCTTGTGCTGCTGCAATATTAAAAAGAGAACTAGCCACAATAAAAATAAATTTTTTCATAAAATCCCCAGAATATTCAATAAATATCGCTTTATTACTCTTCAGTGCTTTTATTCTGATCAAGTAATGCGGTGGAAATATAGCACCTTTCAAGTAAAAAACAAGAATAACATTATATTTTTATGTATTTTGATTGGTTATTTTTTATTGATAAATGCGGTTTTTATTTTAATTTATACCATATGGTAAAATATCATGAAATTATTTTATTTAAATTAATTTGATAATAATTTTCATTTAAGTTTTTTAATTTTTAAGAATTGATTTTTTTATTGTAATTTTATATAAATTATATATTTTTGGATAAATTAACTGGTTGATTTTTATTATTAAAATTAATTTTTATATATCGTGTAAATATATTTATTTTTTTAAGAAAATTTTAAGGTTTAATTCCTAGTGTTTTAGTTGTAATTCAATAAAAGATCATCTGGAGTTTGGTTCCATGAACAACATGAAATACACGTATAAACCGAATTATTTTTTCTTTGCTCATAAATTAGTCTTGTTTTTAAAAGACTATTTACTCAAACATCCTACTGAACAGAACACGACGTTTAATTTACAAACAATTTATGATGTCTTTAGCCACGATCTAGCCTCTAGCACAACAAATCTAGAAGGTATTCTAAACATTGCGGATGAGTATGTTTTAGAAACAGAAGAGGGCCTTTTACCATTGATTAGTAGCCACTCAATCAATTTAAAGAATCATGTACTTTCTTTAGAGTTTTCACCTAAAGCGTTAACAAGCTTATTGTCGGGGCGTTCATTAGTGAATCCGAAGGCTGCTTAGATTTTCTTTTAAGGCAGAATGAACTCATATAAAATTCATAAAATTTATTTTTAAGAGTTATTTATGAGTAAAGACTTTAAAGCCTTAACTTATATTGCGGATGATAATATAGCAGATACAGTGACTTGGCTCTTACACCATCAAGATGTTTTTGAATCTTTTCACTTTGATGTATTGAGCCAAGAATTATCGGTTACCCATGCGGCAGGTAGGGATATTATTCGAGTTGGAACCTTTCTGAACGCGACTTATGGCATATTAGTCACTTCTGTATAAATGAAAAAAGCCCTGAATGATCAGGGCTTTTCAATTTTGATGAGGTTAAGCACTCATCGCATCTACTGATAAATCAGAAACAGTTGGTTTTGGCTTTTCAGCTGTTAACCCTAATTTATTAAATAACGCTTGGTCTTTACCTTCACCTGCATTTGGCGTCGTAAGTAATTTATCACCAGAGAACAGAGAATTTGCACCCGCCATAAATGCTAAAGCTTGATCTGAGTCACTTAAAGATTCACGACCAGCAGATAAACGAATATAACTATGCGGCATAATGATACGTGCTACCGCAATAGTACGAATCCATTCAATAACATCTAGTTTTTCAACATCAGCTAATGGTGTACCTTCAATTGGAACAAGCATGTTGATTGGCACGGATTCTGGATGAATAGGTAAGGTTGCTAACTCATGTAACAAGCCAATGCGATCTTCACGGCTCTCACCTAAACCAACAATACCGCCACTACATACTTTCATACCAGCTTGACGTACATAATCTAAAGTATTCAAACGGTCATCAAAAGTACGTGTGCTGATGATGTGGGAATAATACTCGCGAGAAGTATCAAGGTTATGGTTGTAATAGTCTAAACCGGCATCTTTTAGGCGTTCTGCTTGTGATTGATTAAGCATACCTAAAGTCATACAGGTTTCCATACCTAATGCTTTAACTTCACGTACCATTTCTAAAACATAAGGCATATCGCGCTCATGAGGGTTGCGCCAAGCAGCACCCATACAAAAACGAGATGAACCTGAATCTTTTGCAGCTTTTGCTTCGCTAATTACTTTTTCAACAGCAATACGTTTTTCTGCTTCTAATTTTGAATCGTAATGTGCAGATTGAGAGCAATATTTGCAATCTTCAGGACATTTACCCGTTTTAATAGATAAAAGGGTGCTGACCTGAATTGTATTGGCAGTGAAGTGCTCACGGTGTACTTGTTGAGCCTTAAAAACTAAATCCAAAAAAGGTTGTTCATATAGAGCTTGGATTTCTTCACGAGTCCAATCATTACGTAGAGTCATTGTCATATCCATGATGATGGCATTAATTCACTGTACATAATCATACAGAATTCGTATTAAAGCTATAGGGCAAAAAACATCATTTTTTTAATTTGATAGCTAAAGTTGATTAAGTTGCTGTTCAATTGCCCAATCAATATGCACATTGACGATTTCGTCATGTAAACTTTTGCCTTTGTTTAGCTGATCTACAATTTCTTTTGAGTGCGGTGCGTTGCCTAAACCGATAGCAATATTACGTTTGAAGGATTGATAACCTGTACGTCGTATTGGGCTGCCTTCTGTATTGGCTAAAAAAGTAGCTTCGTCCCACTGCCAAATATCAAGCAGACTAATATTATCTAAACCATGTCTAGGATTGAAATCGGGAATAGACGCTGTTTTAGCAAAACTATTCCACGGGCAAATTAATTGGCAGTCATCACAACCAAATATCCGGTTACCAATGCCTGCACGTAATTCTTCTGCAATGATTCCTTTATATTCGATGGTGAGATAAGCAATACAGCGTCTAGCATCTAACATATAAGGTTCGACAATCGCTTGTGTTGGGCAAATATCAATACACGCACTACAAGAACCACAGTGGGAAGTAGCAGGTTCATCAAAAGGTAAGTCGAGTGATGTAAATAGTTCACCTAAGACAAAGAATGAACCCGACTTTTTATGAATGAGTAAAGTATGCTTACCTGTCCAGCCCATTCCAGCACTTTCAGCTAATGATTTCTCAAAAATAGGTGCCGAGTCTGCAAAAGGGCGGGATTCAAAATCTCCCACTTTTTCACGGATACGTGTGGCTAACGTTTTTAATCTGCCACGCATCACCTTATGGTAATCACGACCACGAGCATAACGGGCAATAATCGCAGAGTTTGGTTCGAAGGGTACATATCGTGGTTTTGGCGATTCCACCAAATAATTCATACGTACGCAAATAATACTTTTTGTTCCTGGTACCAATAAAGTTGGATCTGCTCGCTTCTCCAGATTTTCTTCTAAATAGGTCATATCTGCATGATAACCACGTTCAAGGTATTCTAAAAAACGTGGCATTTGCTCTTGAGCATCTGGTTTGGCAATGACACAATCAGCAAAACCCAAGTCTAATGCTTGAGCTTTGATCCATGCTTTTAATTCATGTGGATCAATTTGTTGCACTGCAATGCGTGATGTGTTGGAAGATGTCATAAACCGAAAAATGCAAGAGGATAAGAATATGCAGGCGGTAGTTTACCATAGCCAAGATATCCAGGCATGGGAGCAACGTTGGTTTGCTGCGCAAAACTCATCATTAGGCTTAATGCAACAAGCAGCTTGGTCAATCACTCAACAACTCATTGTACTTTTTCAAAAACAAAATTTTAAGAATATTGCTGTTTGGTGCGGACAGGGTAATAACGCTGGTGATGGCTATTTTATAGCAAGCTATCTCAAACAAGCTGGGTTTCTGGTTAAAATATTTGCGGCTGAGTTGGGCGAGTCAGCCGATTTACACCATGCTGTCCATTTTGCTAAAGCAAATCATGTTCAAATACACCAAGGTTTTGAGATCAACGGGACATTTGATTGTCATATTGATGCATTGTTTGGGATTGGTTTAAACCGTGAATTAAACGGTTATTGGCAACATGCTATTCAACAATTTAATGGGCAAGCAGGGCTAAAAATTTCGATTGATATACCAAGTGGTTTAAAAGCAAATACTGGCTCTACCTTACCTTGTGCAATACGGGCTGATCATACATTTACTGTTTTAGGGCTTAAAGCAGGATTGTTTACAGGCCAAGGCAAAGAATATGCAGGACAAATTCATTTAATTAATTTAATACCAATAGACCAAGAGCTGAAACCTCTTGCTTACTTGACGCCAACACATATCAAACTTCCTAAACGTTTGGCTTTTGGACATAAAGGAAGTTATGGGCATGTTTTGGTTATAGGTGGACATGAGCAAATGGGTGGGGCCGTCATTATGGCTGCTGAAGCTGCTTTTCATGCAGGGGCAGGCAAGGTTACGGTAGTTTGTCATCGCAACCATCATCAGGCTATTTTGTCGCGAGCTCCTAATATTATGCTGCGTGATATTAATGATTTCGATGAAAACGGTATTAAAGAAATTTTATCTCAGGTGGATGCAGTATGTTTTGGAATGGGGTTAGGTCGTGATGACTGGGCACACCAAATCTATCAACAGTGGTTTAATTATTTAAATCAGACTTCACATTTAGAAGTTGTATTAGATGCAGATGCCCTATGGTTTCTCGCAAAGCAGCCTGAAAAATTGAGTTTACATATTTATGCAACACCTCATCCGGGGGAGGCCGCTACATTACTTGGTTGTTCTACTTGGCAAATTGAAAATGACAGAATTGCTGCGATTTATGCGTTGCAGCAAAAATATGCAGGCCAGTGGGTGCTTAAAGGAGCAGGCAGCTTAATTTTAGAAGATAACTTGTATATTTGTACGCAAGGTAATGCAGGTATGGGAACTGGTGGAATGGGAGATGTGTTGGCGGGCATGATTGCAAGCTTAAAAGCCCAGTTCCACAAAGCAGTTACCCTACATGAGATCGTAACTCTCCATGCTCAGGCAGGTGACCAACTTGCCAAACAAGGCATGCGCGGTTTACAAGCTTATGAGATGAATCAAGCAATTACTCAAGTAGTAAATCAATAAAACTTTAGCGTCTACGGCTACTAGAGCGACTTCGTCCACGAGCCATACCACCTAAAGCATTCAAGACGGTTAGTTTGCTCATACTTCCTGAAGCATGGGCATGACAAATTGCAGCAGCAAGAGCATCGGCTGCATCGGCTTGAGGTTTAATGGTCAGGTTAAGTAAACGCATTACCATCATTTGTACTTGTTCTTTATCGGCAGCACCATATCCCACTACAGATTGTTTAATCTGGCGTGCAGTGTATTCTGCAACTTGTAAATCTAAATTCACTAAAGCGGCTATAGCAGCTCCACGGGCTTGACCAAGTTTTAAGGCAGAGTCGGGGTTCTGTGCCATAAAGACTTGCTCAACCGCAGCTTCAGTAGGACCATGAAATTTCACAATTCGCTCAACACCAGCAAAAATACGCTTCAAACGCTCTGGCATCTCTTGAGTTTCCGTTCGGATTGTACCGGCATCAACAAAACGTAGTTTACTACCATCTTTTTCAATGATTCCGTACCCTGTTAAGCGTGAACCTGGATCAATTCCAATAATCAATGGCATGTGAAGACTTACTTAAATAGTTTAGAGGGTATTGTTACATAGCCAAATCGGTTCTGCATGAGTAATTTAAAGAATGCTGCTATGAATGGTTATTTTTCGGTTTTTAAACCTAAAGATTTATATTGTCCACCCAATTTTCCATATGTTCACAAGGAAGAGTTTGAAATCATTTGATGTAATTCTATTTTAATGGAATACTTATCTATAATGGTGGAATTGAGCTTCTTTAATGGATGATATCAATATAAGGATTGCACATCGAATACGAGAGCTGCGTTTAGCACGTGGATATACTTTAGATGTGTTAGCTGCCCGTTGCCAAGTTAGCCGTTCAGCTATTTCTTTAATTGAAAGAGGAGAAAAGAGTCCTACGGCAGTTGTTCTTGAAAAACTAGCAAATGGTCTTGAAGTACCTTTAACTCAAATTTTTACGAATGAAGCAGGGAATTCATCATCTCAACCGCTTATTCGTCGGAATGAACAAGCTGAGTGGCGAGATCCGGAAACTGGCTATATACGCCGTACAGTTTCACCTCCGAACTTAAAATTACCCTTCCAGATTGTTGAAATTGAATTTCCGCCTCATTCTCGAATTACTTATGAAACTAATGAAAGCTCTAGAGTGGTACAGCAGCAGCTTTGGGTCGTTGAAGGGAAAATTGAAATTCAATTAGGTGAAACTTCTTATGCATTAGGTCAAGGGGATTGCTTGGCAATGCAATTAGATCAACCTGTCATATACAGTAATCATTCAGCTCAAGTTGCTCGTTATATTTTAGTCGTTTCTAATCAACTGGTGCCCGCTCTTAAGGAATCTTTATGAACTATTCCCTCGATTCTAATTTCCGTTTAATTGATTGTAATGAAGCAGAGCATGCGGTAGCAATATTAGAAATTCTAAATGATGCGATTGTTAACTCTACCGCATTGTATGACTATGTTCCCCGTTCACTTGATTCAATGAAAACATGGTTTTCGGTAAAAAGAGAAAATGGTTTCCCTGTCATTGGGGTAGTAGATGAGTCAGGTAAGTTATTAGGATTTGCCAGTTGGGGAACATTTAGAGCGTTTCCAGCTTATAAATATACGGTTGAGCATAGTATCTATATTCATCATGAACATCGCGGCTGTGGTCTAAGTAAAGTTTTAATGCAAGCGTTAATTCAACGAGCTCAACAGGCTCAACTTCATGTGCTCATTGGTTGTATTGATGCGACAAATCAAGCCAGTATAGGCCTTCATGAGAAAATGGGCTTTACCCACGCTGGTACTTTTAAACAAGTGGGCTTTAAATTTGGGCAATGGCTTGACGCTGCTTTTTACCAACTAATTTTGAATACTCCATTTGAACCAATGGATGGATAGATTATCAGTTTTTAAAATAGCAATCGCCCAGATCAAAATGGTAAAAGTGAACTGGGCTATAAACTAACTCTATAAAATACCTAATTGTTCTAAGCTTTTATAAGTAATCTCTTTTCGAACAGAGCTAGGTATTCCTTTTTTCATTTCTAAGTTAAGGGAGAACGCTACAATATTCCCTTGAGGCTGAACAACCCATCCAGTTAACCAGCCTACTTGTGGGTTTACATCCCATCCCCAACCACTTTTTGCGTATATTTTATTTCCATTCTTTTCTTCTATGAATAGCATGGATTGCACTTCATCTTGGACTTTTTGGCTAAATGGAAGCGTTTTATTAGCTAGCTTGTAAGCAAATTGTGCCTCTTGCTGAGGAGTAATTTTTAAAGGACCCACCAGCCAAAAATTATCGACTTGGGTACCTATATCTGCATTGCCATAACCAACACGCTTCACTTCCTTAGACATGAGTTCAAGTCCAATACGACGAGCTAAATCTTGATAAACCGGAATAGCGGAAGCTTTCATAGCATCGCCTAGGGTCATGTTCTTTTCCCATTCTGGGAATAGCCTTTTTTCCCCATCCCATTTAAATACTTCTGTGGTGGTTGCCTTATGGTGCTCAAGGCCGATCAAAGCATTAAGCATTTTGAAGGTCGAAGCAGGTACATACTCGGTCGAAGCACGAGCAAGATCATTACCATAGCTTTGTTGAGTTTGACCTTGATGGATAACTAAAACACCCGTAGTGTGTGCTTCGTTAAATAAATTTTTAATTTTCTCTGCTTTGTCATCAGATTTTGAAGCACTGTGATTTGGATTAGCAGTCACTATATAAGGTGAGCAGGCTGAAATAAAAATAGCGCTTGTTATAAGTAAGAGTGCTTTAATGTTCATAAGACTTATAAAATTGAATTTGAAGTTTAGCTAATCAATGTAACTTGAGTAGATCAATTATTAGATATCAAAAATGTAAGTTAAATTTTATAAAAAAGCTGCTAATAGATAAAAGCATCGGCCAATTCATGAAAAAATTGCAATCTTGTAGAAAAAACACTTGATAAAGTTGATATAGCACTCATTAATAATAGAGTATGACTGTTTTATTAAGTTAGAATCAGTCTTATTTATAGTATTGCAGAACCTTAGTTTAGCTATGATTTTAGGTTACAACAAAAACATTGTCTAAGCTTCGCAACTAAATTTAATCCATGATTTCAAATGAAAAATGGATGAGTTTAGTTAAGTAGTAACAACTGCAATGAATTTTCTTTTTGAGATAGATAAAGTTTTACATGAATTTACTTCTTATTGTGGTTCTGGGCGCGATTGTTGAAATTGCCGTATGGATTGGCGTAGCACAGTTCATCAGTGGATGGTATGTGTTTTTCTGGTTCATTATTGCTTTCTTTATTGGTCTAACGCTTATTCGTAATAGTACGGCTGGTATTATGCCGCAATTACAACAAATGCAGATGACTGGACAATTGGGTAATGATCCGACTGTGACTAAAAAATTAGCTTATGCTTTTGCTGGTTTTTTATTAATGTTGCCAGGTTTGGTATCGGATGTATTAGCGCTCTTAATTCTTATTCCGGGCGTACAAACTGCGTTTCGTAATATTGCAATGAGAACACTGGCAAAACGTCAGCAAGCCATGATGAACAAAATGATGGGCGGCATGGGTGGTGCAGGTGCTGGTCAAAACCCATTTGCAGATTTAATGCGTCAAATGCAGGATATGCAGAATCAACAAGGTGGTGGTAGCCAATATCATGATTCTAGTATTATTGATGGCGAAGCGAGAGAAGTTACTCCAGACCACAAGAAAATTGAGCATAAAAATAAAGATTAATTAATCTATTATACAAAAAGGGCCTAAATCTAAAAGATTTAGGCCCTTTTTAATTTATAACAGTTAATCATCTGAAGTTTCAGAAGTACCTGCTTTTGCTTGAATCATCTCGTTTTGATTATCTTGGAGCTTAGTTTGAGGTTGATACTTGTTTGAAGGCAGAGCTACTTGCTTGTTTTCAGATTGTTGATATTTTCGGCTTCTATTGGCTCTTTCACGAAAGCCACCTTTATTAATGAGCTGTGTCATAAATTCGCTTAGAAAATAAAATATATTTCTATTTTAACAAATTCAACAAAATATCAAAATAAGAAAAATAGTGCTAAAAAAATAATATTTAGTCTATCTCTTTGTATAAATTAAATATTTGAAATTTGAACGGATTGTTCATTCAGATTGAATTATCTTTTCATTTCACATAGGATAAATATAAAGGATGTATAAATTTAAAAATGTAGCAAACCTATTAAAACAACAACGGTTGAAGTGAGGGAAGGAGGGTTACCTATGCTATATCAATATCATTGTGCTTGTTGCGACAAAGTTGTGGCATCAACTGATAAATCATGTCCATATTGCGGTTCACACCATATTCGTAGTCCATATGGCCTATGGATGTTTTGCGTGATGGCTTGTCTAGCAGTTGTTGTCGTATTCAAAGTTGTTCATCTTTATATCCAGAATCATCAAGATACACCTGTGCAATCGACTCTGTTAGATGTATTAAATGAAGGTGATAAGAGCACAAAACAATAATATTGCTTAATACTCACTACATGCCTTTAAATAATGTATGTTGAAGGGGCTGTTGTTTAATTTTAATCAAATACAAAAATAATAAAAAAGCCCGCTGAAGAGCGGGCTTTTAATATAATCAGCTTAAAGGCCTGCGGCATCTTTAAGTGCTTCAACTTTATCGGTTTTTTCCCATGTAAATGCAGTATCTGAACCTTCACGACCAAAGTGGCCGTAAGCAGCTGTTTGTTTATACATAGGTTGAATTAAGTTAAGCATGCGAGTAATACCAAACGGACGTAAATCGAAATGTTCACGTACTAACTGGATAATTAACTCATCAGAAACTTTTGCAGTACCAAAAGTATTGATTGAAATAGAAGTTGGCTCTGCAACACCAATTGCATAACTCACCTGAATTTCACATTTGTCCGCAAGACCAGCAGCAACAATATTTTTAGCTACATAACGACCAGCATACGCAGCTGAACGGTCTACTTTAGATGGATCTTTACCAGAGAATGCACCACCGCCGTGACGAGCCATACCGCCATAAGTATCAACGATGATTTTACGGCCAGTTAAACCACAGTCACCCACAGGCCCACCGATAACAAACATACCAGTCGGGTTAATGTGGAATTTAGTTGCTGCATGGAACATTTCAGCAGGAATGATCGGTTTAATAATTTCTTCAATTACAGCTTCTTTAAGCTGAGTTTGAGTAATTTCAGGATCATGCTGTGTAGAAAGTACTACTGCGTCTAAACGTACAGGTTTGCCATTTTCATAAGCAAAAGTTACCTGACTTTTTGCATCTGGACGTAACCATGGTAATGCACCTGAACGACGAAGTTCAGCTTGGCGTTCCATTAAACGGTGAGCATAAGAAATAGGGGCTGGCATAAGCACGTCGGTTTCACGACTTGCATAACCAAACATTAAACCTTGGTCTCCAGCACCTTGGTCTTCAGGTTTTTGGCGGTCTACACCTTGTGCAATCTCTGGTGATTGTTTACCAATCATGTTGATTACAGCACAAGTTGAACCATCAAAGCCTAAATCTGAATGGTGATAGCCGATACCGTTAACAGTTTGGCGAACAACAGCTTCTACATCAATATTCGCAGTTGTTGTGATTTCACCTGCAAGTACAACAGCGCCTGTTTTTACCAGTGTTTCACAAGCAACACGTGCGTATGGGTCTTCTTTTAAGATTGCATCCAAAATAGCGTCGCTAATTTGGTCGGCCATTTTATCGGGATGACCTTCGCTTACAGATTCCGAGGTAAAAACAGCGTACTCGCGCATGAAAGTCCTATCTTGGTTATTTCAAAAAGACATAATATGTTACATCGACTTGAGCTTGAGGACCAGTTCATACTGACTAAAAAGCATGAATTTCTTTCATTTTTACTATGTTTTAATTGATATGTGTATCAGGGAAATTGATATAGATAGATGAAAATTAATCATTTTTATATTAGAGTTTTAATAAAATGTTTAAATTTTAAACATTTGATTTTGTTAAATATTAATAAACAAAATTTAGACTATGAAGTGAAAAGCTATAAATAAAGAAAATAAATACACTTCTATATGCTGATTACGAGGAAGAAGCTTACAATCGTTGAGCATGGAAATAAGTATAAATACTATGGTTTTACACAGTTTAAGAATCTAAATGTTTTTTGAGTAACCAAGAAATAGTTAAAAATAAAGAAATATACAGTGTTGGGGTTTACCCCTAGGCGTTTTTTTAAGACAATATAGCGGCATTGAATGGTTATTCATCTTCTTCTTTTCATCAATCTATTAAAATTGGATTCTGATCTATGACGACCCCTTTAAACGAACGTCGTATTGCAAACGCAATTCGTGTATTGGCAATGGATGCTGTGCAACAGGCAAACTCAGGGCATCCGGGTGCTCCAATGGGGATGGCAGATATTGCTGATGTCGTCTGGCGCGAGTTTTTAAATCACAACCCAAATAATCCACAATGGGCAAACCGTGACCGTTTTGTTTTATCAAATGGCCATGGTTCAATGTTGCAATATGCTTTGCTTCATTTAACAGGTTATGATCTTTCAATTGAAGATTTAAAACAATTCCGTCAATTGCACTCAAAAACTCCTGGTCATCCTGAATATGGTTACGCTCCAGGGATTGAAACAACGACAGGTCCTTTGGGTCAAGGTATTGCGAACGCTGTTGGTTTTGCATTAGCAGAAAAAACTTTAGCTGCTCAGTTTAATAAAGATGACTTAAAAGTAGTTGATCACTTTACCTATTGTTTCTTAGGTGATGGCTGTTTAATGGAAGGTATTTCTCATGAAGTATGTTCTTTAGCAGGTACTTTACAGCTTGGTAAATTGATTGCTTATTATGATGACAACGGCATTTCGATTGATGGTGAAGTAGAAGGCTGGTTCAGTGATGACACTGAAGAGCGTTTCAAGTCTTATGGTTGGCAAGTTCTTCGTGTAGATGGCCACGATACTGATGCGATTCGTCAAGCAACAGTTGAAGCTAAAGCAGAAACTCAAAAACCAACGATTATTATTTGTAAAACAATTATTGGCTTAGGTTCTCCAAACAAGCAAGGTAAAGAAGACTGTCACGGTGCACCGCTGGGTAAAGATGAAATTACCTTAACTCGTGAAGCTTTAGGTTGGACTGAAGAAGCATTTGTTATTCCTGCTGATGTATATGCTGCATGGGATGCTAAAGCAAAAGGTAATGAAGCTGAAGCAGCTTGGAATGAAGTATTTGCTCAATACCAAGCAAAATATCCAACGGAAGCAGCTGAGTTACTTCGTCGTATTAGCGGTGACTTACCAGCAGAATTTTCAGCTCAAGCAGATGCATTTATTCGTGAAACAAATGCTAAAGCTGAAACTGTAGCAACTCGTAAAGCGAGCCAAAACACATTACAAGCATTTGGTCCTTTATTACCTGAATTATTAGGTGGTTCTGCGGACTTGGCAGGTTCTAACTTAACACTTTGGAAAGGTTGCCAAGGCGTTCAAGAAAACCCGGCTGGTAACTACGTATATTATGGTGTACGTGAGTTCGGTATGACTGCAATCGCTAACGGTGTTGCATTGCATGGCGGCTTCATTCCTTACGTTGCAACGTTCTTAATGTTTATGGAATATGCACGTAATGCGGTACGTATGTCTGCATTAATGAAACAGCGCGTGATTCATGTGTATACACATGACTCAATCGGTTTAGGTGAAGATGGTCCAACACACCAACCAATTGAACAAATTGCTTCTTTACGTGGCACACCAAACTTAAATACTTGGCGTCCTGCTGATACTGTAGAAACAGCAATTGCGTGGAAATCTGCTTTAGAGCGTAAAGATGGCCCTACAGCACTTATTTTCTCTCGTCAAAACTTACCATTCCAAACGCGTACTGAAGAGCAAATCCAGAATGCGGCAAAAGGTGGTTATGTTCTTGCTCAAGAGAAAGGTGAGTTGAAAGCAATTATTATTGCTACTGGTTCAGAAGTTTCTTTAGCAATGGAAGCTTATGCTCAACTTGAAGGTGTTCGCGTTGTTTCTATGCCATGTGCAGAAGAGTTCATGAAACAAGATGCTGCATATCGTGAAGCAGTATTACCAGCTCATATTCGTGCACGTGTTGCTGTAGAAGCTGCTCACGTTGACTACTGGTGGAAGTTTGTTGGTCTGGATGGCAAAGTAATCGGTATGACAACTTATGGTGAGTCAGCACCAGCAAAAGACTTGTTCCAATTCTTCGGTATTACAACTGAGGCTGTAGTTGCTGCGGTAAAAGAGTTAACTGCTTAATCTTTTGAGCAGAATAAAAAGCGTCCCGATTGGGGCGCTTTTTTATGGGCTATTTAAATGTTAAGTTCAGTTTGGATCGTAATATTAGAAGTTAAAAGCTTATGAATAGGGCAGTTTTCAGCAACTTTTAATAATCTTTTATGCTGATCCTCAGTAAATTCACCTTTTAGAGTAATTTTACGCTCAATATTATTTTGACCTGCTTCTGGATCACCATTTGGATTTAATGCTAAATCAACTTGTACATGCTCAATTTTGATGCCTTTGTGATTTGCATACATCTCTAGTGTAATTGTAGTGCAAGCTCCTAAAGCCGATAATAAAAGCTGAACCGGATTTGGAGCTGTATCTTTTCCACCTTTATCGGTGGGTTCATCTGCAAACCATTGATGGCCTGAAGGATCGGTAAGCGTTACTCGATAAGGAGTAGAAGTACTTTGTGCTTGGGCAGTGTTAACCATGTTTTACCTTGTTATTTATCAATAAAATCGTAGTAAAAATTAATAAATCTGAAAGCTTCGAATAGAAGAATATCTATACTTTATAATATGGTTTTTGAATAACAACTGTAACGCTTTTATTGTTGCATGGATGAAACATATCGTTTTATAAAGAATAGTGAATTAAATTACTTGATGTATACACTAACGACTATATCAATAAAGGATACGAAAAATGCATCTTAAAACATTAAGCTTCGGTTTAGCAGTAGCATTGGCAAGTACAGTTACATTAGCTGCACCAGTGGACTATAAAATTGATCCAACACACACAGCTACTGTTTTCTCGTGGAATCACTTCGGTTTTTCAACCCCAAGTGCTAACTTCTCGGACATCCAAGGTGTAATTAAAGTTGACAATGCTAAACCAGCAAACTCATCTGTAAATGTGACCATTCCTTTAAGCAGTGTGAATACCAATGTACCTGCTTTAGATAAAGAGTTCCAAGAAGAAGCTTGGTTTAATGCGGCTAAATACCCAAACATTACTTTCAAAAGTACGAAAGTAGAAACTAAAGATAAAAAACATTTTAAAATTACTGGTGATTTGACTGTTAAAGGTATCACTAAGCCAGTTGTACTTGATGCTGTCTTAAATAAGCAAGGCGAGCACCCAATGGCAAAAGTTCCAGCGATTGGTTTTAACGCGACAACTTCGTTCAATCGCTCTGACTTTGGTTTAGGTAACTATGTACCAAACGTGGGTGATAAGATCACTGTAAACATTACAACTGAAGCAACTGCGGCTAGTGCAGCTAAAAAATAAGTTGTAAGTTTTCTAAAAAAGTCCTCAACTTGAGGACTTTTTTAATTAGATAGTTTCTTTTTTATCTGGTTCTATAAAGACTAAAGGTGAGGTTGGGTCTATATTTCTTTTTTCGGCTTTTTCTCTTAGAAATTGATAAGTCGGAATATTCATTTTTGCCTGATCACGTAATTTCTTTTTAATATAAAGAACAAGAGCAAAGCAGGTGGTTGCTACGGTTAGCATCATGCCATTCATATAGCTCATGATTGAACTCACGTAACCAATGGTGGTTAAACGATGCATCATACGCTCAACTTGAGTACTACTTTCGATACCAGTAATCGCCCAACTGCATAAATGCTCACAATTATTAATAATCAAATGATAATGGTTTTCATGCATACGTGAACGCATACGTCGTACAACAACTTTTCCTCTGTAGCGTGGTGCATCGTAAGAACGTACATGAATTTTCTTGCCATGCGAAAAGGCATCTAGGGAAGTGATTTCAATGGGCCGTTTTTTGATGAAATGTGCGAGGCCTGAATAATGAATAACTCGACCTCTCC
Source organism: Acinetobacter sp. AOR01_HL (assembly GCF_027855455.1). Taxonomy (NCBI): domain Bacteria; kingdom Pseudomonadati; phylum Pseudomonadota; class Gammaproteobacteria; order Moraxellales; family Moraxellaceae; genus Acinetobacter; species Acinetobacter sp. AOR01_HL. The sequence goes on along the minus strand of NZ_JAKTIM010000043.1, from coordinate 65,675 downwards.
CAGCATAGATACCATGATGGCTATAGCCGAGATGTTTTACAATAAGATGAGCCCCTAAAGGGTAGCGTTTATTTGTTTGTTGCATATTCACGCTGATCCAATAAAGTTTAATCACTTTTATACAAAGCTGTGACTATTATAACGAATATAGTTGTGTTCTAGTGTATTGATTAGGTGGAATAAGCGACTTTCGGGTATATATCACTTCAAACATTTTTATTTAATAAAGTGTCTTTATGAAAATAAAATGACATCTAAGGTTTGGCATTAATGAAAATACTAGTACTGTGTATCGTGAACTTCATAATCTTTACACAATCCGCTTTAGCACTAGAGTATCGACAGATTAGAAATACTACTGATGATCAGTTTGAAGTAATTGAAATTTCTAATTTAGAACAATTACGCTTATTTCTGAAAAATCCGCAAACTGATCAATATTATAAAAGTTTCGACAATATTCAATATCAACTTAAAGCATGTGAACAGCTTACTTTTGCGATGAATGGAGGCATGTTCCATTCCGGTTTTTCTCCAGTAGGACTATATATTGAAAACGGACGAGAGAACCAGCCTTTAAATGAAGATAAAGGCTGGGGAAACTTCTTTTTGCAGCCTAATGGAGTTTTAGCATGGAATGACAAACAAGCCGTTATATTGACAACTGAACAATATAAAGCAAAAGTTTTTCAACCCGATTATGCTACGCAGTCCGGCCCTATATTAGTGATTAATGGCAAAATAAATCCCTTATTCCTAGCAAATAGCGATTCAAAGAAAATACGTAATGGGGTAGGTATAAAAAATAATAAGTTGTATTTTGTGATATCTAAAAATAGAGTGAATTTCTATAGTTTTGCTCAGTTCTTCCAAAAAAATCTTGAAGTCGAGCAAGCTCTATACCTTGACGGTTCTATCTCTAGTTTATATTTGCACAAGAATAATCGAAATGATAAAAGATTTAATATGGGGCCTATTATTGGATGGGTGGATCAGGCAGATTGTAGACCCAAGTAAAATATAAAAAAGCCAGTACAAGACTGGCTTTTTAATTAATGAATAGATGGTTTTTGAGTGAGTTCATTTAACTCTTTTCGGCTATAACCACGGGAAATAAGAACTTTCTTGATTCCCTTAATGACATCTTCATCAGTCGCTTGCGCAAGCGCACTTAGAAGTTGTTCATTAGTTTTACATGAGCAGTCATTTTCAACACAAGCAGTTTGGTTTTTATGCTCGTTATGCTGTTGATCTGCCAAGAACAGCTTTTGCCAAAAACTCATAGAGCCTTCATATACAACCTAACATAGCTCGAAATATAGCCAATATAAATTAAAATACAAGACTCTATATGTGATAAATCCACCAGTTGAACTAGAGAATTTTCGATAGTAATGGTCGAGTTAAACGAAATTATGACGAATAGATGACTTGATATTTTTTTTAAATTTAAATACTTAATTAAAAGACTTTGAAAAATAAGGAGATATTTAATCTCCTTATAAAATAGGGTTACATTGAAAAATTTTGTTTAAATCTTCTCAAGTAAGACACCAGACTCTACATGATGCGTATAAGGGAACTGATCAAATAAAGCAAACTTAGTAACGCGATGAGTTTGAGTGAGCGTTTTTAAATTTTCATATAAAGTGTCGGGGTTGCATGAAATGTAGATAATACGTTCAAAGCCCTGCAATAGTTTTAAAGTTTCATCGTCAATTCCTGCGCGTGGGGGATCAACGAATACCGTATCGAAGTCGTAGCTTTGAATATCAATATCTGCTTCTTGTAGACGGCGGAATTCACGTTCACCTTGATAGGCTTGAGTGAACTCTTCAGCCGATAGGCGAGCTACTTGAATATTATCAATCTGGTTCTGTTCGATATTCCACTGCGCCGCATAAACTGATGATTTTGCAAGTTCAGTCGCAAGTACTCTTTCAAATTTTAAAGAGAGTGGAAGCGTGAAATTACCATTACCACAATAAAGTTCTAATAGGTGTTTTTTTGATCCTTCAGCTGCATCACATGCCCATTGCAGCATTTTTTTGCAAACTTGTGCATTAGGCTGCGTAAAGCTACTTTCGATTTGTTTGTATTTAAATGAACGGTTTAAAAGTTCAAATTCTTCTACAACAAAGTCATCGCCAATAACAATTTTCTGGCCGCGGCTACGGCCCATAATTTTAATATTTAATTTTTCAGCAAGTGCTTTAGCTGCTTGTTCCCATTCCTGATTAAGCTTACGGTGATAAATCAAGGTAACTAACATTTCTCCGCTTAAAGTTGCGAGAAAGTCAACTTCAAATAAACGCTGAGAAAGTAAAGAGTTGGCCTTAAGTTCTGCTAAAAGAAGTGGCATTAAGTCATTAATGCTTTTATCTGCAATAGGAAACTCATCTATGCGTACAACGGTTTTTTGCTTGCCATCGTCATTACGTTCAAACATGGCATAAAACATATCATTTTCTGTATGCCAGATACGAAATTCAGCACGCATACGGAAATGTTGTTCAGGCGATTCAAACACTTCTAATGTAGGCGGTGTAAATTCAGAAAATTGAGTAGTAATGCGATCAATTTTAGCTTGAAGTTGTTGACGATAAGAAGAAGTCATAGACAAAGAAAATTTAGACAGAATCAAATGGTGAATGGTACCAAAAAATTGAGCTTAAAGGAGCCAATTTTAGTTAGTTATTCATAAAGAAAAAATACTTACACTAGGAGTGACTTAAAACGCGTTCAATAAAATTAGATTTTACTGTTCTATATTGGTCATGATCTAAGTGAGTGGACTCTAACTTTAATTGATTATATTCATTAACTAATGGTGGAGAAGCTATAAGCTTATCTCTAAAGGTTAAGAAAAATATGAATATTGAACCGATTACTACAACTTGAAAGGCAACATCATCGTTGTTGAGTGAATCGAGCATGCAAAGCTCATTTGTTCTTAATGTATTTTGCTTTTCTATAAAATTAAGCGTTTTTAACTGTTCTATTGCAAACTCAAATTGATCGGGTAGAACCTCAATATAAATGTCTAAATCACCTTTTGAGAATGCATTAGGTATTGCAGATGAACCTATATGCTCAATTTGGGCAGATGGTAGCAGAGCGGAAATTTGTTTTCGGTATAAGCTAAAAAGCTGAGTGCATCTTTGTTGGTATTGTTCTGGTTCAAAAAGAATCATTATTAAAAACTCAAATTGATAAAATTTATATATTTAAGAATAGATTATTTTATTAAACAAAAAAGCCCAAATATCGTAATTTGGGCTTTTTAGAAAATTACTTAATTATTCAGACATTGTCATTAAGCTTGCATTACCGCCAGCCGCAGCTGTATTTACGCTAATTGCACGTTCAATTACCAAACGTTCAAGTGGAATCGACTCATTTGGTTCAACATGAGTAATACCAACAATTGCGCCAGAACGGCTAGCAATTTCTTGCTGTAATGAGAAGATCTCTTCGCGGTTGCCATGATGTAAAACTGCATCAAAATCATCTGTAGTGATGTTTTTAATGGTTGTAATCGCATCAAGTACATCTTTTGGCAACGTTTGTTTATGTTTTGCCAATAATGGACTATTTGGCATTACAGCAGCTTGGCTGCCAACTGCAAAGATTGCAAGTAACTGATGCAATTGATCTTGTTCTGTATCAGCAATTGAAAGAACACGATGACGCGGCAAAATAATATATTGGTTACTTTCCCCAGTAGGGCCTTGTAACTCATAAAACTTACCAACACCAAAAGGTTCAATTTCACGGTTTGCTTGTGGTAAATGTTGTTTCGCCCAGTTTTGTAAGCTTTGATAAACCTCACGGTTAAAGCCTTCAAAAATGGTTTGCTCATTTTTTACCGCAAATGGAGTTGCTAATACTTTGTTAGAACAATGCTGCATTAAGCGATACATATAAAGAGGGCCACCCGCTTTAGGGCCTGTACCAGATAAACCTTCACCACCGAATGGTTGTACGCCAACAACAGCACCAACAATATTACGGTTGATATAAAGGTTACCCACTTCAGCATGTTGAATTACGGTTTGGATGGTTTCATCAATACGGGTATGAAGACCCATAGTTAAACCATAACCTTTAGCGTTGATTCTTGAGATGAGTTGCTCAAGTTCACCATACTTATAGGTAATGATGTGTAAAACCGGACCAAAAACTTCACGTTGTAAGTCATCAAGATTAGGAAGTTCAATTGCTGTTGGCACAACAAAAGTTCCTTTATCTAATTCTGTTTGGCTTGTTGCACCAAACATCAATTGATGTACCGGATAACCCTTCGATTTCATTTTCTGGATGTGCTGGTCAATCGTCTGTTTTGCTTCGTCATCAATAACAGGACCAATGTCAGTTTTTAAAATTGCAGGGTTACCTACGATCAACTGTTGCATTGCCCCTTTAAGCATTTTAATAACGGTTGCAGCACTGTCTTCTTGTACACATAAAATACGTAAAGCAGAGCAGCGTTGACCTGCGCTATCAAAAGCAGAACTTACAACATCTAATACAACTTGTTCAGTTAAAGCAGATGAGTCAACAATCATTGCATTTTGACCGCCAGTCTCTGCAATGAGCGGAATAGATTGACCATTTTCAGATAAACGTTTTGCAACGGTCTTCTGTAAAATTTTTGCAACTTCAGTCGAGCCAGTAAACATGATGCCATTGATACGGCTATCTTGGCTGAGCTGAGCACCTACTGTTTCACCGCGGCCAGGAAGTAGCTGTACAGCACCATGTGGAATACCAGCTTCCCATAAAATCTGAACTGCTTGGGCTGCGATCAATGGAGTTTGTTCAGCTGGTTTAGCAATAACACAGTTACCACTGACTAATGCCGCAGCAATTTGACCTGAGAAAATTGCAAGAGGGAAGTTCCATGGGCTAATACAAAGTACAGTACCTAAAGGCTGAATAACTGTATTTGCAGGAAGATTTTCAACTTGGGTTGCATAGTAACGTAGGAAATCTACAGCCTCACGAACTTCTGCAATCGCATTGGCATAAGTTTTACCACTTTCACGGCAAAGTAATACCATCAACTCTTGAATACGGCTTTCCATGAGGTCAGCTGCGTGTTTTAAGTATTGAGCGCGTTGATCCTTAGGCGTATTTGACCATTCTGATTGGGTTTGTTCAGCTGCAGTAAGAGCGATTTCGACATGCTTAAGATCAGCTTCTTGTACATAACCAACAATCTCATCATTTTGTGCTGGGTTTGTAATTGCAACAGAATGACCTTGTTCTAAAGAATCAGCATTAGCCAACAACGGATGGCTTTGCCAAATACGATTACGTAATTCTTGAGCTGTGCTATCTAAAGCTGCAAGTGGGGTGTCATTTGCTAAGTCATAACCTTTAGAGTTTTTACGAAGCGTTCCGTACATATCTAAAGGTAGTGGAATTGATGGATGTTTTAAACCAACCGAACCTTCAAGTTTAGCTGCATTACGAATATCATAAATTGGAGACTGGATAAGATCTTCAACTTTAAGAGTTTTATCGGCAATACGGTTAACAAATGAAGTATTCGCGCCATTTTCAAGTAAACGACGGACTAAATAAGCTAACAATGTTTCGTGGTTACCAACCGGAGCATAAATACGGCATGGCACGCCTAATTTATTTTGTTCACGTGGACCAACAACTTGTTCATAAAGCGGCTCGCCCATACCATGTAAGCATTGGAACTCATATTGACCAGCGTAATATTTGCTTGGATCTGCTAAATGATAGATCGTTGCTAAAGTTTGAGCATTATGCGTCGCAAATTGCGGATAAATAAATTCTGGTGCTGCAAGTAATTTTTTAGCACAAGCGATATAAGACAAATCAGTATGAACTTTACGCGTGAAGACAGGGTAGTCATCCATACCTTCGATTTGTGCTTTCTTAATTTCGCTATCCCAATATGCGCCTTTTACAAGACGGATCATCAGACGCTTTTGGCTACGCTTAGCAAGGTCAATAATATAATCAACCACAAAGAAGCAGCGTTTTTGGTAAGCTTGAATTACGAAACCAATGCCTTTCCAGTTAGCAAGTTCTGGCTCAAAACAAAGACGCTCAAGTAACTCAAGAGAAATTTCTAAACGCTCTGATTCTTCTGCATCGATATTTAAACCAATATTGTACTGTTTAGCTAAACGAGCGAGTTCAAATACTTTGCCGTAGAGTTCTTTGTGAACACGTTCAATTTGCGCACGTTGGTAACGTGGATGTAAAGCTGAAAGCTTAATTGAGATACCAGGGCCATCATATACGCCTTTACCATTAGACGCTTTACCAATTGCATGAATGGCTTGTGTGTAATCATTAAAGTAACGTTCAGCATCATGGTCGGTTAAGGCAGCTTCACCTAACATGTCATAAGAATAGCGGAAACCTTTATCCTCAAGTACTTTTGCATGGTCGACAGCTTCTTCGATGGTTTCACCAGTCACAAACTGTTCACCCATCATACGCATTGCAACGTCAACTGCTTTACGAATAATGCCACGGCCACTACGTGCTAAAAGTCCAGTAAGTACACTTGAAAGACTGGTTTGCTTTGGTGTTTCCATAAGCTTACCAGTTAACATGAGACCCCATGCAGCAGCATTCACAAACATTAAGCTGCTTTGGCCAACATGTTCTTTCCAGTTACCTTGATTGATTTTATCGCGAATGAGCAAATCACGTGTTGCTGTGTCTGGAATACGAAGCAAAGCTTCAGCAAGACACATGAGCGCCACGCCTTCTTGTGAAGAAAGAGAAAATTCTTGTAATAACCCTTGAACAATACCTGCTTTACCTGAAGAAGTCTTACGTTCACGTAAATTATGGGCAAGGTTAAATGCAAGGTCATAAATTTTATGATCTAAATCATCAGATACCGCAGCAGCTTGTAATAGCTCTTCTACAGCTTCAGGTTCGGCACGTCGCCAAGCTGTATTAATGCGTTGTTCAAACTCACTTTTATCGTTGAATTCGGTGATATAGCCTTGGTGAGATTTATCCATTTGATGAAAAGTATCCATTGTGTTCATATCTATTTCCGCCAACCAGCTCTCGTAAACTCATCTTGAGTAGAGAGGTTTAGATAATTTATCATTACAGAAGAAACACCGAATAACTCACTATATTTTGCCCATTTTTTAGAGGAAAATTCAGATGAATGGCCCATTATTAAGCCTTGATCGTACCGATTTAAAAATTTTGGATATTCTTCAAACAGATGGGCGTATTTCCAACAGCAGATTAGCTGAACTCGTCAATTTGTCTCCAACAGCAGTTATGGCACGAGTGCAGAAGCTCACCAAAGATGAATTCATCTTAGGTTATGAAGCTAAATTAAATCCGGTTAAGTTAAATGCAAATTTTTTGGTTTTTGTTGAAGTCTTACTCGATAAAACCACACCTAATGTTTTAGATGAGTTTATTGACGCAGTCGTGCATTATCCAGAAATCGTTGAATGCCATATGGTCAGTGGGGGATTTGATTTTTTAATTAAATTACGCAGTGGAAGTATGGAGGAGTTTCGACGTATCGCAGGGCAAGTGCTATGGCAATTACCCGGTGTAAAAGAGACCCGTAGTTATCCCGTGATGCAAGTTGTGAAAGATAGTTCAAAAATTAAAATCAAAACTAAAAATAAATAAAGGGGCCGAAGCCCCTTTATTTATTTCAATGAGTTATGTACTTTCTTTATAGAGTTTATCTGCTTGCTCAAAGCGACCAGTCACATCAGAGTTTGGTGCTTTGCTGATCAAGCTTACTACGATGATGCTGATAAATGCACAGATAAAGCCTGGAATAATTTCGTAAACACCAGTGCTTGCGAAAAGGTTTTTCCAACCGATTACAACAACAGCACCTACGATCATACCTGCTAAAGCACCTTCTAAAGTCATACGTTTCCAGAACAATGACAAGATGATGAGTGGTCCAAATGCAGCACCAAAACCAGCCCAAGCGTAAGCAACAAGACCAAGAACTTTACTGTCAGGATTCCCCGCAAGCACAATTGCTAGAACGGCAATTGCAAGAACCATGATACGCCCAACCCATACAAGCTCTTTTTGAGATGCATTTTTACGAATGAAGCCTTTGTACAGATCTTCAGTTAGTGCACTTGAACATACCAAAAGCTGACAGCTTAATGTACTCATAACCGCAGCTAAAATAGCAGCTAGAATGATACCGACAATCCATGGATTGAATAAAATTTTAGTCAATTCCATAAATACAGTTTCAGGGTTTTTGCTTACCACACCTGCAAGTTCAGGGTGTTGCTGGAAGTAAGCAATACCAAAGAAACCGGCACCGACAGCACCGACTAAACATAAAATCATCCAGGTCATACCGATACGGCGAGCAGCAGGAATTGATTTTACAGAGTCAGCAGCCATGAAACGTACAAGGATATGCGGTTGACCAAAATAGCCTAAACCCCAAGCCATGGAAGATAAAACGGCCACCACACTTAAATCAGAAATGATGTTAAATGCATGTGGACGAGCAGTTTCAATAAGCGTCACAAACTGAGTTGTGTCACCAATTGCGAGGTAAGTCACGATTGGGGTGAGCAAGAGGGCAAAAATCATTAAGCCAGCTTGGAAAGTATCAGTCCAGCTAATTGCTAAGAAACCACCAATACAAACATAACTGATTGTTGCAATAGCACTTAACCAGATTGCGGTGGTATATGACATACCGAATAAATTTTCAAATAAACGGGCACCAGCTACCATGCCTGAAGCACAGTAAATAGCGAAGAAAACCAAGATAATAACGGCAGAGAAAATACGAAGTATCTTTTTCTGGTCATCAAATCGACTTGTAAAATAGTCTGGCAGAGTGAGTGCATTATTTTGGATTTCAGTATGAACGCGTAATCGACCAGCAACCAGTAACCAGTTAAGCCAAGCACCGATAATTAGACCAATTGCAATCCACGCTTCAGATAAACCAGAAAGATAAATCGCTCCTGGTAAGCCCATGAGTAACCAACCACTCATGTCCGATGCGCCTGCGGATAATGCAGTAACGAAACTGCCTAAACTACGACCACCAAGAATATAATCAGAGAAGTCGCTTGTAGCACGGTAGGCAAATAAGCCGATAAGTACCATTGCTACGATGTACACCATAAACATGATGAGGGTGGGATCAAAATAACTCATAATGGATGTGTGTCCTTATATCCATAATCCGTGATTGTAACCTAATCCAGGTCGCTGTTTTCTTGTACGGCATTTCAAGAGGTTGAGATTCAACCATAAAAGAATTTTTTTGCTCTGTTATCTTTGTGATGTATTTTATGTATCTTTGTGTAAACAAGTGTAACTTTGATTACATGTTATATTTAGTTTAATAAAATCAATTAATTATCAATTTAAAAATAATATCAAAACTTATTAAAAAACTAATAATATAAAAAACTAAGAGCTAAATTCAGTTTTTTAGTTACAAAAATAGTAATGACAGGGTGCCTTTTAAGAAAAGTTATTATTTAGATGAATAATTTCTCATCAATTTTACGCGAAAAAATGGTTTTAATAAGAAAAAAAGAATATCAAAAGAGGAAATATTAACTCGTCAATTGATGAAATAACTCGTGCATACCTTCTGTCGCCGTCATATTTAATAATTTATATTGAGGTGGAACACGAGAATGATCTGCTTGGGGATCTATATAATACGCTTTGGTATAATGAGGAATCTCATGGACCAAGGCGGCAACTGGATATACGCTTAATGTCGAACCGATTACAATAAAAATATCAGAACTTTGTACTAAACGAATTGCTTCTTCATAAGCAGGTACAGCTTCACCAAACCAAACGACATGAGGGCGAAGCGGGTAACCATCTGGACAAAAGTCCTGTTCTAAATCGAGCTTCCAACCATTAACTTCATAAAATTGAGTTGTATATTGTGCATCTGGCCCAGAACTTTTCGCTAGTCGAATATTGCCATGTAGATGTAAGACATTTTGGCTTCCAGCACGCTCATGTAAATCATCAATATTTTGTGTAATGACTTGTACATCATAATAGTCTTGTAGTTTAGCAATATATTGATGAGCTTCGTTCGGCTGGGCTTCTAAAATATTTTTACGACGTTCGTTGTAAAAGCGTTGAACTAAAGCTGGATTTCTTTCCCACGCTTCGGGAGTGGCAACTTGTTGTATATCATAATTTTCCCAGAGACCATTACTATCGCGGAAAGTACTAATTCCACTTTCTGCACTCATACCGGCGCCGGAAAATACCACAAGTTTTGTCATATGAATGATCCATTCATGAATTTGGTTTTTAAATCTGATCTATACATATATAAAAAAACCAGTTAAATCTAAACTGGTTTTTTTATTAAAAACTATATCTATATTATAGACCAGCTTCATATTCTGCATTTGTTAAAAGTTTTTCAACATCTGCAATATTGTCTGGTTTGATTTTATAGATCCAGCCTTTGCCATATGGATCTTCATTTACAAAATCCGGATCATCTTCAAGATCAGTATTAACTTCTACTACTGTACCAGAGACAGGGGCATGAATATCAGAAGCAGTTTTAACTGATTCAACAACTCCAGCTTGTTCGCCAGCTGTTACTTGGCTACCCACTTCAGGAGTTTCAACATAGACCAAATCTCCAAGCTCATCTTGTGCATGGTCGGTAATCCCTGTAATAACAAGGTCTCCTTCAATTTTTACCCACTCATGTGTACGTGCATACTTCAATTCTGAAGGATGGTTCATGACAACTCCTTAAGCTTGTGTCCAATATTTTAATAACATTATAAATAGGGGTCTTTGCGCCAGTTGCTCGGACTGCGACCGCTCCAGCGTTTAAAAGCGCGACTGAAATTTGCGACATCCGAGTAACCAAGTTCATCTGCAATTTGTTCAAGACTATAATCTGTACGCGAAAGCAGAGAGGTCGCATGCCGATATCGAACTTCATCTACTAAAGTAGAAAATGAAGTACCTTCGGCTGCCAATTGTCGCTTTAAGGTACGATCTGACATATGTAAATATTCTGCTACATTCTCTATGCTTAAGTAATGTTGTTCAGAATTACTTAAAATATCACGTACACGCATGGCTAGACGTCGGCGTTCACCTAAAGCAGATAGTTCCGCTTCACATTGGTTAATAGCAATTTGACTTGCGATTGGATCGGCATTAACTAACTTAAAACCTAAATATTTTTTATCAAAACTAGAGATTAGATGAGGCTGGTTAAAGCGGATGGTGCTGCTTAGCTTGCTTCTATACTTATCAAAACCTTCCGGTTCTGGAAAGTCTAAATCAACATCGCCCGCTAAATCTTCAATACCCGTAATTGCTTTAGCCATGGTCATAATACCAATAGTTAAGCCTAAAACGATCTCAGTACGAAGAGGCTCTAACTCAATATCACATTGCAATTGTAATGTGGCTTTTGGTCCGAAAGTAGAAAAATATAATTGTAAAAAAGGTAAGCGTAATTGGATAAAACGGGCAGCGAGAGCAATCGCTTCTGTAATATCTTTGGCTGTCATTATCGCGTAGCCAATAAATCCGTGAATGGAAATACGCATTTGAGTGCCAATATGGTAACCCAGCGTACTTTCACCGGTAAGATTTAAGGCATGTTTGACCAGCTCATTTGCTACGGGTGTTGAAATACGATATTCAGGATCGGCCAATTGCTCACTCGTAAGATGAAAAGGAGCAAATAATGTTTCATCGTTGTATCCCCAACGTGAAACTACATCTAATAGCAATAAGCCATAGACTCCTGGAATACCTTGATCTTGACGAGCTGAGGTAATTTTCATATGCGTTCCGTTGCTCTCATCAATTTTCTACGTGCATTTCTTACACATCTTGTCATGAAATATAATTTGAGTTTATAAAAACTGTTAGACAATCATATCAACGATTCATTAACATTCTTTTTAAAGACAACGATTTTTGTCGTTGAAATAAGTAAAACATCCCCATGCTGATTTAAGGCTTGCGTAACGTAGCTTACAATACCACGATCCAATTTTGTTTTGGATGGCGTAATGGCAGAAATTTCAGCTTCAACATGAATACGGTCACCAGGCCGAGTAGGGCGTGGCCAACGTAGACTAGATTCTGAGCCTACTAGTCCACCATGAATCGGCATGCATTCAGTCCATAAGCGCATAGTAATTGCCGAGGTATGCCACCCGCTAGCGGCAATACCTTTAAAGATTGGATCTTCTTTGGCTAACTCTTCATCTGTATGGAAAGGTTGAGGGTCATAGTGGCTTGCAAATTGTTTAATTTCATCAAGTGTAATTTCATACTCACGACTGACAAAACGATCACCAATTTTTAAATCTTCTAAATAAAGCATTAATCTTGACCCTGTACTACTTTTTGCTCAATAAGAAAACCGCCCGTTTGACGTTTCCATAATTGTGCATATATACCATTTTTAGCAATTAATTCTTCATGAGTACCTTGCTCTGCAATTTTACCTTCATCAAGAACAATTAAACGGTCCATTTGAGCAATGGTAGACAAACGGTGAGCAATTGCAATAACTGTTTTATCTACCATCAGGTCATTTAAACTAGACTGAATAGCTGCTTCAACTTCTGAGTCTAAAGCGCTAGTTGCTTCATCTAAGATTAAAATTGGTGCATCTTTTAAGAAAACACGCGCAATAGCGATACGTTGTCTTTGACCACCTGACAGTTTGACACCACGTTCACCCACTTGTGCCTCATAACCTGAACGTCCTTTTAAGTCGACAAGTTGAGGAATAAATTCAGCTGCTTTTGCCTTATGCACGGCACCTTGCATATCTTGATCAGTTGCATCTGGACGGCCATATTTAATATTTTCGGCAACTGAGCGATGTAGTAGAGAAGTGTCTTGAGTAACTAAAGCAATATTTGCTCTCAAACTATCTTGCGTAACATCTTCAATATTCTGCCCATCAATTAAAATTGCACCTTCTTTAAGATGATAAAAGTGTAAAAGTAATTGGATGAGGGTAGATTTACCCGCACCTGAACGGCCAACGATACCAATCTTTTCACCTGCTTTAATGTGTAGATTAAAGTGATCGATGACATTTTTATTGTTATAAGCAAAGGTCACATCTTTAAATACAATTTCACCTTGTGTGACTGTAAGTGGTTTTGCATCTGGCTTGTCTTGAATATTGATTTTCTTACCAAGTGTTTGCATGCCATCTTGAATGGTACCAACATTTTCAAATAATGCTGACATATGCCACATCATAAACTCAGCCATGCTATTAAGTTTTAAAATCATGGCAGTAGTGGCTGCAATTACACCTAACGCTGCTAAGCCTTGAGTCCATAACCAAACTGCGGTACCAATTACTCCAACAAATAAAACAGCAGACAGTAAATTAATGCTAACTTCAAAAAGAGTGCCTAGACGCATTTGCGCATAGACTGTGGTCATAAACTCTTTCATTGACGCTTTTGCATATTGGCTTTCACGCCCAGCATGCGCAAAGAGTTTTACAGTTTGAATATTAGTGTAGGCGTCAGTTACACGACCAGTCATTACAGCGCGTGCATCGGCTTGTTGTTGTGATACTTTGCTTAAACGTGGAATAAAGAACCATGCGCTTAATAAAAATAATCCTAACCAAACCATAAGTGGAATAAGTAATGTGGGTGAGATTGCACCAAGAACAATACTTACGGTAATAAAGTAAATGCTGACGTAAGCCAACATGTCGCCTAAAATAATCCAGAATTCACGGACTGCTAAAGCTGTTTGCATGACCTTTGCAGAAAGTCGACCAGCAAAATCATTATGGAAAAAGTCTAGGCTTTGTTTTAATAAAAGGTTATGGAAGCGCCAACGCAAGCGCATTGGAAAAGTACTATATAAAATTTGATGTTTTATAATAGATTGAATATTAACAAATAAAATATTAGCAAATAACACGCTAATGAGAATAAGGATGTTTGAAGCATGTTGGCTCAAGAAACTTTCAGGCTGACTATTACTAAGCCAATCTACAAGTTGCCCAATTTTTGAAAAGAGCAGGGCTTCAAAGCTAGCTGCACCAGCTGTACATATAATAAGTAGCAATAAATATGGGCGCACACCTACAGTAGCTTGCCAAACAAATGGGAAAAAGCGTGTTGGTAAGGGCTCATCCAAGCCTTTGGTTGGATAAGGATCTACAAGTTTTTCAAACCACTTCAGCATGAATGACTACCTTTATACATCAGCTACTTTAGTAAAATTTCGCAATTTAATTTGCAATAAAGTCAGTTAGATCAAACTTAATTAAGGTATTGATCTGTTGGGTGTGTGGATACACGTCAAAGTTTATGTTGTATATCTTTGGCTAAAACTGACATGATTTAGTCAAGACATAAATTTGGAATCGGGAAGAAGCCTAAAAGGCATCGTAAAGACAAAAAATGTTTTATTCATTATATCGATAATAATAGATGAAGTGGTGAATGAATTTGGCTTGAATGTAATTTTTATAAATTTTTTTAATAAATGATAAAATATTAATATTTATTTTAAGCAGTATGAGCCTTTATCCGAATATTGATAAAGGCTCATAACAGTTACCACATTAAGTCATCCGGAATTACATATGCTGCATATGGATCTTCTTCATCAGTAGTTTGTTCATTTTTCTCAGCATTATTGATCAAAATAAATCCTTTCATTTTTTGATCAATTTTTTCAGCTAAGGCTTTAGGAAGGTAAGCATATTGATCTTGATCTTTAGCAATCACTAAACTGCCTGTAACAAGTGCATTATAAACTTGCTGAGATAGGTAAACCTTTTTAATCTTATTCTCGTCAATAAATTGATAAGCCACATCTCCGGCAAAATCTACAATTTTGTGTTGCTTGATCATTTGAATGATTGAAGCCTTTAATGCTTTTTCTTCGAGTTGCTGCTGCTTTTCTAGATTCAAAGCTTGATCTTTTGCTTGTTTCTCTTTTTGAGCTTTTTCAATATTAGCTTTAATTTCTGCTTCATTGCTTTGACCAGTACGCTGCTCATGCTGAGCTTGTTTGGTAAGTTTTTTCGCTTTTTTATTGTCAACTAAACCAGCTTTGAGTAACTGAGCTTGTAAGGCATTTTTAACCATGACTTAATCCGAATTTGAAGAGGAAGAACTATGAAAGTAAACTGCCCAATACGAAATACTGAGAGTTAAGCTTAAAATTGCTGGAAGCAAAAATGATTGCAATTTTAAATAAGGGTGAACTAAAGCAGCAATTATACCGCCAGATAGAAAACCTATAAAAATAAGTAGATGCAAAATAATGCGGCGATTCTCTACTTTTAAACCTCGTGCTATATAACCAAGTGCAAGCCCAAGATCTGTTAAGACACCCGATAAGTGAGTAGTCCTAATAATGGTTCCTTTATAGTGACTTACCATTGCATTTTGTAGCCCCATGGCGACACAAGCCCATAATAGTCCATATTTTGGAAAATAAGGCAGCAGTAACCAACAGAGAAAAATAAATAGTGAAACTAGACTTAAAGGAAGGCCATACCGGCGGCCTAATTTGAAATGGCTATTGCCTAGAATAAAACCACTGTAAAATGATCCACATACATAACATAATATAACTAGTACTAAATATATGATGTGTTCAAACTGCCAGTTTACCAAACTCATGGCTAGCATACTGACATTACCAGTCATATGCGACACCGATTGATGTAAAAGGGTGATAAGCCCTAATACATTAATCATTCCGGCATTTATTGCCAGTAAGAAGGCGCCAAGTTGGAACCAGTTTGGTAAACTTTGAAATGGCATGTTCTCTATGAGTTTTGTCTTGAGCGAATATCAACTGCGGCTGTAAATAAAACATCGGTAGATGAGTTAAGCGCCGTTTCTGTTGAATCTTGTAATACACTAATAATCATACCCACTGCAACAACTTGCATTGCAATTTCTGATGAAATACCAAATAAGCTACATGCGACTGGAATTAGAAGTAGGGAACCACCTGCAACACCAGATGCACCACATGCTGATATTGTAGCTACAACAGATAAAATAATCATTGTTGCCAAATCAACATGAATTCCTAACGTATGCACAGTTGCTAAAGTAAGTACAGTAATCGTAACTGCTGCACCAGCCATGTTAACAGTAGCACCTAAAGGAATTGAAACGCTCGCAGTTGAAGGATTTACGCCTAAACGTTCAGCTAAATCAAGGTTTACAGGAATATTAGCTGCTGAGCTGCGTGTAAAGAACGCTGTGATACCACTTTCTTTTAAGCATTTAAATACTAATGGGTAGGGATTACCGCGAATTGTTAAACCTACCAGAATTGGGTTAATCACTAGAGCAACAAACAGCATTGTTCCTAATAGAACAGCAAGTAATTGTGCATAACTTTCAAGTGTTGCTAGTCCAGCATCTGCAAAAGTTACTGCAACTAGACCGAAAATACCAACAGGTGCAAACGCAATGACTTTATGAATAATAGCGCTTACAGCATGTGAAACATCCTGCATTACTTGTTTGGTCGTATCCGAGCTATGGCGCATTGCTAAGCCGAGACCAATTGCCCACGCAAGAATACCAATAAAGTTCGCTTCACTGATTGCTTGAACAGGGTTTGCAATAAAACTTAAAAGCAGATTTTTTAATATATCAGCGAGACTACCAGGCGCTTGCAAATTATTATGAGAAACAGTGTTGAGATAAAGGGTGCTAGGAAAAGATAAGCTAGCGATCACAGCACTAAAAGCAGCTAATAACATACCTACTACATAGAGTAGTAATACTGGGCGTAAATTTGCACTATGACCGACTTGGAAGTTGGCAATAGATGAGAGAACCAGTACAAAGACTAAAATAGGAGCAACCGATTTTAATGCTTTAATAAATAGTTCACCAAACAAGCTTAAGTACGGCGTAACGGTTGGAAATAATAGTGCGACGCCTATCCCTAAAATAATGGCGATAATAATTTTAGTGACTAAGCTTAATCGAGAAAAGAATTCAAGCATATAAAGGCCTTATTAACCTATTCATGGCTAAAGGTTGAACAAGCTGAGTATTTTATACGTAAGTGATGTGAATCTTAAGCTTTTTTATATCAAGTCATCAGTTTTATAAGGTTTGGTAATATTAAGTTTTTGTTTTTAAATAAATAAAATTGATTTTTTAAAGTGGGGTATCTAATGTTTTGCTTATATTACAGCCAGTAACGCTTAAGTTCTTATTATTTGCCATAAAAATTAGTGAAGAGGGAGAAAAGATATAAAAGAAATAGTAGAGGTTATTTTTGTTTTTTAATAGATTGGAATGCTAGAAAAACTACGCGAATTTTCAATCCTCTTTGCTCGGATAATTACCAGCTACCAAGTTGAAAAATCGCATATTTCAGGAATACATTAATATTATTATAATTTTATAAGTTTAGAGCAGTTATTCTATGCAGTATAACTGGTAAAGCATATTTAAAATTGAATGCATCTTATCATCCTTGATCGAATAGAAGATTTGCTTGCCATCACGACGTGTTGAAACGACATCACTTTTACGTAGCATCATCAATTGTTGTGAAAGGGTGGGTTGGGTGATTTGTGTTTTCTCTTCAATTTGAGAGACATTTAACTCCTCATGGGCTAAGTGACATAAAATTAATAAACGGTCAGTGTTAGCTAAAGATTTTAATGTTCCTACGACTGAATCCGCCGCATTTTTCATTTCTTCAATTTGGAGTCCATCTTTCATACTTTATACCTATATCAATATGGCCGGCATAGTATAGATTGATCTTAAGAAAATGAATGTAGCAAAACTAATCAATCCAATTGTTTTTGTTGAAAAGGTTTATAAGTGTAATTGATAAATATATAACATTATTAAGGTAAAACAAGAATTTGTATTTGTTTTGTGTCAAAAGTGTTGCTTTGTGTGAGAAGCGTAATTGTTAAGTATAAATGAAACAAAGTCAAAGAAAATAAATTCTATTTTTCTGTCTATCAATAGTTAAATCTGATTTATATATAAAAGGGCAAGAAAAAAAGATTGTGTTTTTATTTTCTAAAGTTATAATCGACCATGTACAGACAGGTCTGTATATTCTAGTTTGGGATGATAATTTAAAAAAATGTCAAACTCTAAGCTAGAATGACTTTCAGACGCAGCGTGATGAATAAGAAGAAGATTCAACAAGATAAGAAGAATAATATCACGCTTTATTTTTTAATGTGCAATTTTTTCAAATTCAATGAGTTTCTCTACACGCTTCCAATAGTCATCAATTTTTACTGAACCATGCTCAACTTGAGCTTGAATGGTCATACCCTCTAAAATATTGACTAAAAGCAATGCCAAAGGTCGAGACTCTTCAATTTCATATTGAATAAGAAGATCTTGCATTAATTGTGTTAACCAGATTTTGTATAAAGTTGCTGGTTGATGTGTTGACGGGTATTGTTTTAATACTTCTTCTAAGGCTTTTTGGAACATGCAACCATTAAAGTCTTCACTATTAAACCAATCTGAATACCATAAAAAGATGGCTTTAATACGAGCTAGTGGGTTGGTTTCGTCTTCTTTAGAGATTGCCGCAGTAAGAGAATTTTGTAAAAGTGAGTTTCTTAATAATAAACACTCTTCAATAAGTTTCTCTTTTGAAGGAAAGTATTTATAAAATGTCATTTTCGCTACACCAGATTCACTGATGATACGATCTACCCCTATAGAATTATAACTATATGAATTAAAAAGTCTTAAAGCAGTGGTAATAATGTCATCTTTTTTTGACATATTTTAGTAGCCTCACACAAATATTTTGCTATTAGCCTAAAGGTCGAGTGTACAAATAAAAAGCACGAACGCGAAATTTTACATTGTATTGACTGTTATTGATAGAAAAAAATAGGTTTTTTAAAAATAATAAAAGGACAAAACTCAATGCTAAGCATTAATTTTTTTATAATTGAATAGCTATGTTTAGTAGTTAATTTTTTGATTTGGTAAGGTGGTTTTTACTATAAGTGGGCCTTTATAACTTTGATTTAAAGATTGGTATATTTAAACATGTATTTATAAAAGAAAAAAGGAGAAATTTTATAATTTCTCCTTTTATATATTTAGTTAGTATTACTCTGCAGGAGGTAACAACATAAGAATTGAATTATTCAATAATTGAACAATGTTTTCTAAAATATCTGTATTGTTAAGCTCACTATTGAAAGGAATGCTTTTCCCATCGGCAATCGATTTGAGTTGGGTGGCAAAAGATTCCACAATCAGTAATTCTTCTCCATTACCCCAAAACTTTAAAACGCCATTTTGTTCTGTATAAAGTAGACGCGAAGCAGGTTCGAGTAGCAGCTCATAGCCATCTGACAAAATAGCATTTAGGTCTTCAACCTCTATTTCATCTGGTTCTGGAATATTGTCTGGATATTTAGGCTCGCTCATGTACGACATGAGGGCAGCATCAAGTACTGTTGAATTTTTCAATTGAGCTAGCACTAAATCTCTTAAATAAGCCAACTCTTCCGTGTTTATTTCCCCAATTTGAGGAAGATTCTTACGGGTAATATCGACAACAGGATTTTGAAGTAATTCATCAGTAGCAAATTGATCGCTAATTCTATCGATCATGCCTGAAATATTAGGCATACGGAAACCAAAGGAGAAAGTTAAACAATCATCTTCGGCAACGCCATAATGTGATAATCCAGGTGGAACATATAATAAGTCGCCAGGAGCTAATACTTCATCAAAATGAACATCTATTTCTGGTAGCAACTTTAAAGGTTGATTAGGTACAAATTCAGTGCTTGCATCACACATTTGGCCGAGTTGCCAGCGACGATGACCATATCCTTGAACAAGAAAAACATCATAAAAGTCAAAATGTTTTCCTACTGAACCACCTTTTGGGGCATAAGAGACCATAATGTCATCACGGCGCCATTGCGGAATAAAAGGAAATTTCTTCCATAATTCAGCTATATCAAATGAATAATGGTCTACTGCTTGAACCAAAAGTGTCCATAACTTTGGTAGTTTTTGAAAATCACCTTTAGTTAAGGGAGATGATTTTACATGCCATTCATTTGGATTTTTATCTTTTTGACGGATAAGACGAGCAGTTACATGGTCTTCTAAAGCGAGTTCTTTTACATCATTCGGCTCTAACATACCCACAATTTCAGGCATAGCATTACGTACAAGTAATGGTTTTTTCTGCCAATACTCTGTTAAAAACTGTTCAGCAGTAATACCGCCTAAAACGGTTAAAGCTTCTGTCATGGAAATAACCTATAAATAAGCTAATAAATATTAAGGAATTTGGAGGTTGAGTTGTCTTAAAATCTGACAAAGCTGAATCATGGGTAAACCCATCAGCGTGGTTTGGTCTTGGCCTATCATTTTTTCAAATAAACTAATGCCGAGACTTTCACACTTAAAACTTCCTGCGCATTGTAAGGGCAGATCTAAGTCGACGTATCTTTCGATTTCAGGCGCGCTTAAATTGCGAAACTTAACTTGATAATGCTCAACAAGCGTATGTTCAAAACTTTTTTCAAGGCACTGCACACTTAAAGCAGTACTAAAAAAGACTGTTCGGCCAGAGTTTGCTGCTAATTGAGCTTTGGCATTTTCAATTGTTAAGGGTTTGCCAATAAAATCATGAGGAGCATGCTCTCGCCATGCAACCTGATCTGATCCAATTACAATTGCTTCACGATTTTTTTGTGCAATTACTTGTGCTTTAGTAAATGCCAGTCTTTTTGCTAAATCATCGGCATGCATTTCACCACAAGGACTCTCGTCAATATCTGGACTAATGCAGATATATTCGATTCCTAAACGATTCATTAAATCTTTACGTGTCTGACTGCTTGATGCCAAAATAATTTTGGGTTGTTTCATTACACTGCAAATTCCATTAATACATCTAACGGAACATAGCTCAATACAGCTTGATGACAAGCATGAAGTTTAACAGGGGGTGCTTGACCAGCTTGATAAGCTTCTACCCAACGAGTTACACAAATGCACCAGAAGTCTCCCGGTTGTAGGCCAGGGAAGCCTGCTTCAGGTAGAGGAGTGATCAGATCGTTTCCGACTTTTTGTGAAAAATTTAAAAACTCAGAAGTCATTTGGGCGCACACCGTATGTTGACCAAGATCTGTTACGGCTGTATGGCAAAAACCATTCCGAAAGTAGCCAGTAATAGGGTCAAAACAACAGCTTGCTAAGGGTTCACCTAAAACATTTAAACGATTGATTTGTGGATCTGGATGAATAGACATAATGGATGAAATATTAGATTACTACCTCTATCATAATCAAAACTTTGGCTTTCTACAGCTTTTATGCAAAAAAACTAACCTTTTTTGATGTAATCATTTAAAATTGGCGCGTTTTTAAAATCATAAAGAGAGCTTTACATGAATTTTCAGCGCATGACTGACCTTAATTTAGCAGGTAAACGTGTCCTTATTCGTGAAGATTTAAACGTTCCTGTTAAAAATGGTGTGATTACCAGCGATGCTCGTTTACGTGCCGCACTTCCAACAATAAAAGCTGCTTTAGAAAAAGGCGCTGCTGTAATGGTATTTTCACATTTAGGTCGTCCTGTGGAAGGTGAGCCAAAGCCTGAACAATCACTTGCACCAGTGGCTGCATATTTAACTGAAGCATTAGGTCAAGAAGTTAAATTATTTACTGATTATTTAAATGGGGTTGAAGTTGAAGCAGGACAAGTTGTTTTGCTTGAAAATGTTCGTTTTAATCCGGGTGAAAAGAAAAATAATCCTGAACTTGCACAAAAATATGCAGCTCTATGTGATGTGTTTGTAATGGATGCTTTTGGTACTGCTCACCGTGCAGAAGCTTCTACAGAAGGTGTAGCACGTTTTGCACCTGTTGCAGCGGCAGGCCCATTATTGGCTGCTGAATTAGATGCACTTGGCCGTGCAATGCAAACACCTGAAAAACCAATGGTGGCAATTGTCGCTGGTTCTAAAGTTTCAACAAAACTTGATGTGTTAAATTCATTATCTGGTATTTGTGACCAACTGATTGTAGGCGGTGGTATTGCAAATACTTTCTTGGCGGCTGCTGGTTACAATGTTGGTAAATCTTTATATGAAGCTGACTTGGTTGAAACTGCAAAACAAATTGCTGCTAAAGTAAGTGTTCCACTTCCTACAGATGTAGTTGTAGCTGATGCTTCACAAATTAACTTCGAAGATTTCTTAGGTTCTTTGGCAGCAGCGCAAGCAGTAATTAAGAAAGTTGAAGATGTCACAGCAAATGATATGATTTTAGATGTTGGTCCTGAAACAGCTAAAGCATTTGCAAATATTTTAACAACTTCAAAAACGATTCTTTGGAATGGTCCTGTTGGTGTATTTGAAGTTGATCAATTTGGTGAAGGTACTAAAGCACTTTCTCTTGCAGTTGCACAATCTGATGCATTCTCAATTGCTGGTGGTGGTGATACTTTAGCTGCGATCGATAAATATAATGTAGCTGATCAAATTGGTTATATTTCAACAGGTGGTGGTGCATTCCTTGAATTTGTTGAAGGAAAAACATTGCCAGCAGTTGCCGTTTTACTTGAACGTGCTTAAAAACTGTTATATTGAAATAAGAAGGGATTGAGTTATCAATCCCTTTTTCATTGATAAGTCATTAAATTGTCATATTCCTGAAATAATATAATGAGTACTAAATCACCAATTGTGGAAAATAGTGATGAATTTAAAACTTACCTTTGCTGCTTTGTTAATTGTCCCAATGATGTTGACTGCTTGTGCGAAAAAAGAAGAGGCGAATCAAGCAGGCCAAGATGCGGCATCTACAGCTGTTGCTGATAAAGTAACTCCTGAACAACAAGCTGCAATCGATGCGCTTGATAAGCCAGTTTTAGATGAAAAGAATACAGATGTGGTTGAAGGTAGTGTATCTAGCGAGACGGCTGCTTCAGAAACGCATTAATTTGTTGTTTTTTGTTAAAAATTCCCTGCAAATGCAGGGATTTTTTTTGAAATACTGTGATTTGTTGCTGAATTGAAATAAATGACAAGGTAGAATAAGCCGCACTACCTGGGAGGATATTATGGCACTCATTTCAATGCGCCAGCTCTTGGATCACGCTGCGGAACATAACTACGGCGTACCAGCATTTAACGTAAATAACTTAGAACAAATGCGTGCAATTATGCTTGCCGCAGATGCTACCAATTCACCTGTAATTGTTCAGGCATCTGCTGGAGCTCGCAAATATGCAGGCGCTCCATTCTTACGCCATCTTATTTTGGCTGCAATTGAAGAATGGCCACACATTCCAGTGGTAATGCACCAAGACCATGGTACAAGCCCTGATGTATGCCAACGTTCTATTCAACTTGGTTTTAGCTCAGTGATGATGGACGGTTCATTAGGCGCTGATGGTAAAACTCCTACAACTTACGATTACAACGTAGATGTAACTCGTCAAGTGGTAGCAATGGCTCATGCTTGTGGTGTATCTGTTGAAGGTGAGATCGGTTGCTTAGGTAGCCTTGAAACAGGTATGGCTGGAGAAGAAGACGGTGTGGGTGCAGAAGGTGTACTTGACCATTCTCAGCTTTTAACCTCTGTTGAAGAAGCAAAACAATTCGTTGCTGATACAAATGTTGATGCTTTAGCAATTGCTGTAGGTACTTCACACGGTGCTTATAAATTTACACGTCCACCTACAGGGGATATTTTAGCAATTGACCGTATTAAAGAAATTCATGCGGCATTGCCAAATACTCACCTTGTAATGCACGGTTCAAGCTCTGTACCACAAGAATGGTTAAAAGTAATTAACGAGTTTGGTGGTAATATTGGTGAGACTTATGGTGTACCAGTTGAGCAGCTTGTAGAAGCGATTAAACATGGTGTACGTAAAATCAATATCGATACTGACTTGCGTTTAGCTTCAACAGGTGCAATTCGTCGTTTCATGGCGGAAAACCCAGCTGAATTTGACCCACGTAAGTATTTCGCTAAAACTGTCGATTCAATGAAACAAATTTGTATCGATCGTTATGAAGCTTTCGGTACAGCTGGTAATGCTGACAAGATTCGCCCAATTTCTTTAGAGAAAATGGTTGATCGTTATAAATAATTCCCGTTAGGGTCTGATTTATAGAAACCGGTTATTCATATAACCGGTTTTTTAATGGCTGGGTTTTGTTTATAAAAAAACCTGTGATCAACACAGGTTTTAACGACAAAAGATTAACTTATTTTTGTAAGTTCTTTTTGTCGAGGCTTGGATCTTTAATTTCTACATAAGCATTTGCACGTACTTCACGCAACCAGCTATCAATTTCAGTGTTAAATTGACGCTCACCTAAAATTTGACGTGCCATACGCTCTTGATATTCATGTGTCATATCTTTTTCGCGTTTGTCTGTCACTTGTAAGATATGCCAGCCGAATTGAGTTTGGAAAGGTTCACTAATTTCACCTACAGGAATTTCCTGCATTTTTTTATCAAACTCAGGAACCATCATACCTGGCGTAACCCAACCTAGACTGCCGCCATCACGTGCTGAACCTGTATCGTTTGAATAAGTTGCAGCAAGAGTAGCGAAATCTTCACCCGCTTTTAATCGCTTGTAAATGCTATCAATTATTTGTTTCGCATTTTCAGGGCTTACCACTTCAGAAGGTTGAATAAGAATATGGCGTGTCTGATATTGCGGTACTAATGCTTTCTGTTCATTTTGCTTACGTTCTAAAAGTTTTAGAACATGTACACCATCGCGTACAGAAATTAAGTCAGTTGTTTGACCGTCTTGCAGTGGAGTAATACGAGCAGCAAGTTCAGCCGGTATATCAGAAAGAGGACGGAATCCCATATCTGCACCTTCAACTTTTACAGTCGCAGTTGAAAGCTTTTTAAGAGCGTTTAAATCATTGCTTTGAGCAAGTTGTGAACGAACTTCTTTTGCTACATTTTGAACTTCTTGAGGGTTGTCTCCGGAAATTCGCATATGAATCACATGGGCTTGATTACCTAAAGCAGCTTGTCCTTGTGGTGACTTCAAGAAGTTATCTACATCTTGATCACTGATTTTAATGCGAGACATAACTTGCTGTTGACGCAGACGATTAATTGCTAAATCTTCAGCAATACGGCTACGTAAGTTTTCATAAGTTCCAGGTGCAATCGCATCTAATTTTTGTTGAAAGGCTTCTAGGCTTTTGCTACCTGATTGACTTGCAACTTTAAGTACAGCCTCATTTAGACTTTTCTCATCAGGTTTGATGCCATATTTTTTAACTTGTTCAAGTTGTGCTTGACGTAAGATGAGCTGGTCTAATACTTGAAATTGTAAGTATTGTTGAGGTGGAACTTCTTTTTTTTGTGCTTGCAATTCGTGAGCTGCTTCAGCCATTCCTTGTTCAAGGTCACTTTTTAAAATTACGCTATTGTCCACAATTGCCACAACTTCATCAGTAGGTTGGGCAAAACTATGCATTGATGAAGATATTAATACAGCAAGGGTTGTCGCTTTAAAAAACTGTTTAAGATGTTTTGTCTTCATTAACGTTGTGTCCAAGATTGATTAATTTTGTTAAAACCTAAAACGCGATTTTCAAGTAAAGACGCGAGTTTATTGTTTAAACCACCTAAACCTTTGAGTGTAATTTCGGCCATGATCGCGCGCTTTTCACTAACATCTGGAGATTTTGGATCGTCTAGATCGTTATAGTATGAACGGCCATAGACAGAAATGCCCCAGCAACACGATTCATAATTAACACCTAGTAATAATTCACGGGCAACATCATTGTCCATGTCATATTGTACGTGCCCCATAATACGCCAATTGTCTTTAATTGGTTGTATAAACGATGCAACAACTTGGTCATAAGTGTCTTGACGACCAGGAATATCTTTACGATAGAAATAGCCTAAGTTATATAGATTTCCTTTATCGCCTGTATAGTAAAGTTGAAAATCACGCTGTGCATTATCGCCATTTGACATCCAGGCCGAGTTTGCAGCAATGGTGAAATTTTGATTAAGTTGACTTGATAAGCTAACAACAGGACCTGTATTACGTTCAGTATCAATTTCATCTTGTTGTTTCAAGGTGACGCGGCGATCTTCAAAATAATAGCTTTGGCCCACACTTGCGCGTAAACGCTCTAAGCCTACTGTGTCAAAAAGACTATAGCTTACACCTAACGATAAAAAGTTATTGTCTTCAAGGCGGTCATGTCCATAGAAGCGGTAAGGGTTAAATAACTGATCGTAACTAATTGACGCAGTGGTTGAGTCAAAGTTTGGGTAGCCATCTTGATTTTTGTATGGCGCATAGGCATAGAAGGCGCGTGGTGTAAGTGTTTGTAAATATTTGCCCTCACGTTCAAAATTCAATCCAGTGTCCAATGTAAATTGTGGCACAACGACTGATTTGTTTTCAGAACCGCCATCTAAACCTTGAGAGGCGATACTGTCCTTGTCATAGAAGGTTTGAATAGAACGTACAGAAACCTCAGGAATTACAAAGGCTGCTGGTGTTCGATAGTTATAACGTGTTGCAAACTGGTTATAAATACGCGTACCGCTACTTTCTTGTGCAGAATCATCGTTAATTGATTTCTTAAAATAAGCAGTATCGTTATTAAATTCGTATTGTAGTCCTAGTGGATTACCAGTGACATAATTTAATAAAAATTGAGGTAAGCGGGCGTATGGTTTATTGACGTCTTTTACTTCTGGGTCAAGGGTCTGGAAATCTTCGACTTTGAGCTGTGCTTTTAAACCCGGAATACCATGCTGATAGTTAAGTTCCCAAGCTCTACGCAAGTTAAGATCTGTTTTAGAGTTAGGGCTACTATCTAAATCAGAGAAATAGTCTTTATCTGATGCGTAGTTATATTCAAGGTTGGTAGACCATTGGTCGTTGATATCCCAATTATGTAAAAAATGGAAATCTTTACGGTCTTTATCATCATATTCTTTATCAGATGGCAAAATGCCGCCCCAAATCTGTCCGGCACCAAACCCATCCGTCAAATATCGGAATTCACCTTGTAACATTGCCCCACGATCTGCTAAGTAACGTGGCGTAATTGTTGCATCGTAATTAGGCGCAAGGTTTAAATAAACAGGAACCGAAAGTTCAATACCACCATCGTTTGAGAAACCAAATTGTGGGTTGAGGATACCTGTAGTACGGCGGTCATCAATCGGGAAGTTAAAGTAGGGAACTGCTAGAACTGGAACATCTTTTACATATAGTTTTGTTCCGCGCGTAACACCGCGCCCAGTTTCTTGGTTCAACTCAATTTTGTTGGCTTGAATTTTCCAACTTGGTTTCTGGCCTGGCGGACAGGTTGTGTAAGTCGCCTCATTGAGAACCATTACATTCGGAGAGGTTCTCTCGATCTTCCCAGCATGACCATGGGCATGTTGTTGTTCAGAAATATAAAAACTATTATCTAAATTTCCGGTTTGAGTCTTTAAATTGTAATTAATTTCATCACTTTGAGAGAGTAAGCCGCCTTGAGCTAACTGTACTCGGCCTTGTGCATGGGCAAATGTTTGAGTTTTATCGATGGTGACTTTATCGGCACGAACTGTACGGCCTTCCTGATCTATCACCACGTTTCCTTCCAACACAGAGTCGCCAGCAGGGTTGTAGTGCCCATAATCAGCTGTTACAACTGAAGTAGCCTTATCTGCATCTAACGCTTTAGTTTCAGGATTAATTGGTGTAATCCAAGTTCCTTGGCAGAATGCTGAACTCAAATATTTATTATTGCGCAATTGCGCCTCAGGAGCAGATTTATCAACATAATATTGTTGAAAGAATTCCTGCCCTGGATAGGCTTCCTTAATACTCGCCTTAAGTTGATTATTGTCTATGTTGGAGACAACACCAGCTGACTCAGCATAACTTGATTGTATGGAGCCACTACATAAGAGCGTAAAAATAGCGGTCGCTAAAGGATTAAATTTAAACTGATGCTTCATTGTCTCATTAACCAAGTATGCTAATTCACAATTAATTATTGTCGCATCATAGAGAAAAAGTTTATAAGTGGCTACACTTAACCCTTCAAAAATCTCAGCTTGTTTTAGATTTTATTGCAAATGAATACACAACGTGAACAATTGATACATACATGGCTTACATCTGTTCTTGAAAATGATCAATTTCAGATCGCTTATTTAGCAGGGGATGCAAGCTTTCGACGTTATGCTCGCATCCAGTTACAAAATAAAACGTATATGCTTATGGATGCACCTCCTGAAAAAGAAGACTGTGTTCCGTTTGTGACCATTGACGAGTTTTTTGCAGGGCATGGGGTTCGGGTACCTCAGATCGTTGCAAAAGATTTAAATCAAGGTTTTTTATTGTTAGAAGACTTTGGTGATGTGCTGCTGTCTACATTGTTAAATGATGAAACAGTTGATCAATATTATGAGCAGAGCTTTAAACAGCTTATTCATTTGCAATCGATTAATGGCGCTGAACACTTCCCGGCTTATTCTTATGAAAAGCTCTTATCGGAAATGCAGTTGTTAACAGATTGGATGTTACCGTCACTCGATATCCATCCAACAGTTGAGCAAAAGAAAACTATTGATGATGCATTTGATTTCTTGGCTCAGGCAGCATTAGCTCAACCGCAAGTTATTGTACATCGTGATTTTCATAGCCGTAATTTAATGAAAATTGCTAATGAAGAAGAGTTGGGAGTAATTGACTTCCAAGACGCGGTTATTGGTGCTGATACGTATGATTTGATCTCGATTACACGTGATGCATACGTGCAGTGGAATGCTGAGCGTGTTTATCAATGGTTTAAAGTGTTCTATGAGCTTTTACCAGCATCTGCTAGACAAAACCGAAGCTTTGACCAATTTAAACGTGATGCTGATTTAATGGCAATTCAACGCCATATCAAAATTTTAGGTATCTTTGTCCGTTTGTTCGAGCGAGATGGTAAGTCTGGTTATTTGAAAGATTTACCACGAGTCATGTGGTATTTACTTGAAGAGAGCCGCGGCTATCATGAGCTTGATGACTTCATGGCGTTTATTCACAGTTCAGTAATGCCTAAATTTATTGAAAAATATGGCCCTTATGAGGTTGCAGCATAATGAAAGCAATGATTCTAGCTGCTGGCTTGGGCAATCGTATGCGTCCACTCACACTATATACACCAAAGCCTCTGCTTGAGGTAGGTGGTAAGCCACTTATTGTGTGGCATATTGAAAAACTTAAGAAAATTGGTGTGACCGAAATAGTCATAAATTCTGCGTGGTTGGCCGATAAACTCATCAGTAGCTTGGGAGATGGCTCTCAATTTGGTGTGGATATCCGTTGGACACGAGAAGAAGAAGGGCTGGAAACCGCTGGTGGAGTTATTAATGCTTTGCCACTGCTTGGAACAGATCCTTTCATTCTGGTGAATGGAGATGTATGGACTACAATGGATTTTGAAGCCCTACGCCATATTAAGTTAAATGATGATTTGGCACATCTTGTATTAGTTGATAATCCTAAACAGCATCCCGAAGGCGACTTTACATTATTAAATGGACGCGCTTTTGCGTTTGATCAAGATGTGAAGGGCGAGAACCTCACTTTTAGTGGTGTATCTGTTATCCATCCTAAGCTTTTTGATGGATTGGAAGCTGGTAAGCGTCCTTTAGCCCCATTGTTGAAGCAAGCGATGCACAATCAAAAAATATCTGGTGAAAAGCTTAAAGGTGCATGGGTAGATGTGGGAACGCCTGAGCGTTTAATGGAGCTAGATTTGCAAATTCGTGAAGGCTTCTACGATTAACTGCGTAATCCCTAATCGTTAACTAGTGTTCCACGATGCATAAATGGGTATACTTTGTTTTAAATTTTACTTAGATGTTATCTGTTTATGCATCCGTTTTTTCAAGAGTTACAACAGGGTAGTCAAAAATTAGGTTTATCGCTTAGCGATGAAGCTTTGACATTATTGTTGAAGTATCAAGATGCTTTGGTACTTTGGAACAAAGCTTATAATCTAACAGCGATTCGTGATCCAAAAGAAATGTTAGTGAAGCATTTGTTGGATAGCCTAAGTATTTTGAAAGATTTGCCAGCAGGTCGTTTGCTCGATGTAGGCACAGGTGGTGGCATGCCAGGCATGATCATTGCTTTATGTCAGCCAGAACGCTCTTGTGTATTGCTTGATTCAAATGGTAAGAAAATTCGTTTTTTGAAACAGTTTATTGCTGACCTTAAGCTTAAAAACGTAATAGCTGTGCAAACGCGTGTTGAAAATCAAGATACAATTGATGAACTTGGCCAATTTGATGTAATAACAAGTCGTGCATTTGCATCATTAACAGATTTTGTTGAGGCTGCGCGTCCATATTTACATGAGCAGAGTATAATTGCCGCGATGAAAGGACTGATTCCAGTTGAAGAAATGGAAGAGCTTAAGCAGGAATTTTCATGTAAAGTGATTGAACTGCATGTACCGAGACTTGATGAACAACGTCATTTACTTTTACTTCAACGAATTTAAATAAAAAGTATTAGGGTTACCATGGCTCAAATTATTGCGATTGCAAACCAAAAGGGTGGTGTTGGTAAAACAACGACTGCAGTAAATCTTGCAGCGTCACTAGCTGTATTGAAAAAACGTGTGCTACTTGTCGATATAGATTCGCAAGGTAATGCTACGATGGGGTCTGGTATTCAAAAGAATGATCTACTTTACTCAATTACGGATGTGTTATTGGGTGAAGTGCCAATCGAAACGGCAATTCAAAAAGCTGAGGTTGGATATAAAGTTTTGGGTTCAAACCGTGAACTTTCTGGTGTCGAGCTTGCCATTGCAGAGCAAGAAGGTCGTGAGTTCATTTTAAAGAATGCTTTGAATGAAATCCGGGACTCATTCGATTACATTATTGTTGATTGTGCGCCTAGCTTAAGTTTAATTACCGTGAATGCTTTAGCTGCAGTAGATGGTGTAATCATTCCAATGCAATGCGAGTACTATGCATTAGAAGGTTTGGCAGATTTAACTCAAACGATCGATCGTATTCAAAAAGCGTTAAATCCAGATTTGGAAATTATTGGTGTTTTACGCACCATGTATGATGCGCGTAATGCCTTAACTCGCGATGTATCTGCTGAGTTGGAACAATATTTTGGTAAGAAACTCTACGACACTGTGATTCCACGTAATGTTCGTTTGGCTGAAGCTCCAGCACATGGTTTGCCAGTAATTTATTTTGAAAAAAGTTCGAAAGGTGCAGTTGCATACTTAAATCTTGCGGCTGAGATGTTAAAGAAAAGTAAAGTGAAGAAAGGAAGTAAAGTATGAGCATCAAAAAACGCGGATTGGCGAAAGGTCGTGGTTTAGATGCATTACTTGGTTCAATTCAAAAAGAAAAATTACAACTAGAAGCTCAAGCGCTTGATCATGGTCAGTTAAAGCAAATTGATGTGAAGTTGTTGAAACGAGGTGAATATCAACCACGTCGTTTTATTCATGAGCATGATTTGCAAGAGTTGGCATCCTCTATTGAAAAACATGGGGTAATGCAGCCAATTGTTATTCGTCCTGTAGATGATGAAGCTCATCCTTACGAAATTATTGCAGGTGAGCGTCGTTGGCGCGCAGCTCAAATTGCTGGATTAACGGAAATCCCTGCAATTGTTCGTGATTTAAATGATCAGGTTGCTATTGCTTTAGCACTTATTGAAAATATTCAACGTCAAGATTTAAACCCGATTGATCAAGCGTTAGCGCTACAACGATTCCATGATGAATTCGGTTTAAGCCATCAAGAAATTGCTGATACAGTCGGTAAAGCAAGAACAACGGTAAGTAATCTATTACGTCTGTTGAGCTTGGCTGATGACATTAAAGAATTTATGCAGCAAGGCCAGCTTGATATGGGGCATGCTCGTGCCATCTTAACTTTAAAGGGCAAAGAACAACTTGAAGTTGCAAAAATTGTAATTGAAAAAGGATTATCTGTTCGTCAGACTGAGCAGTTAGTACGCGATTGGAACGAGCCTAAACAGGAAAAGGAAAAAGCTCCTGTTGCACCAGACATTGAGCAACTAACTCAGAAATTATCAGAACGTTTTGGTGCCAATGTTAAAATTGATCATAACCAGAAAGGTAAAGGTAAGCTTGTTATTCACTATCATTCACTCGATGAGTTAGATGGTATTTTGAATATTTGTTTACCAGATTAATTCTAAGTTAGGTCATATATTTCTAATTTATATTCTTGGGGAAGAAAATATGTGGGAACTTGTGAAAGCGGGCGGCTGGTTAATGCTGCCTTTAATTTTGTGTTCAATTTTAACCGTCGCAATTAGTATTGAGCGTTTTGTACGTTTAAGACGTTCACAAGTTTTACCTAAAGTACTAATGAATGATGGCAGTGCAGATATTTCTGTTGTCATAACAAATTTGGAACAGGATACTAATGCGCAAAGCACGGCATTGGGCAATATTCTAAAAGCTGGTTTTGAGCATCAGGAACATGGCGAACAATTTGCTCGAGCACAAATGGAAGCTATGGCTTCTCAAGAAATTTCTTATTTAGAAAAAAATATTAACTTCTTAGGGACCTTAAGTGCTATAGCGCCTCTACTAGGGCTGCTTGGAACAGTTGTGGGAATTATTGAGTCTTTTTTGGTTATTGATTTTGGTTCGGCAGGTAGTCCTAGTTTAATGATTCCCGGTATTTCCAAGGCTTTGATCACAACAGCAGTTGGTATGCTCATTGCAATTCCTGCACTTATTTCCTATCGATATTTTCAAAGAGTAGTGCAAGATTATATTGCTGAGTTAGAGCAACAATCTACGCTATTTCATGCCTCATTGTTTTACAAACGTTCTTCAGTCATGCAAGAACATCGCCGCGTTGGTTGATGGGTAGATCGCAATATGAAGTTTAAACGTTCTCAGGTTGAAGACATTCATATCAATCTAACACCTATGATTGACTGTTTATTGTTCATTCTAGTGTTTTTATTGTTATCTACCACTTTTAATCAGCCAAGTCGCATCAATTTAACTTTACCAGATGCACAAGGTGTTCCACCAAAACAGTACGATCATAAAATTGAAGTCGTGGTAGACTCTAGCGGACATTACGCCGTGAATGGTCAGGCGCTATCTACCAAAGATGTGGCTGATTTGAGCACTGCAATTAAGCAAATTGCTCAAGAGCGACGTGACTTTATGTTTATCATTGCTGCTGATGCAAAAGCATCCCATCAGGATGTTATTCGTGTTATGGATGTAGCAGGACAACTCGGTTTTGTTAACATCAATATTAGTACCAAAGTTCCTTCTAGAGGTTTTTCTGAGTGAATCAAGATTTTAAGGTTTATTTGCGTCTCATATCCTATTTAAAACCTTATTGGGGCGTGGCCTTATTAGTTCTTATCGGGTTCGGTATGAACTCAGCAACGGAGGTTTCTGTTGCTAAGCTCATTAAATTTATTATTGATGCAATTCAAAATGCGAGTAGAGCGGATCTGGATTGGTTCCCTTTATTAATCATTTTATTGGTATTCTTCCGTGGCCTTGGCCTATTTATGGGGGGGTACTATACGGCTGTGATCTCGCGTAGTTTGGTTTTTAGTATTCGCCAAGAAGTTTATGCAAAACTTCTAAGACTGCCGGCTCAATATTATCTCGATAACTCTTCGGGTCATATTACTGCCAAAATTATGTATAACGTCGAGCAACTTACAGCTGCTTCATCTGAATCATTAAAAACCATTGTTCGAGATGGCATGATTACATTGGGGTTGTTAGGTTATTTGTTCTATACCAATTGGCGTTTAACAATTTGTATTATGGTGTTCTTACCTGTAATTGGGATTTTGGTGCGTAAAGCTTCAAAAAGAATGCGCAAGCTTTCGATGCAAGTTCAGGACACTATGGGTGATGTTAACCATGTAGTGCAAGAAAGTATTAATGGTAATGCAGTTGTTAAAAGTTTCGCTGGTGAAGAGTCAGAACAAGAGCGTTTCTATAAGTCATCGGAAGAAAACTTAAAACGTGGTTTAAAAATGGTGATTGTGCAAAACCTAAATAGTCCTGTTGTTCAAGTGGTAATGGCTTGTGCAATGGCTCTAATTGTATGGTTAGCATTAAGACCACAAATTTTAGGGAATACAACTGCTGGTGAGTTTGTTGCATATATTACGGCAGCAGGGTTACTTTCAAAGCCTGTTAAAAACTTGACAGATGTGAATGAAAAGTTACAGCGGGGTTTAGCAGCTGCACACTCAGTTTTTGAATTATTAGATTTACCTGAAGAGCAAAATAGTGGTGAACTTAAACCGCAGTTGCAAGGTGCAATTCGTTTTGACCATGTTGTACTTAACTATGCTGACAGTACGCAAGCGATTAAAGACTTTTCTTTAGATATTCGTCCAGGCGAAACTGTTGCATTGGTAGGGCGCTCTGGTGCTGGTAAAACTTCTTTAGTGAACATGTTGGTACGTTTCCAAGAAATCTCAAGTGGTCAAATTTATTTAGATGATTTGCCAATACGTGATATTGAGCTTTCAAGTTTGCGTACACAAATTGCAATGGTAAATCAGCAAGTTGTTTTGTTTAACCGAACTGTACGTGAAAACATTGCTTATGGTCAGTTACATAATGCAAGTGATGAAGACGTAATAGCTGCAGCAAAGGCTGCTTATGCCCACGACTTTATTATGAACTTACCAAATGGCTACGATACTGTTTTGGGTGCTCAAGGTCTAAATTTATCGGGTGGTCAACGTCAACGTATTGCAATTGCTCGTGCAATTTTGAAAAATGCCCCAATTCTCATTTTGGATGAGGCGACAAGTGCGCTTGATAATGAATCTGAACACTTTATTCAACAAGCATTTGATGAAGCTATGCAAGATCGTACAACGATTGTGATTGCTCACCGTCTATCAACCATTGAAAATGCGGATCGTATTGTTGTGATGGACCGCGGACAAATTGTTGAACAAGGTACTCATCAAGAATTACTTGCTAAGCACGGTGCTTATTATCAATTACATCAGCGTAATTTTGAGGACCATTAAGTATGTCTTTAGCCCAGCTGATCCAAAATGCATGGAATAAGCAATCAAGTTGGTTGATTGTTTTACGTCCTTTGTCTTGCTTGTATCGTGCTGGGTTTTTACTAAATCGTTATCTTTATAGTTCAGGCTTTAAAAAAGTTTATACCGCACCTGTGCCGGTCATGGTAATTGGCAATATTACGGTGGGGGGAAGTGGAAAAACTCCATTATTAATAGAGCTGGTCAATTATCTAAAGCAGCATGATGTAAAGGTAGGGGTAATTAGTAGAGGCTATGGTGGAGCTGGCCCTTTTCCTATGTTGGTAACATCGGCCAGTCAAGCAGCTGAAGCAGGAGATGAACCTGCTTTGATTGTACAGTCAACTGGCGTACCTATGGCAGTAGGACCCAATAGACAAGTAGCAATCGAGTTATTATTAGCATCGACTAAACTAGATTTAATTATTAGTGATGATGGGTTGCAACATTGGGCATTAGGTCGCCAAATAGAATGGATCGTACTTGATCAAAATCGTGGCCTTGGAAATAGAAAGTTATTACCAGAGGGATATTTACGTGAACCTGTGGAACGTTTAAAAACTAGTACGGTAATTGAGCATACTTTCACACCAACAACTACATTGCATATGCATCTTGATGCAGGCCAGCCTTACTTATTGAATCCTTCTTCGGCAACTGAATTATCATTCAATATTCAAAATAATTACCATGCAGTAGTCGGTATTGGTTTTCCTCAGCGCTTTTACCAAACACTTAAAGGTTTAGGGGTGAAACAATTTCAAGAGCATGCTTTTCGTGATCATCATGATTACAGTATTGATGACCTTCTATTTAATGATGACCAACCTATCATTACAACTGAAAAAGATGCAGTTAAGTTGTTACCATTACTTAAAAAGCATCCAGAATTTAAACGACCTATTTGGGTCGTGCCAGTTAAAGCTGTTTTGTCT
Organism: Acinetobacter sp. AOR01_HL; assembly: GCF_027855455.1. Lineage (NCBI taxonomy): Bacteria > Pseudomonadati > Pseudomonadota > Gammaproteobacteria > Moraxellales > Moraxellaceae > Acinetobacter > Acinetobacter sp. AOR01_HL. Next base: position 29,603 of record NZ_JAKTIM010000043.1, on the reverse strand, counting down.
GAAGAGTGCTATCAGGTTTTAAATCAGCAATTGCAAAAGCTTGATATTCAAATATCTTAGGAAGAAAAAATGAAACATATCGTCATTCCAGCACGCTTCTCAAGTTCGCGTTTGCCAGGTAAGCCATTGTTACTTATTCATGATCGTCCTATGATTTTACGTGTAGTGGATCAAGCAAAAAAAGTTGAAGGTTTCGATGACCTATGTGTAGCAACGGACGATGAACGTATCGCTGAAATATGTTGTGCAGAGGGCGTTGATGTTGTTTTAACAAGTGCAGACCATCCATCGGGAACAGATCGTTTAAGTGAAGTTGCTCGTATTAAAGGATGGGATGCTGATGACATTATTGTAAATGTACAAGGCGATGAGCCATTACTGCCAGCCCAGCTTGTTCAGCAAGTTGCAAAGCTTTTGGTTGATAAGCCAAACTGTTCAATGTCTACATTATGTGAGCCTATTCATGCGTTGGATGAATTTCAGCGTGATAGTATCGTAAAAGTAGTCATGTCTAAACAAAATGAAGCATTATATTTTAGTCGTGCAACTATTCCTTATGATCGAGATAGTGCTAAACAAGCTGAACCAACTTTACATAGCCAAGCATTTCGTCATTTAGGTTTATATGCTTATCGTGTGAGCTTATTACAAGAATATGTTACATGGGAAATGGGTAAACTTGAAAAGCTCGAGAGTCTTGAGCAATTGCGTGTTTTAGAAAATGGACACCGTATTGCTATTGCTGTAGCAGAAGCGAATTTACCACCAGGTGTTGACACTCAAGCAGATCTTGATCGTTTAAATAATATGCCTGTTGAGTCTTTTGAGTAAGCGTTAATTTAATGAATCAGAATGTGACTTCTAAGGTTTATCCGTGGCAACAGACAATGTGGGAAACGTTAACAACACGTTTTCCTAATATTGGGCATGGCTTATTATTTTATGGTAAACAAGGTTGTGGTAAACATGCTTTTGCTAAGCATTTCTTAGCGTGGGTACTTTGTTTAAATAAACAACCTCAAGGTGCTTGTGGTGAATGTAGTAGCTGTCAATGGTTAAAATCAGATACGCATCCAAACTATGTTCATATCACGACAGATGAAGAAAATAAAAAACAGAATGCAAAAATTAAAATAGAAAAAATTCGAGATTTATTGCCATTTGTACAACAAACTGGTGAGGGATGGCGTGTTGTTGTTATTGAGCCAGCTGAAGCTTTAAATCTTGCGTCATCAAATGCGCTGCTAAAAACCTTAGAAGAGCCAGGTGAACGCGTCGTTTTAATCTTGTTGGCCGATCATTATTTGAAATTACCGGCAACCATTCGAAGTCGCTTACAGCATTTTGCTTTAGACCGTATTTCATATACAGAAGCCACATCTTATCTAAATGAACATTTAGCGGAAACAGCATCTGTACCACCTGAATTATTGCTAGGCCTTTCTAATGATATGCCGTTGCAAGCAGTTGAAATTGCGACTAGTGATTGGTTTGCTAAAAGACAGTCTTTTTTAGAAGATTGGACTAAAGTTGTAAATCAAAAAAATATGCCTTTATTTTATTCGGCTAAATGGCAAAAAGAACTCAACTTTAGTGATTTTATGATGCTTCTTGAATACTTGTTAGGGGATTTAATTTGTGTCAAGCTCAATCAACCACAGAAAAATATTGATTTACAGTTCGATCAATTAGCGCAAAACTATAATTTAGAAAGCTTATTCAGTCTTTATGAGGAATTACAGCAATCTAAAAGATTAGTTGAACAGAATGTACAAACACAACTCATCATAGATCAACTTTTTATAAAATTAATGAACGTTTAAGGGGAACACTAATGCAACCACAAATGGGTGGAATTATTCAGGTCAATATTCCAGATAGAGCAACATTGCAAGCAAGTTATATGGGATATGTACAAGGTGGGGGCTTGTTTGTACCATCGAAGCAAAAAGTGAAGATGGGTCAGGAAATTTTTATTTTAGCTACGTTACCAGAACAATCACAAAAAATTCCTTTAACTGGTAAAGTAGTTTGGATTTCACATAAGCAAAGTGGATTTAAACCGCAAGGTTTCGCAATTCAATTGAGTGGTGATAAAGGAATTTACTATAAAGCTGAAGCTGAGCGGATTTTAGCTGGTAGTATGTCTTTAGATCGCCCAAGTTATACCATGTAAGCAGATAGGAAAGAACAGTGTTTGTTGATACCCATTGCCATTTAACAATGTTAGATTTAACGCCTTATAACGGTGATTTAGATCTAGCACTTGCTGCTGCGCGAGCAGAAGGTGTTTCTAAGTTTATGGCAATTTCAGTTGACCTTGATGATTATATTGCTTTAGCTGAAATCGCAAAGCGTCATGAAGATGTGGGGTATACGGTAGGCGTACATCCGTGTGAGGATGTTGATACTATGGCTCGAGCAACGACTGAGTATTTGACTGAATTGGCTCAATCAGAAAAGGTGTGGGCTTTAGGTGAAACAGGTTTAGACTATTACCACAGCACTGACTTTATTAATGAGCAAAAAGATTGTTTTGCTCGTCATATTCAAGCCTCTAAAAATGTTAAAAAACCAGTAGTTGTTCATACACGTTCAGCAAAACATGATACGGTGGATATTATTCGAGCTGAACAATCTACACATGGTATTTTGCACTGTTTTACTGAGGACTGGGAAACAGCAAAAGCTGTATTGGACTGTGGTTACTATATTTCCTTTTCAGGAATTGTTTCATTTAAAAATGCTCAAGATCTACGAGATGTAGCCAAGCAAGTTCCTTTAGATCGGCTTTTGATTGAGACAGATAGCCCTTATTTGGCTCCCGTACCATATCGTGGTAAAACGAATGAACCAAAATATGTACCTTATGTAGCGAAAGCACTAAGTGAGGTATATGATAAGCCAGTTGAGGAAATTGCAAGAATCACCTCGCAGAATTTTGAAAATTTACTTAAAGCGATTTAACTTATAGAAACTATATAAAGAGAGTAATTGCGTGAAGATGGACCGTCAAGCTCAGTTCCGAGCAAGAGAAGCATTAATATTTCAAGTTGCGGAACAGTTGTTGTTAGAAAATGGCGAAGCCGGAATGACACTTGATGTGCTGGCTGCTGAGCTTGATTTGGCAAAAGGTACTTTGTACAAGCACTTTCAAAGTAAAGATGAATTGTACATGCTATTAATTATTCGTAATGAGCGCATGTTACTGGAAATGGTTCAAGATACTGAAAAGGCTTTTCCAGAACATTTAGCTTTCTTTATGTTGCATCATTTGCACCATCCGGAAAGAACAGTGCTGTTTCACCAAATTGAAGAAAAGCTTTCAATTACTGCCCAAGGTGTGCACCATCTTTTTAATGAACTCTACCAAGTGAGAAAGCAACGCTTACGTATTATTATTCGTATGACTGATCACTATTTAGAGTCAATCCAGAGTCATATGACTACACGAGATTACTTGGCTTCAATTTGGTCACTCACTCATGGAGCTGCTGCAATTCTGAATTCAAGCTTTTATCAACGTTATTTGGGTTCAAGAGATACTTTACGAGTAGCCTATATTGACCAGGCATTAGCCTTACCCAAACAAGCAGTTGAGCAGTATGCTTAATAGGTCGATATGAAATCGAATCTACCATTTCAATCACAAAAAGGCTTTACCCTCATAGAAGTGATGGTAGTCATTGTGATTATGACAATTATGACTTCTCTGGTTGTATTGAATATAGGTGGCGTCGACCAAAAAAAAGCAATGCAGGCGAGAGAGTTATTTTTACTCGATTTACAGAAAATTAATAAAGAATCGATCGATCAATCACGTGTATTGGCTTTAGAAACTCATGGTGAGACAGATGTCTCACCATTTTCTTATGAACTTTATGAATATCACGATCAAAGCACCTTACAAGTACAAGATATAAAAAACCGTTGGCAGAAATATACTGAGTTTAAAACACGGCAACTTCCTGCCCATGTGTCTTTTTCAGTACAACCCTTAGATGACCAGAATTATTCTAAAGCTAAAAATACAGATTTGATTGGAGGACAAACGCCTCAACTCATCTGGTTTGGCAATGGAGAAGCTAAAACCGTTAAAATACAATTTTATTTAGAACAAAAACCGATTGGTTCAGAAATACAAATAGATCACTTGGGTAAAATAAATGAAATCTAAAGGCTTTACCCTCTTAGAAGTTATGGTTGCTTTGGCAATCTTTGCTGTCGCAGCTGTCGCTTTAACTAAAGTGGCAATGCAGTACACTCAGTCCACTTCAAATGCAATTTTGCGAACAAAAGCTCAGTTTGTAGCAATGAATGAAGTTGCTATGATGGAGATTAATCAAGAATGGTTGCAAGGAACTCAAAGTAAGCAAGTAACTTCCCAAGGTGAAACTTGGCAAATTGATAAGTCAGCTCAATCTACTATTAGCCCGAATGTTCAAAAAATTGATTTACAAGTGAGTTTGTATGATCCGGATAAGGGAAAAGTACAAAATGGCATTACACATATGGTCTTTTTTAATTATCCAGTGAAAGCAAAATAATGATAAAAAATAAATATATTCACATCCGCAGCTTTGCTTCTCGCCTTGCAGCACGATCGAGCAGTGCTCGATTAACTCGCGCCTCAGGATTTACTTTGGTTGAATTGTTAGTCGCGATCGCTATCTTTGCGGTTTTATCTTTATTGGGGTGGAAAATTTTCGATTACTTGCTCAAAGTTCGTGATCGTAATGCCGAACATGAAGTGCATTTATTTGAATTACAAGATGCTTATCAACAAATTCTTCGTGATACTTTGCAGATTATCCCTTTATCCGCCAACCAAGGTGGGCAACTTCATCCAGCTTTAGAAATCGATAATCAAATTCTACGTTTTAGTAAAGCTGGGGTAACAGATCCTTTAAAACAAGGCTTATCACCATTTGAACGAATTGAATATCGTTATGATGCAGATCAAAAAAAACTATATCGTCTTAAATATACAAATTTAAATACTTCGAACAGAGAGCAACCTTTATCGAGTACTTTGTTAAGTCAAGTCGACCAATATCAGATTATGGTTTTGACTCCGCAAGAAGTCACAAAATGGCCCGAGGTTAATATTGATCCAACGAAACCTAATGAGTTAAAAAAATTACCGAAAGGGATAAAAATCCAACTTACAGTCGCTGGTGTAAATTATGAATGGATTTATAGCTTAAATCAGGGTGACTTATCGCTTTCACAGGAAGGTAATTCATAATGGCCGTTAGTTACAAACACCAACAGGGTGTCGCTTTACTGACAATACTTATTATGGTTGCCTTAGCTACAATTTTAGCGGCTTCTATTGCCAAGCATCAAAATAATACTATGGAAAATACAGCCTACTTAATGCGCCAAAATCAATCTTTGCTTTATGCAAAAAGTGCAGAAGCCTTTTTTTCAGAATTATTAATTCAAGATGCAAATAATGCAGGTGGAGTAGATCATTTAAAAGAGACATGGGCACAACCTATGCCTCCGTTTCCTATTGAAGATGGTTCAGTATCCGGTCGTTTGCTTGATGAGTCTGGTAAATTTAATTTAAATAATCTAACTAATGGGGAAGGCATTGTAAATGAAGATGCTAAAAGTTGGTTTGAACGTTTATTGGTACGTGTGGGATTACCAGCCGAATTAAGCCAAGCTGTGATTGATTGGCAAGATCCAAATGATGAGCCAACTGGGCCAATGGGGGCAGAAAGTAGTTATTATGAAGGTTTGGATCCAGGTTACATGGCTGCGAATACTAAATTCCACCGTATTGAAGAGTTAAAGCTAGTGAGAGGCTTTGATGGAAAAAAATTTGATCTAATCGCTCCATATATTTCTGCTTTACCAGAAAATTCGAAGTTAAATATTAATACTGCTTCGCCATTGGTTTTAGCAAGTATGGATGAAAAATTAGATATAGGGGCTATCGAAAGAGAATTACAGACACGCCAACAAAATTTAAAGTTCTTCCAAAATGTAGATGAATTATGGCAATTGAATGCTTTTTCAGCGGTTGATAGTCAAAAGAAAAATCAAGTAAATAGCCTTATTGATGTTAAATCCAGCTTCTTTCAAGCTCAGATTGAAGTTGTTCTAAATAATAGGAAGCGACAGTTTACTAGTGCTTTAATGAGAAAAGATAAGCAAGTATATGTTTATTCAAGAAGCATGGCTCCATTTAACTAAATAAATTTATTGATATTTTTTCTGAGTCTGTAATACTTGAAACTTATTAATAAAAGGGATGAGGTCATACTTCTGTATAGGCAGTATTTAAAGTAAAAATCAATATCTTCAAAATTTCTTCACATCTCTTATCATACTTTTTGCTAATTGTTTCTATTTGAAAAGTGGTGCGAAGTTTTTATCTTTTGCTTTATAATAATGTTCTTAGAAGGAATGATCGATTTGGCACATGTTAATTCGTAAGTTATTTAAGTTTGAAAATGCACACGTTGTACGTAACTGTACATCGGATCGTTGTAAGCGATCTATTCATGGGCATAGTTATAAAGTCGAGTTATTACTTAAAGCTTCGAAATTAGATCATGGACAAATGGTATATGATTTTGGGCTGTTAAAAGGCGTAATTAAGGACCTTTTCGATAGCTTTGATCATGCGATTTGTTTCTGGGAAAAAGATGATCCACAATATATTGATGCTTGTAAGACTTTTAGCGCGCGTTGGATCTCTTTACCAGTTTCGCCATCTGCTGAGCAATTTTCTCGAATCTTCTTCTATTTAGCTCAGCAAGTATTACAATCTACTGTTACCCAAAATGGGGAAGGTGATGTTGAAGTCTATTCAGTGATTGTTCATGAAACCGATACAGGTTATGCCCAAAGTTTTCTTGAGGATATTCAAAATGAACAAATGGGGCTGTTAAACCTTGAGGGAATTATTTTTTCAGAACAAGTCCAATCCGAATGGGCTGATCCAGATATGTATGAAAATTTAAAACAAGGGATTAAGTTTCATAATCCGCATGTTAACTTACAAGTAGAAGTGTAAGTTAACTTCCTTTTGTTTGTAGAAATGAAAATTGATCTAGGATGACATTAATGCAATTAACTGAGCAACAGCAAGACAAACTCAGTAAAGTTCAATTAGAAGAAAGCTGGAAAAGATCATTAACTCCATTTTTACTGAGTCCTTATATGGATAGTTTAAGAGACTTTTTGTTTCAACAAAAACAGGCTCAAAAAACCATATATCCACCAAGTAAACAAATATTTAATGCTTTAAATATTACGCCGTTAGATCATGTGAAAGTCGTTATATTAGGGCAAGATCCATATCATGGTCCAAATCAGGCAAATGGCTTAAGTTTCTCGGTTCAAAGAGGGGTTGCATTACCACCATCTTTACGTAATATTTTTCATGAACTACATACAGATTTGGGTGTGCCGGTTTCTCGTCATGGTGATTTAACCAAATGGGCTGAGCAAGGTGTACTTTTATTAAACAGTGTACTTACTGTAGAAGCAGGGCAACCCACATCACATCAAAAACAAGGTTGGGAAGAGTTTACTGACGCAGTAATTGATGTTTTAAATGAACAACGTGAACACATTGTTTTTATTTTATGGGGTGCTTATGCACAACGTAAAGGACAACGTATAAATAGAGAAAAACACTTGGTTTTAACTGCTGCACATCCATCGCCACTTGCGGCTAATCGTGGTGGTTTCTTTGGATGTAAAGTGTTTTCCAAAACAAATCAATATTTGAAACAACATGGCATTGAGCCCATAGACTGGCAATTGGACGCATGATGAACTCTCCCAATGTAAATAGCTATCATCCGGATTTGGTAGTTGAAGAAGCGAAAAATGGTTGGCGTATCGTACGTTTGAATCGACCTAAATCATTACACGCTTTAGATGAATCAATCGTAACGGCTCTATTACGAGTATTTGAAGACTTCCGTGATGATGAGCAAGTAAAAGCAATTTGGTTGGACTCGACTACACCAAAAGCATTTTGTGCGGGTGGAGATGTACGCAAATTACGTCAGCTGGTAATTAATCAGGAAGTAGAAACCGCAAATAAATTTTTCCAGCAAGAATATGCTTTGGATTTATTGTTACATAACTATGCTAAACCAGTTGTTGTTTGGGGCGAAGGATATGTAATGGGTGGTGGTTTAGGCTTGTTTATGGCTGCACCTTTCCGTTTGGTTACACCATATTCACGTTTGGCTATGCCTGAAATTAATATTGGTTTATACCCTGATGTTGGAGCAAGCCGTTTCCTTGCTGACCGTGGGCAAATTGGTTTATTTACTGGTTTGACAGGTTCTATTATGACGGCTGCTGGGGCATATAGCATTGGTTGGGCGACGCATATTTGTGAAGCACAACGTGATAATGTTCTACAGAAAGTACTCAATATTAATTGGGCTCACTATCCGGCAGGTGATTTCCGTGCGATCGATGATACTTTAAATAGTTTACATCGCCCGGTTGCAGCAGGGCCATTACAAAATTCGTTAGACGTTATACATAGTGTTTGCCGTGGTTCAAGCTTTGAACAAGACTATCAAGCGATCGTCAGCTTGCGAGATGCAAGCAGTGACTGGTTGCGTCAAGCGAGTGAAAACTTACAAAAGGGCTCGCCTAGTACGGCAGCAATTACTTGGTTGTTATGGCAATGGGGTAAACAAGTTCATTCTTGGGATGAAGTTTTTGATTTAGAAGCGCAAATCTCTGAATGGAAAATTCGCCATCCTGACTTTGTGGAAGGCGTGCGTGCTCGTTTAGTCGATAAAGATTTATCGCCTGAATGGAAAGCATGTGAAGACCTTACATTACGAGGTATTTTGGCCGATGATCCACCGATCACGACGATTGATAGCTGGAATGCATTACTTAGACAATATGGTGTAGTGTCATAATCAATAATGTCTAAATTTAGTGATGAGTATTGGATGCAGCTTGCTTACGAGCAAGCTGAATTAGCAGCCAAGCAGGGGGAAATTCCTGTAGGAGCTGTAATCGTGAGCCAAAATAAGTTAATTGGAGCTGGTTTTAATGCTCCAATTGGTTTATCTGATCCTACAGCTCATGCAGAAATTCAAGCTATTCGTGCGGCTTGTGAGTCATTGAAAAATTATCGTTTACCTGAAGACGCGACTTTGTATGTTACGCTTGAGCCGTGCACAATGTGTGTGGGAGCATTAGTACATGCAAGAATTAAACATGTCGTATTTGGAACAACAGAACCTAAAGCTGGCTCACTCGTGAGTGCACGTCAATTATTAGAAAATGGTTATTACAACCATAAATTTACTTTTGAGCATGGATGTTTACATGAAAAATGTGCTCAACAGTTAAGTCTTTTTTTTAAGCAAAGACGTGAACAAAAGAAACAAGAGAAACAACAAAAAACGTCCTTAAATGATTAAAAAATGTCATGAGGTTATGGCACACTAACGCCGTTTCATTGACATGATTTATTTAAATAAGGAACTTTCATGCGTAATGTAATTACTATACAAAAAGAATTTAATGCTCCTCTTAGTGATGTTTTTAACCTGCTTTCTAAACATGCAGCTTACAACACTGCATTTGCTCCACTACAAGTTGTGCGTGTTAAAGATTCGGCAGATCCTGAAAGACCTGATGGAGTGGGTTCTGTTCGTCGTATGGGGTTTGGCGTGATTAAACCACTTAAAGAAGAAATCACGCATCTCGAAGAAAACAAACGTATTGAATATAAACTGATTGATAATCCTCTAGTGAAACACCATTTAGGTCGAATCGAGTTCTCAGAAATTACTCCTTATATTACTTTGGTTACGTATCGTATCGAATTAACCGCAAAAGCTCCTGTTGTAAGTAAATTAATTCTTGCACAGCTAAAACTAGCGATTACACTAGGCTTTTCGAGATTAGCTAAAGCATTTGCTTCTTCGTGAGAGTTCAATGACAGTTCAAATTATTACTATTGATGGTCCGAGTGGTTCGGGTAAAGGAACATTAGCGGCGAAACTTGCTGCGTATTATCAATTTCATTTACTTGATTCGGGTGCCTTATATCGTTTGTTAGGGTTGTCATTACATAAACATGATTTATTGGAAAAATTAGATAGCCATTTAGATGAGTGTGTTAACTATGCTCGTCAGCTTAATATTAAGTTTGAAACCTCGGCAGAGGGAACATTAGTTTTCCTCGATGGGGAAGATGTAACCCAAACTATCCGTACAGAGCGAGTTGGAGAATATGCATCTAAAGTTGCAGCAATACCAGAGCTCAGACAAGCACTTTTTGAGCGCCAAAGAGCATTTGCACAAACTCCGGGATTAGTTGCAGATGGCCGAGATATGGCAACATCAATTTTCCCGGAAGCTAATGCTAAAATTTATTTGACTGCTTCAGCTGAGTCGCGTGCTGAGCGAAGAGTAAAACAGTTGCAGGGTATGGGGCTAGATGCTAAAATAAACGACATTTTAGCTAATATACAAGCGCGTGACAAAAGAGACATGGAGCGAGAAGTAGCTCCTCTCAAGCCAGCCGCAGATGCTTATATTATTGATAGTTCGGAATTAACGATCGATCAAGTATTTAAGTTGATGGTTGATTACGTCAATAGCCGTACTGTTAGCAACTAAGATTATCAGTTGACGCATAGCTTGATCAGTTTATAAAGACTATGTTGATACTTAACTAAACCGGCCTTGTCTGATCCAAGACCGCTGACTTTATCAGGTATATCATGACCGAATCTTTTGCAGCCCTCTTTGAAGAAAGTGAATTAAACCTCAACGTTGAAAAGGGTGCAGTCATCCAAGGTGTTGTTGTAAACATCGATAGTGACTGGGTTACTGTTGACACTGGCCTTAAATCTGAAGGCATTGTTGACCGTGCTGAATTTTTAAATGAACAACGTGAACTTGAAGTTCAGGTTGGCGATACTGTTGACGTAGTTGTTGAAGCTCTTGACAACGGTATGGGTCAAACAGTTTTATCACGTGAAAAAGCTAAACGTGCTGAAACTTGGACTAAACTTGAAAAAATCTTTGAAGATGGCGAAATCGTTACTGGTGTTATCTCTGGTAAAGTTAAAGGCGGTTTCACTGTTGACATCGGTCCTGTTCGTGCGTTCTTACCAGGCTCATTAGTTGACACTCGTCCTATCCGTGACACAACTCACCTTGAAGGTAAAGAGTTAGAGTTTAAAGTAATCAAGCTTGATGCTAAACGTAACAACGTTGTTGTATCTCGTCGTGCTGTTATGGAAGCTGAATCTTCTGCTGACCGTGAAGCATTACTTGCTCAACTTGAAGAAGGTCAAACAGTTACAGGTACTATCAAAAACCTTACTGATTACGGTGCATTCGTTGATCTTGGCGGTATTGATGGTCTTCTTCATATCACAGATATGGCTTGGAAGCGTATCAAGCACCCTTCAGAAGTTGTTGAAGTTGGTCAAGAAGTTACTGTTAAAGTACTTAAGTTTGACCGTGAACGTAACCGCGTATCTTTAGGTCTTAAACAATTAGGCGAAGATCCATGGTTAGCGATCATGAGCCGTTACCCTAAAGGTTCTATCGTTAAAGCACGTGTTACTAACTTAACTGACTACGGCTGTTTCGCTGAAATCGCTGAAGGCGTTGAAGGTTTAGTACACGTTTCTGAAATGGACCACACTAACAAAAACATCCACCCATCTAAAGTTGTTCAGATCGGTGACGAAGTTGATGTTATGGTTCTTGAAGTTGACGAAGAACGTCGTCGTATCAGCCTTGGTATCAAACAAACTCGTGCTAACCCATGGGAAGAGTTTGCTAAGTCTCATGAGAAAGGCGAAAAAGTTTCAGGTACAATCAAGTCTATCACTGACTTTGGTATCTTCATTGGTTTAAATGGCGGTATTGACGGTCTAGTTCACTTGTCTGATATTTCTTGGAACGAACAAGGCGAAGAAGCTATCCGTCGTTACAAGAAAGGTGACACTGTTGAAGCAGTTATCTTGTCTGTAGACGCTGAAGGTAACCGTATCAGCCTTGGTATCAAGCAATTGAACAGCGATCCGTTCAATGATTTCTTAGCTGCTAACGAACGTGGTGCTTTAGTTAAAGGTACTGTAACTGCAGTTGATGCTCGTGGCGCAACTGTTAAGTTAGCTGACGAAGTAGAAGCTACTCTTAAAGCTTCTGAAATCAACCGTGACCGCGTTGAAGACGCAACTAAATTCTTAGAAGTTGGTCAAGAAGTTGAAGCGAAAATCATCAACGTTGACCGTAAATCTCGCTCTATCAACTTGTCTATCAAAGCGAAAGACGAAGCTGAAGAGAAAGAAGCAGTTGCTAACTTGCGTACAGCATCAGCTTCTCAAGACAATGGTCCTAAGACTATTGGTGACTTGATCAAAGCACAAATGAAGTAATAAGTTAACAAAGTACAGTTTCATGTAACGAAATTGTACTTTTTATACAAATTACTGTAAACGGTAGCGTAGTATTCAACATACTGCGCTACCGTTTTGTATTTAAACAGGTTATTATCAAACGACTTAGAGTAGTAATAAATAACGAGGTCGTAGATGACTACTGAAGCTCTTAATAAGTCTGATTTGATTGAACGCATTGCGCTAAAAAATCCACACTTGGCTGAACCATTGGTGGAAGAAGCGGTTAAGATTATGATTGACCAAATGATCGAAGCTCTTTCGTCTGACAATCGTATTGAAATCCGTGGTTTTGGTAGCTTTGCATTACACCACCGTGAACCTAGAGTTGGTCGTAACCCTAAAACAGGTAAGTCAGTAGATGTTGCAGCGAAGGCTGTTCCACATTTTAAACCAGGTAAAGCACTTCGTGATGCAGTGAATGAATCTGGAAAATAAATAAAACTCATAAGTGGGGTGCCTATGCGTTATATTCTAATTGCATTACTCATTATTGTATTTGGCTATTCTTTAGCACTTGTTTTGCAGAACCCAACAGAACTTCCTGTTGATTTATTATTTACTCAAGTTCCTGCAATGCGTTTAGGTTTATTATTGTTGCTTACCTTAGCGCTTGGAATTGTAGTTGGGCTTTTATTAGGTGTACAAGTTTTCCGAGTTTTCCAAAAAAGCTGGGAAATCAAACGTCTTCGCAAAGATATTGATCATTTGAGAAAAGAACAAATTCAAAATGCTCAATTGGCTGCAGCAGAAGCAGCTGCAAATGTAAGACACGAAAAAACTGTTGTAGATATTTATCCGCAAGATAAAAACTCTACTCCTTTATAATTTTTGGTACTACTCTTTATCTCGTCATAAAGAGTAGTATTTTCCCTTCTATATTCCTCATTATCCTACTAGTTTAAAATCACTATTTCCTCATTTAAGAACTTGGTTCAATAGATTTCTTTATTACTGGCTGACTTGTCTATTATAATAGCGCTGATTTTATGTGATGGAAGAAAGTCTCTTGAGTATCATTGTTGCGTTGGATGCTAAAAGCCAATATGACGCTTTAAAAATTGTTGAACAACTTGATCCTACTTTATGTCGCGTAAAAGTAGGTAAAGAGCTTTTTACTCATGAAGGCCCATCTGTTGTAAAAAAACTTCAAGAAGAAAATTTCGAAGTTTTCCTAGATTTAAAATTCCATGATATTCCAAATACGACGGCCCAAGCTGTATGTGCTGCCGCAGACTTAGGTGTATGGATGGTTAACGTACATGCATCAGGTGGCCGTAAAATGATGGAAACCTGTGTAGAGCGTTTAAAAGCGGGTAATTATCAAACACAATTAATTGCGGTAACAGTTTTAACTTCAATGGGCCGTGAAGATTTAAAAGATATCGGGTTAGATATTGAACCTGTAGAGCAAGTTAAAAGATTGGCGAAACTTACTAAAGAAAGTGGTTTAGATGGTGTAGTTTGTTCTGCTCAAGAAGCTAAAATTCTTCGTGAGTTAATCGGACAAGATTTCTCTTTAGTTACTCCGGGAATACGTCCTGAGGGTAGTAATGCAGATGACCAAAAACGTATTGTAACTCCGAAACAGGCAATGCTTGATGGGTCTACACATTTAGTTATTGGTCGTCCGATTACTAAAGCAGAAAATCCAACTGAAATGTTGAAATCAATTCTTGCTTCAATTGTTTAAAAGTTTAAAAACACAGTAATTAAAAGTGGAGCGAGTAGACTTAAGAGTAAGCCGCTCATCATGGCATGTGGTACATAATGTGTGCCACATGACTGTTTTACCATTGCTAATGTTACATCCATTGAAGTAGCGCCAGCACTTGAAATCGCTGGACGTGGAAACCGCCAACCCATGGTATACATGAGTAAAATTGCAACTATCTCTCTAAATAGATCTGTAAGCAAGGCAATCCCACCTAACTCAGCTGAATGTAGCTGTGTAAATAAAATACCTGACATTGAATACCAACCATAGCCTTGGCCCAAAGCTAATATTTCATTAAGTGTAAACTCATGACCAAGTAAGGAATAGTTGAGAAACCCAGCTAAGCAGGAGCCTATAAAGGCGGCCAAAGGTACAATAAGAATTTTCCAGCTTAACCATGTGCGATTAAAATGAGTAAAAGCAAGTTCGATTCCGATTAAAAAAATAAAAAGTAATAGTAAATACCAACTATTAAAGGGAATATGGGTATGTAATTGGGTAAGAAGAATTCCTAAAATCACGCCTATTGTTAAAGCTAAAAATGCCTTGGCAATATTTTTTAATGCATTCATAAAAAGTTGAAGTGAAATTTTCCCTTTAACACTCTCTTTATCAAAAATTGTATAGGCGAATAAGCAAGTAAAAAAAGAACCAAGAGAAGTGGTTAATGCAATTAATAGAGCAGGTGGAAGTATAGTAGAAGGATTATCAATTTGATCAAGGGCGAGTGTTAGTTCTAAAGCTACACTGGTTAGTAAAATATAAGAAAAATAAGGTAGGATTTTAAAAATAAAATGCCGAATATTTAGTGAGAGTTTAGGACCTAGAAAATAACCAAATGCTAATACAAGAAAAATTTGAATAATGAGACTAATGGACTGCATATAATAATAGATAGATTGTTATCAACCTATCTATTATCTATTGAACATTTTATGCTGCATAGCTCTGTGAGCATTTATTTAATAACAAATAATCTTTAGGATTAATTTTACGAGTGTCTAGCCAATATTTCCATGTATAAGTTGGCCATAAAGAAAAGTTCTTTCCATCGGCAGCTTGATACCAGCTGCTACATCCGCCAGCTTGCCATACAGTACCTTGAAGTTGTGTTTGTATTCTTTCATTGAAGGAATCCTGAACTTCCGGTTTAACTTCTATAGCGTGCTGTCCAGATTTTTCAACCAGATCAATAAGCTGTAAAATATAATTAACTTGTGACTCAATCATAAATATAATCGAGTTATGACCTAAAACGGTATTTGGCCCGACCAGTTGAAATAGGTTAGGAAAATTCTTGGTCATAATTCCATAATAACTTTCTGCACCGTTTTTCCAGGCCTGTTTCAATTCAATTTGATTGCGACCAATACATGTAAAATGTTTTAAATAAATACGTGGATCGGTAACAAAACCAGTTCCATAGATTAAACAGTCAATTGGTCTTTCTTTTCCATCCTTTGTAATAATACTGTTCTCTTTAATTTCTTGAATACCCTCGGTCACTAATTCAACATTTTTACGGTTAAAAGTAGGGAAGTATTTATTTGAAATAAGAATGCGTTTACAGCCCATCACAAAGTCTGGTGTAAGTTTCTTGGCTAAATCTTTATCTTTAACTTGGAAGCGTATAAATGCCTCAGCTAATTTTTGCCCATATTTCATGATTTGCGGCTGAACTATAGGAACAACGCGGGATTCATTACTCCAATAAAGGCGGCTGCGATGAATTTGTCGGTAGAGGTTTGATTTTTTAAATAGAGCTTTGCTCAAATTAGAGTATTTACGCTCATCTCGTGGGATAACCCAAGCTGCTGTACGTTGGAATACATATAATTGCTTAACGTCTTTTGCGATTTCTGGAATATATTGAATTGCACTACCACCAGTACCGATGGAAGCAACTGATTTACCTTCTAGACTGTAGTCATGTTCCCATTGGGAAGAGTGAAAAACTTTACCCTTGAACTTTTCAATACCTTGAATATGAGGGATTTGTGGAATATGTAGCGGACCTGATGCAAAAACTACAAATTGTGCTTCGAGAGAAGGTTGGTTTGCAAAATTTAGTGTCCATATATGGCGCAGTTCATCATACTGTACATGAGTAACCTCATGGTTAAACTTACAGTAATTTTTAATTTGATATTGATTGGTTATATCTTGGATATAATCGAAAATTTCAGGAGCTTCTGCATAACGTTTTGACCAGTCAGTTTTAGGTGCAAAAGACAAAGAGTACATATGTGATTGAACATCACACGCAGCTCCTGGATATCGGTTTTCACGCCAAGTTCCACCGACATCATTAGATTTTTCTAAAATAAAAAAATCTGATTGTTGGCTTTGTAACAGACGAATAGCCATGGCAAGGCCACCGAATCCAGCACCAATAATTGCGATTTTAGTTTTTTGAATAGCATGTTGTTTTGCGTTTAGCATTGGAAACCCTGCATATGCGGTAAAGAGGATTGCAGGCAAGACTAACGTTTTTTAAACAGTTTAAACATGATTGTATCGACGTGAAAATTGATAGATTCGGCAATTAATTTTATCACTTCTTTATAGTAAAACATTTCAGTCTAGGGAAATTGATAAAAGAATGAAACGATCGGCACTTGGTTTAATCTATTTAATTCAAGGAATGCGCAATGCG
Organism: Acinetobacter sp. AOR01_HL; assembly: GCF_027855455.1. Taxonomy (NCBI): domain Bacteria; kingdom Pseudomonadati; phylum Pseudomonadota; class Gammaproteobacteria; order Moraxellales; family Moraxellaceae; genus Acinetobacter; species Acinetobacter sp. AOR01_HL. The sequence continues at coordinate 12,796 of NZ_JAKTIM010000043.1, read as the reverse complement.
GGCATTGATGTCGACTCACGTTTGGCAGATATAGGTATTAAAGTAGATTCCTTGGACCCAAGCTCAACAATTCATGACAGTTTGGAATGGGATATACAGCAAATTATTAGTGAGAATGTTGACCCAGAGAAAGGATTATTTATTGGACAACATTACGCATTGGCAGGTTATGGTCCTTTACTCATGTTACTTGTGACCAGCCATGATATACAAACAGCCTTAGAAAAAGGCATACAGTATCAAAAGCTTACGCATTTATTTGGTACTTTGAGCTTACAAGAAACTGAAAATCACATCATTTTGAACTATTTACCGGTCGATTTAAAAACAGAAATCGGTTTACTCCGTGCCCAATGCGAAATTTCGGGCACTTATAAGTTTATTCAGGATATTTATACCATGATGGGCTTAAAAATGCCTGATATGCGTATAGATTTACCATTTCCGGAACCCTCTGATCCAGATACCGTTGCTCAATATTACGCATATTATGGAGATGATCTACATTTTAATTCTACACATGCAGCATTTAGCCTAAGTAAGAATATGCTGGAAATAAAAATTCCTTCAGCAGATATTATTACTCATCGTATCTATGAGGCTAAATGTATCAAAGAAATAGAAAGATTAAATGAACAAGATCATCAAATACCGCCTATTATTCAATATGTGCAAGATTATTTAGAGCTACAACAAGGAATTATCCCGAGCATGGCGGAAACCGCTTTTGCTTTGAAAATGCCTGAAAGGACATTAAGGCATCAATTGCAGCAGCTTAATACGAGTTATAAACAAATTCGTGAACAGATTATTAAGAATAAGGCGCTTAAACTTATGGAATATAAAGAGTATTCAATAGAAGTTATTGCAGAAGCACTTGGTTATTCTGAACCTGCCGCTTTTAATCATGCATTTAAAAGATGGTTTGGACAGAGTCCTCGGCAATATGGAAAAGAGTTTTACTGAGTGTAACTCTTGATGCTAAAAGCTAATGTGGTCGGACAAAATGTTCGCTATACTCTCTTCAGTTAAAATTGAAATAAAATGATATGTTAAATTTAAAATCTTCTCATAGTACTGCATTTACTCCGTCTTCCCCAGCAGAGCGCTATGCTGAGGCATTGGCTTCAGGCCAGTTTATGGCAGATGAAGCACAAGCACAGGCAGTGCAAGAATTAGATCGTGTATGGAAAGAACTTTTAAATCGTTATAAGGCTTCTAAAAAAGCTTTCCGTCGTTTCCGCCGCCAAACTTCTCCAAAAGGTGTATATATGTGGGGCGGTGTAGGACGTGGCAAAACTTGGCTTATGGACCAATTTTATGAGTCTGTACCATTTCGCCGTAAAACACGTATGCATTTTCATCACTTTATGCAACATGTTCATAAAGAGTTAAATAAACTTTCGGGTCAACGTAATCCACTCGATATCGTAGCTGATCAAATTTATAAAGATGCTGTCGTTATTTGTTTCGATGAGTTTTTTGTCTCGAACGTAACTGATGCAATGATTTTGAGTGACTTATTCCAAAAGTTATTTGTTCGTGGTGTAACACTCATTGCAACTTCAAACATTGCACCAGACGGTTTATATAAAAACGGGATTCACCGTGATCGTTTTATTCCTACAATTGAAATGGTTAAAAAGAACTGTGTCGTTTTAAATGTAGATGCAGGAGTGGATTACCGTTTACGTGTTTTAAAACAGGCTCAATTGTTTAAATCACCATTAGGTAATGAAGCTCAAAGCTGGATATCAGAGCGTTATACTGCTTTAACTCATACTCAAACAAATTCTCATGAACCGATTGTGATCAATAACCGTGTTGTTGAAACCCTAGGGCATACGGAAGATGTTTTATGGTGTGAGTTTTCTGAACTTTGCTTAAAGCCCCGTAGTCCAGCAGACTTTATTGAAATTGCCAATATTTATAATACGGTTTTAGTTAGTAATGTTCCTCACTTAACAGACTTCTTGTCTGAAGGCACACGTCGTTTTATTTATCTAGTCGATGAATTTTATGATCGTGGAGTCAAACTACTTTTAACCTCTCAAGATAGTATTATTGATATCTATCAAGGCGAGAAATTGGCTTTTGAAATTGAGCGTACTCGTTCACGTTTATTAGAAATGCAGTCAGATGAGTATTTGCATTCTGAACATCGACATATTGATGCGACTAAAACTTCTTAAGAAGTCAGATATGAAGAGCGCTCTAAATTGAGCGCTTTTTATTAAATTTAATCAAATTTCATTTGTTTAATAATTATAAAAAACAATTACTTATAAATTATATTTAATTTTCTTGCAATTCAATTTGCATAGAATTTAAAATCAAGTGCAACAAAAGTGCAGCAAGATTTTAAACAATGGCGACCTTTCAAAAACGCAATGGTAGAGTGACAGCTACCGTTAGAATTAAGCCGCATCCGGCTAAATCAAAAACATTTGATACTTTGCGCGATGCAAAGAAGTGGGCGCAAGAAACAGAAGTAAGATTAAAGAATGAAAAGTTAGAGATTTTCGACCATATTATATTTAAAGATGCCTTAATTGAGTACCGTGATACTGTCTCTATTAATAAACGTGGCTATGAAAAAGAACGAAGAAAAATAAACTTTTTATTAAAAGCCATGTATGTAGATCAGCCGCTCATTCAAGTTAATAAAGACTTCTTAACAGAATGGCGTGAGCAAAGGCTTTTAAATGTTAAAGGTGCCACGATTAGGCGTGAGTTTATTTTGCTGTCAGCTTTTTTTACTTGGTGCATTGAGGTCAAGCGATGGCTATCAGTGAACCCTCTACGTGAAATTAAGTTCCCTTCAGAATCACCGCATCGAGAACGTGTAATTAGTGATGAAGAAATAGAAATTTTATTACCTTTCTTATCTACTGAGATGCGCTATATCTTTTTAATCGCTTTACAAACTGGAATGAGACTTTCAGAAATTTGCAACCTGAAATGGGAAAAAATTAGATTGAGTAAAAGCTATTTAATTTTAGATCTTACAAAAAATGGTCGTGCAAGGGAAGTGCCTTTAAGTTCCCAAGCGGTTGAAATCTTTAAATCCATCGGCCCAAAAAAGCAAGGGTATGTATTTAGCATAACTAGCGATGATGCAACCGATGAATTTCGTGATGCTAAGTTAGAAGCGGGTTTAGAAGGTTTTACTTTCCATGATAGCCGCCGGTTATGGATCTGCCGATGATGTTTTGGAAAAGGCAAATACCCTCTTAAGCAATATTAATTCCGTGTCTAACAAGGGTGATGTAGAGCACCTTTCTCATTCTGTAATTTCAATAATGGAAGAGATCAACAGCATCCAAACTGAAAGGATGAGCGGTCAATACAGAGTTCGTGGGGTTAATACTGGTTTTGTAGCTCTTGATCATCGAATTGGGGAAATTAATAACGGCGATTTAGTTGTTATTGCAGCTCGTCCAAGTATGGGTAAAACGGCCTTTGCTTTGAACTTGGCAACCAATATTGCAACTAATTTACGTAAGCCGGTTTTGATTGAATCCATCGAAATGAAAAGAGATGCAATCACCAAGCGGATCATCTCAAGCGTAGGGGATCTTAAACTTTCAAAAATCAAAAATGCTGAGTTGGATGGCGAAGATTGGACTTGTTTTACTGAGGCTGCAAAAGTTATTCAAAATTCGCCTCTCATGATCATGGATGGCGCCGTCACAATTTCTGATATCAGAAAGCATGCGCGCAAAGTGAGATCGGAAGAGGGTTCGCTGGGTGCCATTTTTGTTGATTACTTACAAAAAATTATTACACCGCATTTGCCAGCAAGTGCGTCTGAAAATGACCGTTTGACTTATATCTCAGATTCATTGAAGCGCGTGGCAATGGAATTTAATTGCCCAGTGTTTGCTTTATCGCAATTAAGTCGTCAATTGGAAAACCGATCAGATAAGCGACCAATTATGTCAGACCTTCGCGGATCTGGAGCAATTGAGCAAGATGCTGACGTAATTTTATTCCTTTACCGGGATGAGTATTACAACGGCGAGAAGTCAAAAACACCCGGTTTGCTTGAAGTGAACGCCGCAAAAGTGCGTGACGGCTCAGTAGGCAAAACCTTTCTTTGTTCTGAGCTGGACTATAGCCGCTTCTCAAATGTGCATAGTGATCAATTGGCAGCTCTTGAAAGTAAAGATAATTCAGGAAGCTTCATATGAAAACGTTCTTATCAATCATGGTTCTTATTTGTATTTCAACTTTTCTCGGTTTGGTTATGGCTGCATTAGCTGCAAAGCTGCACCAGTTTTCAGGAAGTCTAGCTAAATTTCGTTTTTCTTTGGCTTTCATGGATATCACTTTTTTCTTTTTATGTGTTTTGACCCTAATCGTATTGGGTGGAGGTAAATATCTGGCGTTTTCTCACGGAATTTTATTTTTGTTGGCGTTGTATCTAATTTTTTATCGGTTCGAAAAGTGGGAGCGTAAAGCGTGATAAAAGAAAATGTAAAGTTGCATATCATGCAAGGTGTAGACTGGTCTAAATATGATTTGCCTGAATGGTTGCGCCAATTTGGTTATTGGCAAGGGGCAGTGATTCGCTTTGGTGGATCTACTGAAAATCCATTAGTAGGAGCGATTAAAAAAGCAAAACTTAGACTTAAGAAAGGGGATAGGGAAAAGATCGTTGCTTATTATCTCTGTGATGAAAATTTTATCGAGAAGCCATCTAAAAAACCTAATGTCTGTCTAATTACAGACGATGAAGCTAGAGCCGTTCAGCGCTTGATCATTGATATTTTAGACGGCTGCACTTCTGAGGCTATGCTTGATTGGATGGACGCAATTATAGAGCGTTATTTCAATCAAAAATCGTGGACTCAGTTAGTAACTCCAGAGCGAACGGCCATGGATGCAAAATACGATGTTCGTTGTGGCTTAGCAGCTTTGCACAATCGCTACCAGTTTATTAGATATAAAAATGGCTCAGTATGATCTAACTATTGATATTTATTGGTAATTCAGATAATTGTATGAAGATTAAACAACGGTGAGCAAGAATGATAGAAAATCCGCAACATTTTAATTTAATAACAAATTTTGAAGAAATCACATCTAGACCTAATTTTGTTGAAAAGGTGACGATTGCTAGGGGTGAGGATGTTCAAAACATTATCTCTGATTTAGTTGGGTTTTATGTATTAAGGGATTTTGTTAGTTGTGGAATTTCTAGTTGCGGTAGAAAGCACCAAAAGGGTTATATCGCAGCACTGCATGATGGAAATGAAATTATCATTGGCCATAAGTGCGGGAAAAAACACTTTGGTGTGACCTTTGATGAAAAAGCTAAACAGTTCAAGCATCTTAGAGACAATGCGAATCAATATCTGCAAATTAAGGCAATGTTTGAAAAGCTGCCACAGTTAAAGGAAAGTCTAGAAAGAATTTTGAACCAGTCGGGCAAAATGACATTTTTGCAAATAAAGATGGCAGTAAAGAGCTTTAAAGAAGATGCATTGGATTGCTGGATACGAATGAGAATTAGGCAAGAGGTAACAAGCAACGGATCTATTTTTATTGATTACTTCAAAACAAAAGAAGAAATCAATGCTGAAATCCTAAGTGGTAGAAAGAACATCTCAGACATCAAGCGGGTTTTGGTCGCAAATATTGCTGAATATGATGTTATCGCCACTTGGCATAATGCTGAAAGATTAAAGGACTATTTTGATCGACTGTACAGGGAAATCAAGAACCCTAACCAAATGGACGGGGTGGCAATTAAGGCATTATCTAAAAAGCTTAGACAGCATGACCAAAATTTAAGGGAGTTGGAGGATTTCATTAAAAGAGCCAATCGCTTATTTACCCCTGAAAACCTAGTTCAATTCGCCGTGTTATTTACAAAACCAAATGAGAAAAAAAATATCGAAAAATATGCAAATAATTTTGCTTGAACACTTGACCCTGATCAGGGCTAGTGGTATTTTTGTGTTAAAGTTGTGCGAAGTGTAAATAAGGTGCAACTAAATTAGTAAGTAACCCTTGCACCATACGCAAGAAGGCGAAACTAGATTAAAGCCTGTCATTAAGTTGATGGGCTTTTTGCGTTTCTGGAAAGATAAAAATCTTATCTCGCGAGAGGTGCCATGTTGGGGCGCCTCTCAATTTTGCCGAACGGATTACGGCATATATGGCCCCGCTGAATACTAGTTATTGGCGGGGCTTTTATTTTTTCGGGGGATATATGAAAGCTAAAAAACTTTTAGAGAAGCTTGGTGCTAAGGGAATAAAAAAGATTCTTGAGAGTGCACACCAAGAAGCTGTTTATTTTGTGGATGAATGGAATGAGCATTTTAAGGTACATGGGTTTTACACAGATAAGTGTATTGTCGGTGTTCACAATCCACATTCACACTACAAATTGTCAGAATTAAAACAGGCATTGGGTGGCGAACATGGATACAAGCGAAGCTAAGAAAAATTTAAACAAATATTCGGATGAATTAAACCGCTACCAGAACTTATCTCGCACCGGGTTAAGTCGTGAAGAAATGCTTGTTATAGATCGAATCATTATTCGACTTAGAAACAAGATTAATAATTTACGGTCTATGTTGAATGCGTGATGCCAAAAGACTAGCCGAAGTACGCAAGCTGCCATGCATGAGATGTGGTGCACCAGCACCAAGCCAAGCCGCGCACTCTAATTCAAGCAAAGACGGTAAAGGCAGATCTATTAAGGCTTGCGACTCTAAAACTATTTCCTTGTGTTTTTCCTGCCATCGTTTGTTTGATACCTACCAACTAGGCAACAGACAGGAAAGCGAAGACTTATTTAATAAATGGCTTAAGCGAACCAACACAATGCTTGAGCCTGATGATGATTTATTTTAACCAGGGCTGAGAAGCTCTTTTTTTGTATCTTTATAAAGGTGAAACAATGAAGATGAAATTCTTAGCTATTGGTTTAATGTGCACAATGACAATGATTGGTTGTTCACGTGATGCTCAAGTAGCTTCTAAGAACCTTTCTTATGCTGCTGATAACTTTGAGCTGGACCGCAGGATTGTTTTTTATAACGGGATTACTGGTGACTACATTCTCACAATCGAGGGTAAATGTTCTTTTGATGCAGTAAGTGAAAAGAAAGTGGATGTAACTTGCAAGACAGGTGATTCAGAATTCAAGAAACATTCTTTGGGTATATCTGACAATGTTACTTATTTTTCTGAGCAACTAACAAGTAAAGGTGTTAGCACATACCACTACAAGGTAGCTTTTAAACCTCAATCAATCATCCCTGACGTTGATCTGAAAGTGAATTAATTCCCTCGAGTTCGAGGGTTTTAATTTTTGAGGGGAATATGGACAGACACACATTATTATCAATAGGCATTGGCCTAGTGCTTGGTTTCATGTTGATTTTAATCACAGAGCATTTCCGCTTTGTTATAGGCATGGTTCTGAGTGTGTTGGCTTTGAGATGGTTGTTTAGCCAGTGGTGAGTGTATGGAACCAGCAACATTCCCAATCAATAGTTATTCTGGGATTGTTCAGGTAATTAACTATCTGAACAATAACCACTCCAAAGCAGCCGCAGAAGGTAAACCTTTAGTCGTTAGAATCAACCAGAAGGAAGACGACAGGAGCGCCGCACAAAATCGGCTTTACTGGGCTTGGCTTGAACAGATCAGGCAAAAGACCGGTAATTCAAAGGATGACCTTCATTTACTTTTTAAGAAAAAGTTTCTTGCCCGGATCTATGTTGAAGGTCGGCAAGAGACTGCAGAAAAGTACATGGCTTTGCAGAACTTTAAAGATGTTATTCAAGCATTCGATGGACCTAAGCGCCGTCAACTTGAAAAGGATTACCAAGTTTTGGTCAATACCTTCATTAAAGACCACCTGCAAAGCAAGAAGGCCACCATTAAAGAATTCACCAAATATCTGGATAAGATCAACATCTATGCACATAGAGACTTGGGCGTGATGTTGATTATCCCGGATGACCTTAAGTGGTGTTATCAAAATGAGCAATGATTCAAATTTGCAAGATGTAGTGCTTAAACTGATAGAGCAAACAAACAAGCTTATTGACCAAAACAATAAGCTGACTGATCACAACAATAGACTGATCGAACAGAATAGCTTACTCGTTCAAATCAATGCAGAACAATCCGCTCAGTTATCCGAAGTTCTATTAATGCTTGAAGATAGTGAACCAGCACAACGGTCAGGATCACTAGATGGGTGATTTTATAAGGATGAATATCAATGCCTAGAATTGTATCGGTTATACCGCCTAAAGATGACTCCAACATTACTAAAGCACAGGGTACAAAAATATTGCTTGATAATGGCGAGTACCTACGATGTGTCCACAAAATCACTTTAGTAGCAGAAGTTGATTCGCCGTGGAAAGCAATCATTGAAGTGTACCCATCTAATCAAGAGCAAATTAATGCATTGCTTGCAGATGTTGAGGTTATTAAACGTGACCAAGAATACAACCGCTTGGATGAGATTGAAAAGGAAATCCAGCAACTACAAGACGAGAAGGTGCTCATTGAACGCAAACACCGTCCAGAAGTAACAGGGCTTTCAATAGCTGGTGTAGCGAATGTACCAATGGAAGGGACTTTCTTGGTTGATAAAGGTGAGAGAGTTTTAAAGCCGCCTAAGAACGATGCTTTAACGGAGTTCCTTAAAAACAACCCTTCTCATTCAACAATCATTCCACCAGTAACAGGGCTGGTGAAAGATGAACAGGGTATTGTTCGCACCGTTCCAGATTCCAAAGGTGAGCAAGATGATTCAGAAGAGCATTATTAATAACCGCTTAGGGTTTTATGGATTAGATGATCTTGAACAGCCGCATTTAATAGTTGAGCCAGAAACTCCAGAAGTCCAGCGTAAACAATTGGAACTTCGTTTAGTTAGATTGGTCCAAGAGTATCAACGCAAGGGTTTAGATATCGATTGGATATCCATTGACTTACTTAATGGTGTAGATGCGCGAGTAAACTTAAATGAAACTCCAAACATTCAAAAACAAGTTGCAGACGCTACAGGCACCCGCACAAAGCCAGAAGAACTCTAAACAAAACAATTGGGGTTCTGGTCGTGGTGGCCGTCCGTGGCGCCGTCTTAAAGCCAAGATCCATTTACGTGATGAGTGGACCTGTCAATGTTGTGGCATTGTCACTAAAGACTTAGAACTTGACCATATTGTCAATGTGGCAAGAGGTGGAACGGATGATGAATCCAACCTCCAATCTCTTTGTGTTCCATGCCATAAAAAGAAAACCCTACAGGAGAGCCGGCAATGAAATGCATAACAATTGAGCGCACAGTTGATGCTTGGCATGTTGAGGCGCTTTTAATAAGAGCAAAAGAAGATTTTTCAACATTGCCTGCATGGGTAAAAAAGATGCACCAAGAAAACAAGTTTCTTATTGGTGGCAGTTCCATTCGTGTTCACACTAGAGACTACATAGAAGAGCTGGATAAGCAGCATGTTTTATTTCGTCACGATAATGGTGATGTGGAAGCTCTGCTTATAGATCAATTCTATAGACTCTATAAAGATCCTATATGCGGGTAAGGATTGCTAAATGATTACTAAAGATTTTGCTAAAGGTGATGTGGTTGCTTTGCAGGGTGCTTGGACTGACCTTATGACAGTTGAAAAGGTAGAGTGTGGGAAGGTTTATTTCACATCGGGTGACTACGCAGATTCAAGCAAGGTCCGGTATGCAGAACCTGAAGAGATAGAAGCGGGTTGTAAGCTTTATTAAATATATTTAGGATGCACCAAAATGATGCACAAAAATCCAGCAGGCAGGGGGGAGGTCAAAAGTTCCAAGCCCTTCGCCGTTGGACACCGCCCCCATCTCATTTATAAAAAAATTTCCCTCTCAGAAAAAGTTAAAGCAAAAAGTTAAAATCAAGTTAAAGGTAGAGCAATGGCATTAACAGAGAAAATGGAAAAATTTGCTCTTGCCATTGTTGACGGCAAGACAAATAAAGAAGCAGCAATTTCAGCAGGTTATGCGGAAAAAACTGCATCCGCCGCAGGTGCTAGGTTAGCAAAAGATCCTGAAATTATTGTCTATATTGAAATGTTAAAGGCCCAAAAAGAAGGGCGCTCTTTAACATCTAATTCACCAAAAGTTAAACCTAAAGATACACCCGAAAATAGTGGTGAAGATGAAAACCCTATTGAGGAATTTCAATTTGAAGGTGATGATCCTTTAGATTTTTTAATTAAGGTCATGAACTTCAATGGCAACAAGCTGCCACTTAGAATGCAAGCAGCAATTGCAGCATTGCCTTATAAACACGGTAAAGTAGCTGAAAAGGGCAAGAAACAAACCAAAGAGGAGGAGGCAAAGCAAGCTACGAAATCTAGCAAGTTTGGTACTTTAAATAATCAACTTCCAAGTTAATTAATAATGTGTAAAATAATGGCGAAATAAATTTTATGTAAAACTTATGTGTGAAAATAGCGAAAAATTCAAAGATTTATGTGAAAACCAAGCACTTTATACTAGCTTTGTAATGGTAGGTAATCATTCTATCTATGATTATACTTCTATCATGCTTGAGGAAGTTAATTTTGAATGTGATGTTTGTAATAAAGTTAGACCTTTTCATAACTTAAATAAAGATTTATATGTATTTCGCTTTATAGGAAAAGTTAATAATCTAAATGTAATGGCTGAATTTGAATGTGTTTCATGCAAGTCGCAAAAAAAAACATTTTCTATAGGAGTTGATTATGTAGATGGTTCAGATTTAGCAGGAGAAAAATGTGAGTATAAAATTACAAAATTTGGTGAATTTCCACAAAAAAAACTAACTAAAAATAAAGATTTGGATAAATTTTTTAAAACTGAAATGCAGTTGTATAGAAAAGCAATTGCTTGTCTTGATAATGGTTATGGTATCGGAGCATTTGTTTATTTTAGAAGGCTTATTGAAAACAGCATTATTTCACTTTTAGAAATGATCGAAAAAGATGATGGTGCTGATATAAATATGAAAAAAGCAATCAGTGAGTTAAAAAAAGAAAGCCCAATGTCTAATAAGATTGATATTGCAAAAAATGCTTTACCTCTTACACTTTATGTGCAGGGGAAAAATCCATTGGGTTCGCTTTATAAAATTCTGAGTGAAGGTGTACATAGCTTTACAGATGAAGAATGTTTAATAAGAGCAAAAACAGTTCAAAATTGTTTAGAGTATTTAATAGGTGGTTTAGCAGAAAATAAAAGAAGAAAAGAATTATTTGGTAAAAATTTAAATCTACTAAGCTAGTAATTAAAGTTTATTTATTGAAAAACCGTCTTAAAATGATCTGACCCCATAAAGTTGGACAATTAATTAAGCAGCTTCTAAGGACTGAGTTCTGTATTGTACAGGGCTTAGTCCTTTTAATTTAACCTTGATTCTTTCATGGTTGTAATAATGAATGTATTCTTTCACAGTTTTCTCTAATTCCTCAACAGAATTAAATTTTTCACCGTAGAAACATTCTGATTTAAGTATTCCAAAGAAACTCTCCATTGATGCATTATCTAAGCAATTTCCTTTACGAGACATACTTTGGGTTAAACCATTTTCTGCTAGTTCTCGCTGATAATGACGCATTTGATATTGCCATCCCTGATCTGAATGGATGATAGGCTTTTCATGATCTGCAAGCTTCGTAAGTGCATCTTTCAACATATTTTTTACTAACTCATACATTGGTCTACGGTGGGTTTGGAAGGCAATAATTTCCCCATTAAACAAGTCCATAATTGGTGATAGGTAAAGCCTATCTCCTCGAATATTAAACTCGGTTACATCCGTTACCCATTTCTGATTTGGTTTGTCAGCTTTAAATTGGCGCTGTAGTACATTATCTGCAACTTGCCCGATGTCCCCTTTGTAAGAACGATATTTTGCGATTCTAATGCGTGATTTAAGTTTCATTGACTGCATGAGTCTTTGTACACATTTATGGTTAATTGTTAATCCCATATTCTTTAAAGCAAGAGTAATTCTACGATAGCCATACCGACCTTTATGCTTATGATAGATCATCTTAATTTGCTGCTTAAGGTCACTGTATTTGTCGTTAAGCTTTGATCGCTGCTCATGATAAAAGTACGTGCTTCGAGCCATCTGTGATGCACGTAATAGATATTTCAATTTATAGTTTTGCCTTAATTCAGAAATGAATCTTGTAACCGTTGCTGTTCGGCTTGTTCCTGTTCTTTCTGCTTCTGAATCAAGGCTCTCCGCTTTTTTAAATAAGCGTTCTCAGCTCGTAGATATGCAAGTTCTTCTAGTAGCTGTTCTTGGGTTTTGTCTCTATCATTCAGAGCATTTTTGACTTTTTTTATCTTAGGCTTTGGCACGGATTTAGGTCGTCCTTTCGGCTTAGCTTTTAAGCCATCTATACCGTGTTCTTCGTATTGGAGCAACCAACTTAATAACTGTGTGTGTGATTTCAGATTAAATTGATTTGTAGCTTCACGTACAGATAAACCTTGTTCAAGAACAGACTGAATAACTTTAAATTTAAATTCAGGAGTATATACAGTATTTGTGTTTTTCCTGCTCAGACCCTCAGCACCATGATTATTATAATTGGCTACCCATTTAGCAACATCGCTATGATGTATTCCAAATTTATGACTTACTTGGTGTCTGCCAAAACCAGATAAGTAATATTGGACAACCTCAAGTTTAAATTCTTGAGAATATTTAGCCATAGAAAAGCACCCTCCAAGTTAGACTGAATGTGTCCAACTTTCGGGGTGCAGTTCA
>NZ_JAKTIM010000042.1:0-44049 GCF_027855455.1 Acinetobacter sp. AOR01_HL | reverse complement strand
ATTCATCACTTAAAGCAATCAATCTAATCACAAGTAACTGTTTTTCAACAAGTTTCTATCTGCATCACCGCCGATGGATGTGCATTATAGACCATTAATATCCCTTTGCAAGGGGTATTTATCCCTTTTTCACTTGAGTGCCGTTTTTTTCTACTATTTTGCGAAAAAAGTGATATATATGGCTTTTTTTTAAGCATTTTTGCTATTTTTTATTGGTTTTTATCTTTAGCTATATAATCATTTTGGAGTTAGGGAGCCTTTTATATGGTTTTTATTCCTCTATAAGCTTTTTTATTCCAAAGAATCCAAAGAATCCAAAGAATCCAAAGAATCCAAAGAATCCAAAGAATCCAAAGAATCCAAAGAATCCAAAGAATCCAAAGAATCCAAAGAATCCAAAGAATCCAAAGAATCCAAAGAATCCAAAGAATCCAAAGAATCCAAAGAATCCAAAGAATCCAAAGAATCCAAAGAATCCAAAGAATCCAAAGAATCCAAAGAATCCAAAGAATCCAAAGAATCCAAAGAATCCAAAGAAATATTAGAGTAAATACTCTACCCTCACTTTATATTTCTTCTTATTTTTTAATTTATTTTATTCTTAATAATACTTAGATGGTTCCACGTGGAACGCTTAATTGGTTTTATAGTTCTGAAATAAAAAAAGCAGGATTACTCCTGCTTTTCTATCACTATATAACTTTTAGTCAGTGAAAGTTACACGCGCAATTGCTTTTTTCCCAGACTGAATAATAAAAGTCCCGTTTTCTTTTACAGAGAAACTTGCATCTACTACATTCCAGTCTACTTTTACTGCACCGCGTGCAACAGCATCTTTTGCAGCAGCTGCATTTGGATTTAATCCTGCTACGCGAAGAATCGTGGCAATAAAGATTTCACCACCAAACTCACCACGTGAAATAGTTACTTCAGGAGTATCTGCCGGCACCTCACCTTCTGTAATACGGTTACCAGCACTCTTATGAGCATTAGCAGCAGCTTCAGCATCATGGAAGCGTTCAACCAACTCGAGTGCAAGAATACGCTTTACTTCTTGTGGATTACGGCCAGCCGCGATTTCATCTAATAAAGCTTTGATCTCATCTAGAGATTTAAAACTTAATAAATCGAAATAACGTTCGATTAAAGAGTCAGGCATTGATAATACTTTTTGGTACATTGCACCTGGCGCATCAAAAACACCAATATAGTTACCTAAAGATTTAGACATTTTATTTACGCCATCTAAACCTTCTAGAATTGGTACAGTGATACACACTTGTGATTCTTGGCCATAACGGCTTTGTAACGTACGGCCCATGAGTAAGTTAAAGGTTTGGTCTGTACCACCTAACTCAACGTCTGCTTCAAGTGCGATAGAGTCATAGCCTTGAACTAAAGGATATAAGAACTCATGAATTGCAATTGGCTGATGGTTGTTATAACGCTTAGTGAAGTCATCACGCTCTAACATACGTGATACTGTTTGCTGGCTTGCCAACTGAATAAGATCCGCAGCAGACTTTTGGTTAAACCACTCTGAGTTAAAACGTACTTTTGTTTTATTCGGATCTAAGATTTTGAAAACTTGTTCTTGATAAGTTTTAGCGTTAGCTTCAACTTGTTCGCGTGATAACGGCGGACGAGTTGCACTTTTGCCTGTTGGATCACCAATCATGGCTGTATAGTCGCCAATCAAGAAAGTAACTTCATGACCCAAATCTTGAAACGTTTTTAGTTTGTTAATAAGAACCGTATGTCCTAAATGTAAATCTGGAGCTGTAGGGTCAAAACCAGCTTTAATTTTAAGAGGACGATTCTCTTTAAGCTTTTTCAGTAAATCTTCTTCTGAAATAATTTCGTGCGTGCCTCGTTGGATGAGGGCAAGCTGTTCTTCGGCGGGCAAGAAATTTGACATCACAAAACCTAAACACATCAGTTATTCAATTTGTGCGATATACTAACATTTTTTCAGCGTCTTGCAGGGGAAGTTGCATATGAGCGCAATCTATATCGGCGTAATGACTGGCACTAGTATGGATGGTGTGGATATTGTTGCGGCTTCATTTGAGCCACTACAGCTTCATGCCACACTTACAGTTCCATTCGAACCCGAGTTACGTGATGAGCTTATGGCATTAACTTTACCCGATGACAATGAAATTGACCGCATGGGTAAAGCTGATGTTGCTCTAGCCAAAATGATTGGTCACGGGATTAATTCTCTCATTGAAAAGCACCAATTAGATCGTAGTCAAATTAAAGCGATTGGGTCGCATGGACAAACCATTCGTCATCGTCCAGAGCATGGTTTTACGCTACAAATTGGCGATCCAAACATTATTACTGAGATCACTCAAATTCCGGTTGTTTCAGATTTCCGTCGTAGAGATATGGCAGCAGGTGGTCAAGGCGCTCCATTAGTGCCTGCATTTCATCAGGCATTATTCCAGCACCCAAGCATTCATCGGGTAATTTTGAATTTAGGCGGCATTGCCAATGTAAGTATGTTGCCAGCTAACAATCCGGACGGCGTTTTTGGTTTTGATACGGGACCTGCCAATATTTTGATGGATGCATGGTGTCATCGCCATACAGGCCATCCATACGATGAAAATGGTGACTGGGCGGCTTATGGTCATCCTATTCGCTCTTTACTCGACCGTCTTTATGCTCATGAGTATTTTTCTAAAGAACCTCCTAAAAGTACGGGACGTGAAGATTTCAATATTGACTGGTTAGATGATCAGTTAATCGATTGGCGTAATGATTTAACTTATGATGAGTTAGAAGATACACCTGAAAATATTCAAGCTACCTTATTGAAACTTACTGTACGTGCCATTCAAAAAGCGATCTATCGTTCTAATATGGAAACAGGTGAAGTTTATGTATGTGGAGGTGGAGCTTATAACTCTTATTTGTTAGAACAATTACGTTGGCGCTTACGTAAGCACAATTGGTCAGTTCAAACCACTGATGTTTTAGGGCTCTCCCCTACTTGGGTTGAGGCTACAGCATTTGCATGGTTAGCAATGCATTTTGTGAATGGTTTAAGTGGTAATTTACCTGCGGTAACCGGAGCGTCAGATTTTAGAATCTTAGGCACGATCACGGCGGTATAAAACTACTTATTCGATTTAATTGGACTGATTCGACCTCATAACACATTTCCTGACCCGAAATGCTGTTATTAAATTGGTCATAAAAATTCATGATAAATGCCAACAAAAATAAGTAAGGCATGTTGTTATGGATCTGACCAAACGTATTCATCAATACACACGTGGGGCCTGGACATTCGATGTCATTGATTCAGGCCCTATAGATGGCCCTCTCGTGGTTTTATTGCATGGTTTTCCAGAAACTGCCCATAGTTGGGAGCAGACTTCGGAATTATTGCATGAGCATCAATTTAGAACACTTGCGATTCATCAACGTGGTTATAGTTTAAATGCTAGACCTCAAAGCCGATTTCAATATTCCTTGAGTGAACTTGTAGAAGACGTAGCAAGTTTAATTAAACAACTTGGTCAACCAGTTTATTTAATTGGGCATGATTGGGGTTCTGTAATTGCGTCTAGTGTAGCTATGAATTATCCGCAGTATATTCAACATCTCACTTTAGTTTCCGTACCCCATCAAGCTGCTTTTTTAAAAGCCTGCTTAAGTAGCAATCAACTACTAAAATCTTATTATTTTGCAGTTTTTCAGCTTCCTATTTTGCCCGAACTTTTATTTAAGAAAATGCCTAAAGTAGCAAGAAAATTTCTTAAATCATCTGGCATGACCGAACAGCAAATTAAAATATTCGAAACTGAATTTATAAAAGAAAATAGGCTAACTACGGCATTAAATTGGTATCGTGGTTTTTTTTGGGACAAACCTGAAAATCCTTTTAAAACAATAGACGTTCCCACTCTTTTTATTTGGGGTAAGCATGATATTGCAGTAACAGAAAAAAGTGCCAAGTTAAATTCAGGTTATTTTAAAAATAATTATAAGGCTATTTTTATGGATGCCTCTCATTGGATTCCTTATCAAAAGGCACCTGAACTCGTACAGTGCTTTTTAGAATCTATACATGATCAAGCATAGTCTTATAAGTAAAAAACCTCTCATCATAGAGAGGTTTTTTTATTTAAAATTCTTTTTAAATTGAGAATGAAGAACCACAACCACAGGTTGTTGTCGCATTCGGGTTCTGCACAATAAAGCGTGAACCTTCAAGGCCTTCAACATAATCAACCACTGAGCCAACTAAATATTGATAGCTGAGCGAGTCAACCAGCATCTTTACATCGCCATTTACAAATTCAGCATCATCTTCATTTACGCTTTCGGCGAAATTGAAGCCGTATGAAAACCCTGAACACCCGCCTCCGGTTACATATACACGTAACATGAGATCGTCATTCCCTTCACTATCACGGAGTTGGCGTACCTTATTGGCAGCATTATCTGTCAAAACTAGAGCTTGGGCATTCATGATGATTGTTCCTCGGATTTTGCTGTGCCTTTCAAAATAAAAAAGACCCTATATTGAGTATAGCATAATCAATATAGGGTCTGTCTTCGAAGTTTAAAGCGAATCTTGAGTATTTTTATCAAGATTATTTGTAATTCTCATCTTGTAAGCCACATTCAAAGTTTTTCGCGTCTTGCTTACAACGGAATTGCCATAGTAGTTTCATCATCCGTTTATCATACACCCCGCGTTGTGTAAGGTTAATTCGAGACTCACGCATGAGCTTTTGATAACCCGGTTTATCGGCAGCTGGTACTTCCATCCAATATTTTTGCGGAATATCCGCTTTCATTTTACCCAAGATAGTAAAAGCACGCGGTAACTGACCAGCCACCCACTCTCTAGATTTCTGACCAAAACCAGCTGGGAATTTGTCTGGACGAATAATAATATTTCCGGTCACCTGTAAAATTGGATAGTTTACAATTGCCCCTTTTGTACCTAAGCCTTTTTGTAACTCTAAAGGTTTAAAAGCTGCTGCTGGCGCACCAATAATATCCACCTGATGATTATTAAATTTAGCTCCAAAGTTCGTCACGTCAGCACTCACTGCCTGGGCACCCACCTGCTGAACCATGATTTTTTGTGCTTCATCGTAGTCTAATACGGCGATTTTTTTACCCGCAGCTTTCGCTACGGTATTAATACTACGGTCGTTTACTAAAAGATAAGCATCTCCTACCGGAATAACACCTACTACCTCATAGCGGCCATTGACCATATATTTACTAAAGGTTTGGCTTGCTAAACCTTGCATGACTTTAACAGCAAGTTTGAGATCTGGAATCGCGCCAATTGCATCTAATGATCCCGTAAATGAGTTGAATTGACGTCCGCGCATGCCTGATACACTAATACCATCACATTTGCCCGCTTTAAAATCTTCAGCAATCACTGCTTCATTCTGGTTTACTTTTAGTTCGATATCAGCTCCCCAGTTTTTCGCTGCAAGCTGATAGTCCTTCATGAGCGCATAGACATCGCCATTTTTACCAACAAAATCAAAAACACATATGGTTTGTTTGGCCTCGGCTGCAAATGAAATTGTTGTGAGTCCCATCGCAAGTAAAAGCGTTTTGGAAAATCGCATATTCTTTTCCTTTCCTTGTAAATTTTTTGTTTTTGGCATCAAGAAATTTCACGCTGGTTGGCATGATTCTCATGAGATACGCTTCATCTAAAATTCACACTTGAGATATTTTTATGCTCAATTCTGTTTGTCCGAGCTCAATAAAAAATAACGAGTTAAATTCCCTTAGCTCTTTTAATGACTCACTTCCTTGTTCTATTTTCTAATATCTTCATATATCCAGATGAAGTTTTATCCTCAATTTAGATTAGCGTCTTTTTAATGAATCACAATGGCTGAATTGACAGCCTATAGAAAGCAAAAAAGCCTAGAATAAATCTAGGCTTTTAAGTTCAACATGAATTATTCACCAGGCATTGAACATTCAAAGTTAGCTTTGTCTACAGAACAACGTGCTTTTTTCAATACAGACATCATACCTGCATCGTAAATACCGCGTTTAGTTAAATCCATACGGCCATCACGTAACATTTTTTGATATTTCAGTTTGTCTTCAGCACTTAGGTTCATTTTATATTTACCTGGAATTTGTGCTTCTAAACGGTTAATCATTGCAAAGCTTTTTGGTAATTGTTTTACGAACCAATCACGAGACTTTTGACCAAAGCCTGCTGGGAATTTATCAGCACGCAATACTAAATCAGCCGTTACATGTAATACCGGGAAGTTCCACATTACACCGTTTGCACCCAAACCTTTGTTCAATTCTAATGGTTTGTAAGCATAAGCAGGCGCACCTACCATATCTACCTGACCATTATTAAATTTAGCAGCAAAGTTTGAAATATCAGAAAGAACTGCCTGAGCACCTACGCGCTGCACCATAATTTTTTGTGCATCGTCATAACCTAACACGGCGAATTTTTTACCAGCAGCTTTTTCAACTGAGTTGATGTTTTTATCACGTACGAAAATGAACGCTGAACCTAACGGAGAGATACCAGCAACTTCGTATTTTTTACCACCAAGGTTAGTTGTCATTTTTGCAGCATTACGTGCATCTAATACATAAGTAATAGCACGTTGTGCAATTTGGTTATTAGGAACACCACCAAGCGAGTCGATTGATCCGGCAAATTTGTTATATTGGCGAGCACGCATAGCTGTCATTGCTACGGCATCACATTTACCAGCTTTAAAATCATTATCTGCAACAGCCTCGTCCTGACGAGGAACTAAGTTAATTTCAGTACCCCAGCCTTTTGCAGCTAGAGCCCATTCTTCCATCATTTTATATGAGTCGCCTGCTTTTCCTAAGAGGTCGAATACACACACGGTACTCGCTGCTTGCGCTGAAGCAGAAAAACCAACAACAGAAGCGGCAGCCATAGCAAGTACGATTTTTTTCATTTTCTTCATCCTTCCACGGAACAGATTTTTTGTTTGAAGTTTCCTTTCAAACACAGATATTAATCATGTTTTTTAGAAAAAAATAGAGCTTTTACTCAAATATTTTTATCTCATTGAACCATTGTTTGTTCGATTTAAATTATTTATTAAAATGAAAAATCGCTAATTTTCCGTAAGTTATTTTTTATATTCACAATTTTCATACCCATATTCAGCTTTGAAATATCTGTAGGGTTTTTGTGATTAAAAAACAAACTACTCTCCAGTAAGCGTACATTCAAAATTTGTCCGTTCAATGGTGCATCGTGCGCGCTTGAGTACACTCATCATTGTCGCGTCATATACACCTTGTTTTGTTAAGCCAAGGCGACCTTCACGTAATATTTTCTGATATTTCAACTTATCTTCGGCTGAAAAATTTAATTTAATTTTAGGAGGAATCCCGGTTTCTAACCGTTTTACCATTGCGAAGTTCTGTGGCAACTGTTTAATAAACCATTCACGAGACTTCATTCCAAAATTGGCCGGAAACTTATCACTTCTTGCAATTAAATCCCCTGTGACGTTCACCACAGGAAAAGTAAACATAGCTCCATTTGCTCCAATTCCCTTACCAATTTCTAACGGTTTATAAGCATAAGCAGGTGCAGCAATTGCCTCGACTTGGCCACTATTAAACTTTTTCACAAAATCGGTAATCTCAGAAGGAATAGGCTGGGCACCTACACTTTCAACCATAATTTTCTGGGCTGCGTCATATTGCAAAATAGCAAACTTAGTCCCACGTACTTTCTCAATTGAGTTGAGGTTTCTATCTCTTACAAATAAGTATGCTAGTCCAATCTGGACAATTCCAACCACCTCATAGTTTGTTCCATTTTGCGTGGTTAGCATGCGATGTTTATTACGTTGATCCAAAACATAACTAATCGCCTTTTGAGCAATAGCATTACTTGTCACGCCCCCAATTGCATCAATCGAGCCTGCAAATTTATTGTAGTTTCGTGCTCGCATTGAAGTCATATAAGCTGCATCGCATTTACCCTCACGCAGCCTACGATCTACCAGAGCTTCATCTTGAAATGGAATTAATGTAATGTCCGCTTGCCAACTTTTTGCCGCAAGTGCCCATTCTTCCATCATTTTGTAGGATTCACCTGATTTACCCAATAAATCGAATACACATACGTTTTGCCCCGCGTGTGTTGTCCCCATAGCACAGCAAATGACTGCACTTACTATCCCCAATCTTTTTTTCATTTGACTTTCCTTAGTCTGGTTTTATTAGTTAGTAGCTCATTTATCAACCAAGTTTTAAATTGTTTTTATTTTAGCCATATTTTTCTAAATGTGGCCTATCTTGCTCAAAATTTAGATATTTTCAGACGAATAGCTTTAATCGGGATCAGTGAAACCATGCAATCTCAGTATTTATAAACTAAAACTCCGAAAGCTTTGTCTTCATGATCAGTTCTCTTTAAAATACAGCATCCCTAACTCACCACGATAAGACAAGATGATTCAATTTGACCAAGTTTCTTTACGCCGCGGTGGACGTGTTCTATTTCAAAAAGCGTCTATGCAATTACACCCAGGTTGGAAGATTGGTCTGACTGGAGTCAATGGTGCAGGTAAATCAACACTATTTGCAGCATTACTCGGTAGCTTAGGAGCAGATGAAGGCTCGCTTACTCGTCCTTCTGTATGGACTGTGGCCCATATGGCGCAAGAAGTTAAAGCCCTAGACATGCCTGCTATCGACTTTGTCCTTTCTGGTGATGAAGAATATTGGGATATTCAAAATAAACTTGCTCAACCAGAACAATTAACAGACTCGGATTTGGCTAAATTACATGGCCGTTTTGATGAAATTCATGGTTATTCTGCGCCATCTAAAGCAGCTCAGCTGATGGCTGGCTTAGGGTTTCTAGAACATCAATTACGTTTAAACGTTGCTAGTTTTTCTGGTGGATGGCGTATGCGTCTAAATTTGGCGCGTACATTGATGAGTCGTTCTGACTTACTCTTATTGGATGAGCCAACCAACCACTTAGATTTGGATGCAATTTTATGGTTAGAAGATTGGCTCAAAGCTTATGAGGGCACCCTCATTTTAATCTCGCATGACCGAGATTTCTTAGATGCAATTACGGACCATATTCTTCATATTGAGAATCAGGAACTTACTCTTTACACGGGTAACTACTCCACATTTGAAACCACTCGAAGTGAACGTTTAGCACAACAACAACAAGCTTTTGAAAAACAGCAAGAAGCACGTGCTCATTTACAAAAGTTCATTGATCGCTTTAAGGCTAAAGCCACTAAAGCTCGTCAGGCACAAAGTCGTATTAAGCAACTTGAACGCATGCAGCAACTTGCACCTGCTCATGTAGATACACCGTTTACTTTTAGTTTCCGTGAACCTACCAAAATGAGTTCACCGTTACTGACCTTAGAAAATGCCAGCATAGGTTATGGCGATAAAAAAATTGCTGAAAAAATTAAACTTCAAATTACGCCAAACTCGCGTATTGGTCTGCTTGGTATGAATGGTGCGGGTAAATCAACATTGATTAAAAGCTTGGTGGGTGATTTACCATTACTGGCAGGTGAACGTAAAGCTTCCGAGCTACTTAACATTGGTTACTTTGCGCAGCACCAAATGGATGCTTTAGATGGTCAAGCCAGCCCAATGCTTCAACTCGCTCGGATAGCCGATAAACAAATTAGTGAAGCAACATTACGTTCTTTTTTAGGTAGTTTTGGCTTTAGTGGCGAACGCATGGATACCCCATGTGAAAGCTTCTCTGGCGGTGAGCGCGCTCGTTTGGCCTTAGCACTTATTGTATGGCAGCGCCCAAATGTTTTAATTCTGGATGAACCAACGAACCACTTAGATCTAGATATGCGTCATGCGCTTAGTATGGCCTTACAAGATTTTGAGGGTGCAGTCGTTCTGGTTTCTCACGAACGTCAACTTATTGCCAGCGTTTGTGATGAACTCCTTTTGGTACACGGTGGCAAATGTACTGAGTTCGAGGGTGATTTACAGGACTATGCTAAATGGCTACGTGAAGCACGTCAGCAGCAAATCAATGCTCAGACTGCCGTCGCACAGAACAACTCTTCCTCTGCCGCTCCAGCGCCTGCTAAAGTTGATAAAGAAGCACAGCGTAAAGAAGCAGCTCGCCGTCGTGAACAGACTCGACCTATTCGTAAAAATATTGAAAAGGTTGAATCTCAAATTGAAAAGCTTCAGCCACGTCTTGCTGAAATCGAAGAAGCTTTAGCAGATACTTCATTATATGAAGCTAATCGTAAGGACGATTTACTTAAACTGATGAATGAGCAAACCGAACTCAAAGCTAAGCTTGAACAATATGAAGAGCAACTCTTAGAACTCATGATGGAACTTGAGGAAATGGAAGCCTCATTTGAAAACTAAATATCTTGGCCAGTACTCGTATATTTAAGTATCTGTACTGGCTTTTATTTTTATTAGCTTATAAAAATATGAACGATCTCTAATAAAGTTTCATTCAGCTGTTAAATTTTTGAGATAGATTCAAATTTGATAACATATAAAACTTAAGCTACATCTTAAGGGTTGCCATACACAGATAATTTAACTAAATTCTGTAACTTCGTTTTTACCCTTCTTGAGTAGGTATTTAATTCGGGATCAGACAAACTGAATGAATTTTATTGATTTTATTACTAATTTTGAACAATTTTTACCTATTTTGATTCAGGAGTATGGTGCATGGGTTTATGCCATACTCTTTTTGATTATTTTTTCTGAAACCGCTTTTGTGTTTATGTTCTTTTTACCTGGAGATAGCTTACTTTTAACTGTAGGTGCACTGTGCTCGGTGGTTGAACTGATGCATCTTGGTTATATGATTACTCTGCTCACCGTTGCAGCAACATTAGGCTATATCGTCAATTATTCTATTGGCCGCCATTTTGGAAATCGTATTTTTGAAGCAAAATCACGTTTTATTAAAAAAGAATATTTGAATAAAACGAACCGCTATTTCTTGCAACATGGTGGTAAAACTATTCTTTTAGCACGTTTTATACCTTTCGCACGTTCTTTTGCACCCCTCGCTGCTGGCTCAAGCAATATGAGCTATGGAAAATTTTTGATTTACAATGTGGCAGGAGCTATTTTGTGGATCTGTATCCTCTTAACGGCTGGCTACCTATTTGGCCATGCACTCATTCAAGTTACAGATTTTGTAGAGAATTAATATATTTAGTTAAATAAATTTATATAGCCAAAAATAAAGGGAATGAATTAATCATTCCCTTTATTTGATTTAGATCAAAGTAACTTTATCTAAACTTTTTGTGGTTTTCATTACGAATATTTACCAGATTAATTGCTTCAGTTTTGGCTTGGTCCAATTGTCCCTTATCAACAAAAACCGTAACCCGATCAATTTCAGCAACTAACTGATCTAAACCCGCTTGGTACTCTTTTACCTGTACATTTTCAGGGGGTAAACCTTCCAACTTATGAGGTAAAGATAATTTTGAAGATAATGCTGCCTGACGCATAATCACAAGCTGCTGTTTAGCGTTATCGATATCTTTTGCTTCAGCAAAGGCTTTAGTGCTCTTCGCTAAAGTTTTCATGTCGGCTTCCAAGTCTGCTGCAAATGCAGAATGACTCACTAAAGCCGCACATGAAATCAGCATACTTGCTAGAATTTTTTGACTCATCATCTTCTCTCCCTAGACTGATTTAGAATCTTGCTATCAATTAAGCATCAATATCCGCATTCAATGCATTTTCTTCAATAAAGGCACGACGTGGTTCAACATCATCGCCCATTAAGCATGAGAACATGCGATCAGCTTCAATTGCATCATCAATAGTCACCTGTAACATATTACGGTTTTCAGGGTCCATTGTGGTTTCCCAAAGCTGCTCAGCATTCATCTCGCCCAGACCTTTATAGCGCTGGATCATCATTCCACGGCGTGAATCTTGCAGAATGTGCTGCCATACCTGATGGAAATTAGCGACTTGAATACGACGATCACCTTTTTGTAAGTATGCGCCATCTTCAATTAACTTGAACCAACTCTTCGAGTTCTTCAATAAACGAGCATATTCCGCAGAATTCAATAAACCTGCGTCAAGTAAGTAAGCATGTGGCAAGTTATGAACATATACAGTTACACGTGGCCAGTAATGCGCAGATTTCTCGCCTTGAGCATTCTCGCGTTCAAATGTTTCAAGCGTAATTTCAGGGTGCAAACTTGGCTGTAGTCTTTGTACAGCTTCACGTACTTGATCCGCCCATTGTTGTACATAAGCTTGATCATGGTTTTGATCTGCTTTAAATGCATCTACTTCGAGTAATGCATCAAGTAAGCTTGCTGGATAACGTAACGTTAAGCGTTGTAAGCTCTTTTGTGAAACTTGATAGTCTTGAATTACTTTTGCCAGCGCTTCACCTGTAATTGCAGGCGCATCAGCACTAATATGTAAAGCAAGCTCATCAATCGCATTTGAAATCAAGTAAGTTTCTAATGCGTCGTTATCTTTAATATATTGCTCTTGCTTACCTTTTTTGAGCTTATACAAAGGTGGCTGTGCAATATAAATATGACCACGTTCCACCAACTCCGGCATTTGACGGAAGAAGAATGTTAATAACAATGTACGGATGTGCGAACCATCGACATCGGCATCGGTCATAATAATAATTTTATGATAACGGAGCTTGTCAGGGTTATATTCTTCACGGCCAATACCACAGCCAAGTGCTGTAATTAATGTACCCACTTCCTGACTAGAGATCATTTTATCAAAGCGCGCACGCTCAACGTTCAGGATCTTACCTTTTAAAGGTAGAATAGCCTGCATTTTACGGTTACGGCCTTGTTTGGCACTACCACCCGCAGAGTCACCCTCGACAAGATACAATTCAGACAGCGCTGGGTCTTTTTCCTGACAGTCAGCCAATTTACCAGGCAAACCTGCAATATCTAATGCACTCTTACGGCGTGTCATTTCACGTGCTTTACGTGCAGCATCACGTGCGCGTGCAGCATCAATAATCTTGCCTGCAATTGATTTTGCAGCTTGTGGATTCTCAAGTAAGTAAGCAGAGAACTCTTTGTTCATTGCTTGCTCTACCGCTGGTTTTACCTCACTTGATACCAATTTTTCTTTTGTCTGAGACGAGAATTTCGGATCAGGAACCTTAACAGAAATAATGGCTGTTAAACCTTCACGCGCATCATCACCAGTCACATTCACTTTTTCTTTCTTGAGAATATTTTCATTTTCAAGATACTGGTTTAAGCCACGTGTTAAAGCTGCGCGGAAACCTGCTAAGTGCGTACCACCATCTTTTTGTGGAATGTTGTTTGTGAAACAGCGAACATTTTCTTGGTAACTATCGTTCCATTGCAATGCTACTTCTACAGCAATGCCGTTGTCAGCATCAGCTGTGAAATGGAAGATTTCGTTGAGATGGTTTTTACCTTCGTTGATGTATTTTACAAACTCAGATAAACCACCTTCATAGTCATACACATGTTCAAGGTTAATACGTTCATCACGTAAAACGATACGTACACCAGCATTCAAGAAAGAAAGCTCACGTAAACGGCGTGCTAGAATTTCAACATTAAAAATGGTTTGACTGAATGTTTCTGCACTTGGCCAAAAACGTACAGTTGTTCCGGTATTATCCGTTTCACCAATCACACGCAATGGATATTGCGGATCACCATGATGATATTCTTGCTCATGGATTTGACCAGCACGGTAAATTGTTAGATGCAATTTACTTGAAAGTGCGTTAACAACAGAAACACCTACGCCGTGTAAGCCACCTGAAACTTTATAGCTATTATCGTCAAACTTACCACCTGCGTGCAGAATCGTTAAAATTACTTCTGCAGCAGAAACCCCTTCTTCAGGGTGAATATCGGTTGGAATACCGCGGCCATTATCTGAAACACTGACCGATTCATCCTCGTGAATGGTGACAATAATTTCATCACAGTGGCCAGCTAAAGCTTCGTCGATTGCATTATCGACAACCTCAAACACCATATGGTGTAAACCGGTACCGTCATCTGTATCCCCAATATACATACCCGGACGTTTACGAACTGCATCTAATCCACGTAATACTTTAATACTAGAGGAATCATAAGCCTTTTCATTGGTTTGTTCTGTTTGAGAGGCTGATTGAGACTCTGAACTCATGGTTTCTCCCTAGCAAATATAGGTTTATTCAAAGATGGGTAACATCAAAAAATTATGGTGCAGCAAGACTAACTTGACCGGATTCAACACTGAATAATTGATATGAAATAGACAGATCATGTAAATGTTTTTTTACCGATGCATGATCTAAAGTTGTCATAAAAACCTGGCTACCAAGTTGGCTTAATCGTTCAATTAAACGTTGTTGTGCGGTTAAGTCTAATTCTGCTGTCAGATCATCTAATAATACCACAGTTTCCTTATTACTCGCATGCAACATTGCAATTTGTGACAGTTTTAAGGCAATAATCAAGAGTTTTTTCTGACCTCTTGATAAAACATCATCAGCATGCCCAAATGGAGTTTTTAAGCGCAAATCTGCCCGATGAGGACCATACTCGGTATAACGTCTCTCGATGTCTTTTTGATGCTGATTCAACAAGTCTTGCATAAGCCCCTGCTCTGTATGAAAACCTGGGCTATATTCCAGTTCAATCTCCAAATCAGGGAGTAATTGGCTTAAGTCATTTTGGAAATAAACATTCCATTGCTCGACAATACTTA
This sequence comes from Acinetobacter sp. AOR01_HL, assembly GCF_027855455.1. Lineage (NCBI taxonomy): Bacteria > Pseudomonadati > Pseudomonadota > Gammaproteobacteria > Moraxellales > Moraxellaceae > Acinetobacter > Acinetobacter sp. AOR01_HL. The sequence continues at coordinate 29,277 of NZ_JAKTIM010000042.1, read as the reverse complement.
AACGCTGTGAGTGCAAAATCTCGCCATAATCACTCAACATTTTGTTCCACGGTTCTAAATCAGCTAATGAAAGATTACGCCGTGTTTTGAGTAAGGTATTACGCTGCTTTAGCGCACGAGAGTAATATTGCCACGCAAAATAAAATTCAGGTTCCACGTGGAACATAAGCCAATCTAAAAGTTGTCTTCTTGGCTTGGCACCATGATCAATAATTTCCGTACTTTGTGGATCAATATGCTGTAAAGGAAGTAACTTTGCAAGCTGACCTTGAGTCGCAACGGTATCGCCATTCACTTTCATGAGTTGCTCACCAGAAGCGAGTTTCTGCATACCAATTTTTTCAGTTGCTGACTGAGCAAATACAATCGCGTCGTCAGCTTCATATTGAATATAATTTTTGGGTATATGTGTACGGAATGAGCGGCCTGTTGCAAGCAAATGGATCGCTTCTAAAATTGATGTTTTACCCGAACCGTTTGCGCCATAAAAGACATTAAACGGTTGCAACCCATGGAGTGCAACCGTTTTTAAATTACGCACACGTTCAATATTTAAGCGCGTAAGATGCATATAGTTAAACCAGATTAAACACGCATCGGCATAACCACATAGGTCTGGTCAGGATGAGCCGGATCTTGAACCAATACAGACTGATTCGCCTCAGTCATGCTCATATTTACATCATCACCATCTAATACACCCAACACATCGAGTAGGTATTGAGCATTAAATGACATTTCTAATGGGGCACTTTGATATTGAATCGCTAAATCTTCAATTGCTTCATCTTGTTCAGGGTTATTTGCACGAAGCTGTAAAGAATCCTGATTGAAGTTTAGGAAAACACCACGCAATTTTTCATTACTTAAAATTGCTACACGTTGTAATGATTGTTTAAATACGTCATGACCAATCAAAACATGTTTATCACCACCACGTGGAATAACACGGCGATAATCAGGGAATTTCCCATCAATCAATTTAGTTGTAAAACGAACTGTAATATCACCTTGTTCTTTATCACGGCTTGGCGTATTAATCGTTACATTTAATAATTCACGGCCAATAAGCAAAGTGAGCTGTTCATCTTCAATGCTGAGTAAACGTTGCAATTCGCCCACAGCTTTACGAGGCACAATCGCTTGTACCAACTGAGATGAAGTAGAGGAAGCCAAAATTTCACAAAGTGCTAAACGGTGACCATCAGTTGTTACTGCACGCAATTGATTTTCATCAATTTCTAATAAAGTACCAGTGAGGTAAAAACGTACGTCTTGTACAGCCATTGCAAAAGCAGTTTTTTCAAATAAACGCTTTAATTCACGTTGAGTCACCTGTACTTGCGTACCTTGGCTATTCTCAGTGGTTAACAATGGATAATCTTCAGCCGGTAGTGTACCTAGCACAAAACGGCTATTACCAGACTTTAAAATACATCTTTGATCTTCAGTAATTTGTAAATCAATCAATGCAGCTGTAGGCAAAGATTTACAAATTTCCATCAATTTACGAGCAGGAACAGTTGTCTCGCCTGCCTCAAGGCACGCCCCTTCTGATAAAGCGGTGCTCGCTACGAGTTCAACTTCTAAATCGGAACCCGTAATAGTGAGCGCTTGAGCATTAGTCTGAATTTTGACGTTTGAAAGAATATTCAAGGTATGACGACGTTCTACCGCACCGACCACATGCGATAAAACATTGAGTAAACTTTCTTTAGCGATTTTCAAACGCACGATTCATTCCTCTAGCAACTTGGAGCAAACATTTCATTTTTTAGCTGTGTACTATGCTGCACTTACGTAGACTTTGCAACAACGTCTTATTATTTCATTAACTTTGAAGCAAACGTAATAAGTTCTTATAATCTTCATCAAAGATTGGGTCTTCTTCCCGTAAACTGACGACTTTTTCACAAGCATGCATCACTGTACTGTGATCACGCCCACCAAAAGCCATTCCAATTTCAGGAAAACTATCTCCCGTTAATTCACGGGCAAGCCCCATCGCCAACTGACGTGGTCGAGCATAAATTCGGGTACGCTTTGGACCTACCAGCTCTTTTAATGGAATTCGGAAATATTCACTCACTACACGCTGGATATTTTCTACACTAATTGTACGAGCACGGATCGCTAAAACATCTTTTAAAGATTCCCGTACGACATCAAGGTCAATTGGAGCACCTTTAAAACGTGAAATTGCGACAACTTTATTCAGTGCGCCCTCAAGTTCACGTACGTTCGCTACGACTTGTTGGGCAATAAACAACGCACAGTTTCTAGGTAAATCAACGCCACTATTTTCAGCTTTTTTAAGCAGAATTTCGATTCGAGTTTCAATATCAGGTGGTTCAACACCTACTGACAGACCCCAGGAAAAACGAGAAACCAATCGAGGATCAAGTTCTGTTAATTCCTTAGGGTATCGATCAGACGTTAAAATAATTTGTTTAGATTCATCAAGTAAGGCATTAAATGTATAGAAGAATTCAACAAGACTTGCTTCTTTTCCTGCCAAAAGATGAATATCATCTACTAATAACAAGTCTAAAGAACGGCAATTTTTCTTAAACTCTTCTACCTTTCCTTTTTGTAATGAGCTCACAAAATCTTGTACAAAACTTTCTGAAGTCATATACATGACTCTTGCATTCGGCTTCGCTTGCAGTAAGGCATTACCAACTGCTTGCATTAAGTGAGTCTTACCTAGACCTGTCGGACCATATAAAAATAAAGGGTTATGTTGAGAAGCACCTAACTGTGTTAATACTTTTCTACAGGTTTCTGCTGCCATTTGGTTAGAACGGCCTTCAACAAATAATGAAAAAGTAAATTGTGGATTTAATAGTTTCTTTTTTGAACTCTTAGAACTAACTGTAGTATTAGCAACAGGTTCCGGTTCTCTTTTAACCTTAGTAGGTTGAGGTATAGGGGCAGTTTGTAAAGCTGCTGTAGTTGTTGCAGGCTGTTCACTAGAGGACAAAATACTACCAGGACGAGAATCTACCAAGATTTCAACTTGACGCACCCGCCCTTCTGACAATTGTTCAGCCAATATAGAAATTAACTCTAAATGATTCTCTTGAATATAACGCGTCCAATAAGGATTAGGAGCATAGAGACGTAGTATCCCCTCTACTTCTTCAGCTACTAAAGGGCGAATCCACATCGCAAAGACGTTATCAGAGAGCTCTTGTCGCAAGCGAGTTAAGCAGTCTGTCCAAAGCATGTGTATCCCCTATGTCTGCGTTTTAAATTCAAATCATTTAAAGATTAACCCTTCCTGATGAGAAGGGGTCGCCATTCTACCCAAGTTATCCACATCTGTCATGACGATTTCGTTTGATTTTGCCTAAAAAGAAATCTCTTGTGAATAAATTTAAATTCAAAATCAATTGTGAATAACTTTTTGCACATCCTGTGGATAAATTATCACATAAACTTATCCACAATCCATAAAGACAATAAAAACAGAGTTATCAACAGTTCAAATATATGTTTTTTAAATTTAAAACTGTGAAATCCACAAGAAAAGTCCACACTAATAAGAATAAATTTAAATTTTAAAATTTGAATTTATTTAATAGGGTTGATCCAAATTGTGGATAACTAAAAAAAATGAATTTAAATTCAAATATACCAAATCAAAACCAACTTCACATCAAGGTTTGTTGATAAGTGTGTAAATAAGAAGTGTATATCTTAAAAATCTTAATAAAAATAAACAATTACTTTGTGTATAACTTTTAAATAAGAAAAATAGGCTAAATATAAAGAGAAGATAAAAAGTTAAAAATTTGACTTAAATACAAAACTTTCACGGTTTTTCATTGACAGCGTAAACATTGCACAATAAAATCGCGGACCTTTATAGAAAGATCATTTTTGGGAGTTTCGATATGAAACGTACTTTCCAACCATCTGAATTAAAGCGTAAACGCGTTCATGGTTTCCGTGCTCGTATGGCAACTAAAGCTGGTCGTCAAGTATTAGCTCGTCGTCGTGCAAAAGGTCGTCATAGCTTAACTGTTTAATACTGTTACGCTGACCAGACTTGGGTGTGATGGCACTTTACAGTTTTAGCACAGATCTTCGTATACGCTGTGCTGCAGATTATAAAAGTGTATTTGATGGTGCGCTTTTTAAAGTGCATCAACCCCATTTTTTATTTCTTGCAAAATTAACCGAACAGCCTAACAGCCGTTTGGGTATTGTTGTTGCTAAGAAAAAAGTGCGTCGTGCGCATGAAAGAAATCGAATAAAACGTCTTGCTCGTGAGAGCTTTCGTCTACATCAGCCGAAATTTGGGTCAGACATAGATGTTGTTGTGATGCCTAAAGTTGGTATAGAAACGATTACGAATGCTGAGCTATATCAACAATTAGATTTTGCTTGGCAAAAATTACAACGCTTAGCGAAAAAACATTCTAAAGTTGTCCCAACCTCGCAGAATTAAGAGATGACCAATGGTTCGTATTTTGCGTTGGTTCATTCGACTGTATCAAATTGCGATTAGTCCGCTTCTTGGACCCCGTTGTCGTTATATCCCAACTTGTTCCCAATATGCGCTAGAAGCATTACAAACTCATGGTGCAATCAAAGGCGTTTGGTTATCTTCTAAACGTATTTGTCGTTGTCATCCGTGGGGAGGCTCTGGATACGATCCGGTACCGCCTAAAGCAATTCGTTTTATTTCGTTTCATCAAATAGATTCTCAAACGCATCATGTTGCTGTACCCTTTCGTGATCGTTTAATGAAGCAAAATCTCTCTAACCATTTGGGGTAATAGATATGCAACAATGGGCCAGGTTTGCAATTCTCGGGGCCATGTTTGTCACCGCATATTTGCTCATTTTGGCTTGGCAAAAAGATTATGGAAATGCTGCAACTGCACCGCAACAACAAGCGACGGCTGTAAGTTCACATGAAGTATCTGCTGATTTGCCAAATGCTAAAACTGCAACAGTGGCTTCCGATGTGCCACAAGCAAATATTGCGCAGTCACAAACCACAGATGCAACTGCACCTGTGAATCAACAGCTTATTTCAGTACAAACTGACCTTTATCATCTTTGGATCAATCCAAAAGGTGGTGATATTGTTCGTATTGAATTACTCTCTCACGACAAGAGCAAAGACAGTAATCAACCATTTGTTATGCTTGAAAATGATGCCAAGCGTACTTATGTTGCTCAGTCTGGCTTAATTGGTTTGAATGGACCAGATAGCAGTCGTGGTGGTCGCCCATTATATGCTGTTGAAAAAACATCATATACTTTAGCTGATGCTAAAGGGGTACAAGATCAAAGTGGACATTCTGAGAAAGTTTTAACAGTTCCTATGGTGTTTAAGACACCAGAAGGCGTTGAAATTATTAAAACTTTTACATTTACTCAAGGTCAATATCCAATTGTTGTCAAACATCAAGTTGTTAACCGTAGCCAACAAAACTGGCAAGGTCAGATGTTTGGACAGTTGAAACGTGATAATTCGGAAGATCCAGGTAAGTCTTCTCAGGGTATTTTCACTTTAGGTACGTTCTTAGGTGGTGCATGGGGTACTCCAGATGCTCACTACAACAAACTTAAGTTTGCGAATTTCTCTGAAGAAAAACTCAATACCGAAGCTAAAGGCGGTTGGGTTGCAATGGTTCAGCACTACTTTGTAAGTGCTTGGATTCCAGGAAACCTTAAACTGACTCAAGCAAATGGTCAGCCTTATGTCGCTAAACTTGAATCTCGTCAGTCTGCGGATCATATGAATATTATTGGCTTTACTTCGCCAGTAATTAATGTTCCGGCGGGTACTTCGATGGAAGTCGATGCGAAGCTTTATTCAGGTCCAAAAGTACAATCTGAATTAAAAGATTTAGCGGTAGGTTTAAACCAGACTGTTGACTATGGTTGGTTATGGCCAATTGCGAAGTTATTGTTCCTAGGTCTTCAATTCTTCCATAGCATTGTAGGCAACTGGGGATGGTCAATTATCTTACTTACCATTATGGTGAAGATGATTTTATGGCCTTTATCTTCAAAAAGTTATCGTTCTATGGCGAAAATGCGTGTGATTGCACCAGAAATGCAACGCATGAAAGAAGAATTCGGTGAAGACCGTATGCGCTTCTCGCAAGAAATGATGGCGCTTTACAAACGTGAACAGGTTAACCCGCTTTCTGGTTGTTTACCGTTATTGCTACAAATGCCAATTTTCCTTGCTTTGTACTGGGTACTCATGGAAAGTGTGGAATTACGTCATGCACCGTGGTTAGGCTGGATTCAAGACTTGTCTGCGATGGACCCATGGTTCATCTTGCCATTAATTATGGGTGCGACAATGTTTGCTCAGCAAATGTTGAACCCGCAACCAGCTGATCCAATGCAAGCGAAAGTATTCCGCATTATGCCGATTATGTTTACGGTATTTATGTTGTTCTTCCCTGCGGGTCTTGTGTTGTACTGGATTGTGAACAACAGTATTACAATCTTACAGCAATGGTTTATTAACAAGAGCGTTGAGAAAAGTCGTATCAGTAAAGCTGAATCGGCATCTTAATCCTTGAACTTTTGCTGAATCAATCCGCTTAAGATGGTAATCTTAGGCGGATTTTTCTTTGGCTGTATTTTAGGTTTTTAGGTGAATAATATGCATAGTCAAACCACAATTGCCGCAATTGCAACGCCACCAGGGCGTGGTGGAGTGGGCGTGATTCGCTTATCGGGACCTAAGGCCTATGATATTGCTCAAAAACTGACGCAAAAAAACTTACCTGAAGCTCGGATGGCGGGTTTCCGTAAGTTTTATGATGCTGATGGAAGTATTATGGATGAAGGTATTGTCTTGTGCTTTCCAAATCCACATTCTTTTACTGGTGAAGATGTTGTAGAACTTCAAGGCCACGGTGGTCCTGTCATTCAAAATGCCTTACTTGGCCGTTTATTTGAGCTTGGGGCAATTGCTGCAAAAGCTGGGGAATTCTCCATGCGAGCTTTTGAAAATGGCAAAATGGACTTGGTACAAGCTGAAGCAATTGCCGATTTGATTGATGCGACCTCTCAAGCTGCGGCTCGTTCGGCAGTCCGTTCTTTACAAGGCGCTTTTTCAACAAAAATTAATACAGTTTTAGAAAAACTGATTCATTTACGTCTGCACGTAGAAGCTGCGATTGATTTTCCAGAAGAAGAAATTGATTTTTTGGCTGATGGCAAAATTTTAGCTTTGTTGGAAGATGTTCAACAATCTGTACATGCTGTTCAAACCTCTGCACGACAAGGGCAATTACTCCGTGAAGGTCTACAGGTTGTTATTGCGGGTAAACCAAATGCAGGTAAGTCGAGCTTGTTGAATGCACTTGCTGGTGTTGAGCGTGCAATTGTGACTGATATTGCTGGTACAACTCGTGATGTTTTACATGAAAAAATTAGCTTAAATGGTTTACCAATCACCTTAACGGATACTGCGGGTCTTCGTGAAACGGGAGATGTAGTCGAGAAAGAAGGCATTCGTCGTGCAATCAAAGAAATTGAGCAGGCCGATTTGTTGTTATTAGTCTACGATTTAAATCAAGGCGATGACCCCTTAAAACTGGCTCAAGAATACTTTGCTGAACATATTGAACCGCGTCGTCTCATGTTAATTGGCAATAAATGTGATTTAACTGGTCAATCTGCCGAAATAAGCGATTATCAAGGGTTCCGTCATATCACAGTTTCAGCAAAACAAGAGATGGGCGTACAAGGCCTCGTAGATGCGATTATAGCACATGCAGGATTTCACCCTGAGGAAGATACATTTATTGCGAGAACACGTCATTTAGACGCAATGAAGCGCACTCAGCTCTATTTGGCAGAGGCACGTGAGCAACTTGTTGTATTTAACGCAGGTGAACTCGTTGCCGAATCACTACGTCTTGCTCAAAATGCTTTAGGTGAAATTACGGGTGACTTTAGTGCCGATGACCTATTAGGCAAAATCTTTGGTTCGTTCTGTATCGGAAAATAATAAAAAACTGGATGATGTAGAGTGCTATGTCATCCAGTACTTTTCTCAGCCGTATCTTTTTAAAACTTTTAAAAATTCATCTAGCTCATTTTGATCGACTTCTGCGCCTTTAAGTACGTGATGATGTAAGTGCTGTTCCATTAATTCACTCATCAAACCGTTTATTGCACCTTTTATGGCTGCAACTTGCTGCAAAATATCTATACATGAAGATTCTGGTTGTTCTATCGCATTTTCAATGCTGTTGATTTGCCCTTTTAGTCGTTTTACACGATTAACAATTTTTTTATCCTGACCAATGTGACTCATCTGTTTTCTCTTGTACAATTTAATATACTGGTAGGGAGTATATTGGGTTTAAATTTTATGCAGGATTATAGTGTATCACGTCATCATCAACATCAGTTTGATGAAGGAAATCCACTTGCACAAAAACGTATTTTGATTGCAACCATTTTAACGGCGTCCATGATGGTACTGGAAGTATTTGGTGGATGGTTCTTCAATTCAATGGCACTACTGGCCGACGGTTGGCATATGAGTTCACATATGTTGGCCCTTGGTTTAGCCTACTTTGCCTATCGTGCAGCCCGCCATTATTCCAATGATCACCGTTTTAGCTTTGGAACTTGGAAAATTGAGATTTTAGCTGGCTATAGCAGCGCAATTTTGCTGATGGTTGTGGCTATTTTTATGGCGTTTCAGTCAATTCAACGTTTATTTAACCCAGTTGAAATTTTTTATAATGAAGCGATTCCAATTGCAATTTTAGGTTTAGTTATTAACTTGATTTGCGCATGGTTACTTCATGATGATGGTCACCATCACCATCACCATCACCATCACCATCACCATCACCATCACCATCACCATCACCATCACCATCATGAGCATAGCCATGGGCATCATCACCATGATTTAAACCAAAAAGCTGCGTTTTTACATGTGGTTGCAGATGCAGTGACTTCTGTTTTTGCAATTGTAGCGCTTTTCGCAGGTAAATATTTTGGATGGGATTTTTTAGATGCACTTTTAGGAATTTTAGGTGCTATTTTAGTTGCAAAGTGGTCTTTTGGCTTAATGAAAGAGACAGGAAAAACTCTTCTAGATGCTGAAATGGACCATCCTGTAGTTGATGAAATTCGGGAAGTAATAGCTGAATTTCCGAAACATGCGGAAATTACAGATATTCATGTCTGGAAAGTCGCAAAAGGTAAATTTTCTTGTATTTTGGCACTTGAAACTGATGATATCTCTTTAAATGCAGACCAGATTCGTGATGCTTTATCGATTCATGATGAAATTGTGCATATTTCAGTAGAAATTAATACCTTAAAACCTGTTTATGTTCCACGTGAAACATTGGCGTAACTGAGTAGAAGTTTGGTTATAACTCGGTAATCAGTTCTGTTTTCACTAACGGAACTGATTAAAATGTTCTCCTCTCCTGCCTCCGAGTCGGTTTTATGATTAAAAAATTAGGAATATTGGCGTTATTTAGTTTAACTACAAGTTTGAGTTTCGCTAATGTAGATACTGTTCGGGAAAATATTAAAAAACAATATCCTAATTTGAAAATTAGTAATATTCAGAAAACCGAAATGCCTGGACTATATAGTGCTAATCTGGACCAGCAAATTATTTATCTTGGTGAAGATGGGCAGCACATGTTTGTAGGCTCTATGATTCGGTTAAAAGACCAAAAGAACTTAACTAAAGATCTGGTTTTAGGACAGAACTCAATTGATTGGAAACAGTTGCCTTTAAAAGATGCTATTAAAACAGTCAAAGGTAATGGCCAGCATGTTTTAGCAGTATTTTCTGATCCAAACTGCCCTTATTGTAAACAGCTTGAGCCTGAACTCGACAAGCTGAAAGATGTGACTATTTACACGTTCATCTATCCTTTAAAACCTCAGTCTATTGTGGTTTCTAGACAAGTTTGGTGTGCACCGAATCAATCATATTCATGGAAAAAATTAATTGAGCAAGGTGTTAAACCAACGGTTGCGAGCTGTACAAACCCGATTGACCGTAACTTGGAATTAGGGAAAAAATTAGGTTTTAATGGCACGCCTACTCTCATTTTTGCTAACGGATTTAAACTCGTCGGAGCGCGCTCTGCTGAAGAAATTCAGGCAGTTTGGAAAGAGTTAGGTTTATAAAATGACTTAAAAAAAGCACCTTTCGGTGCTTTTTTTAAATTAAATTTACTACTTAGCTTTTTCGTGCAATTAGGTTATAGATAAAGAGAATAATGACGGCACCAATGACAGAAGCAATAAAGCCCGCCGCTGAATTTTCTCCATAAAGACCAAGTAAGCGACCGCCATAAGTGGCTAGAAGTGAACCAGCAATACCAATTAAAGTAGTAACAATAAAACCTGCTTTATCATCACCTGGGTGTAAAGCACGAGCGATTAAGCCAGCGAAGAAACCAACCACAATAGCAACAATAAGTGACCACATATTTGTTCTCCAGTTGTTTTTTTGATGAAGTTAATGATTTTGCTTCATATTCTATCGTGCGGTAGAGTGATCTATTTTGTCTGTAGCAGATTGCGACTTTTTGTGTCTTTTTTGTTCAAAGCTCAGCCTTTATATAAAAAAATAGCACCTTGCGGTGCCATTTTTATAAAATTTATAGGCCAATCTCACCAATAAATGGTAAGTGACGATATTTCTGGTCGTAGTCTAAGCCATAACCAACAATAAATTTATCTTCAACTTCAAAACCTAAAAATTTAACTTCTAAATCAATTTCACGGCGAGATGGTTTACTCACTAATGTGCATAATTGAATTGAATTTGGTTCGCGAGTCTGCAACATTTCCACGACTTTGCTTAAGGTGTTGCCTGAGTCAATAATATCTTCAACCACAAGCACGTCTTTACCACGAATTTCACCATCAAGATCTTTTAAGATTTTAACGTCTCGACTTGAAGTGGTACCGCCGCCATAGCTAGACACTGTCATAAAGTCGAGTTCATGTGGTTTGGTAATCGTACGGCATAAGTCTGCCATGAAAATAACAGAACCACGAAGTAGACCAATCAGAACCAATTCTTTGTCACTATTTGCATAGTGAGAATTGATTTGCTCGCCGAGCTCTTTGACTTTTGCTTGAATTTCTTCGGTTGAAATCATGATGCTCATTGCAACAGTCATGGCAGATTCCTACAAGATATAAAAGAAAAAATAAAAAAGGTGTTGACCAGCAACACCTCGAAAATCTGAGTTAATGGTAAAATTTTAAAGCAAAATGACGTTTCATGCACCCTTTGATGGCTGTGAAATTTTATCATTTTGCGGAATATGTCGATCACGCTTTAACGCAATAGCACATATTCCAAATAATAACAAAACCTTAACAATGCCTTTTTTATTTGGCTGTTTCTTTTTGATAAGCACGGTTTCCATAAATATAAGTCGCCTCAATATTACGGTCATCACCTAAAGTGAATAATGCAAACAGTGAATCTTCAACAGACTTAGATTTAGACTGGCGAAGTTCCTGTAATGCTGTTGGCTTTAAGTTTAGTACCACAAAGTCTGCTTCTTTACCGACGTTGAAGTTACCTAACTGATCCTGCAAATCGAGTGCTTTTGCTCCGCCTAGGGTTGCATGATAAAGCGCTTCGTAAGCTGAGAGTTTATCACCTTGTAATTGCTGAACCTTATAAGCCTCGTTAACAGTTTGCAGTAAGCTAAACGATGTGCCAGCCCCAATATCTGTCCCTAAGCCTACTTTCACTTGTTTTTCCCAAGTTTTTTTCAATGGAAATAAACCACTGCCTAAGAACAGGTTTGAAGTTGGGCAAAATGCGATAGCCGATTGTGTATCATGCATACATTGCCATTCTTCATCTTCTAAATGAACGCAATGCGCAAACACAGAACGCTTACCAGTCAGGCCATAATGTTGATAAACATCTAAATAGCCTGCTTGTTCCGGGAATAAAGATTTCACCCAAGCAATTTCATCTTTGTTTTCACTTAAATGCGTATGGACATACACATCCGGAAATTCTTGTTTTAACTGCCCTGCTCTTTCTAATTGCTCAGGTGTAGAAGTCGGCGCAAATCGTGGCGTAATCGCATACAGAGCACGGCCCTTACCATGCCATTTTTCAATGAGTGCTTTAGTGTCGCTGTAAGCCGTTTCTGGCGTGTCACACAGCGCTTCCGGAGCATTACGGTCCATAAGTACCTTACCAGCAATTAATCGCATCTGAACGCGCTCTGCGGCTTCAAATAAGGCATCTACAGATTCGGGATGAACTGTACAGAAAACGAGGGCCGTGGTTGTACCGTGTTTTAAGAGTTCCTGAACAAAGAACTGGGCAATTTCGTTTGCATATGTTTTGTCTTGAAACTGGATTTCAGTTGGGAAAGTATAAGTATTAAGCCAGCTTAAAAGTTGCTCGCCGTAAGCTCCCACCATTTCGGTTTGAGGGAAGTGTATATGAGTATCAATAAAGCCAGGTACAATCAATTGTTCTGGATAATGTTGAACCTCAACTCCAGCAGGAAGATGCTGTTGAGCGTCTGCCCATGCACCAAACCATTTGATTTTTCCATGTTCACTAATCAATACACCATCTTCCAAATAACGTATTTGATTTTGAATATCAGTTGGCTCAGAGACAGTTTGTTGAATATCTAAAAAACGACCACGCACAACGGTGGTATTTGCGATCAATGACATGGAAAGCCTATATATTTTCACTTTTTTCGATTGATTGTACCCCAGTTAGCCAAGATTTAAACGGTATAACGTTTACTTAGTCCCCATTCAGCCAAAATCCTTCGATAAGTCGTTGATGAACGGTCTGCTTCAAAATGTGCTTCCATCATTAGATCAAGCGGTAGTTCTTCTGGCTTTTGTGATTCGACCATATCTTGGTCTTCGGCAAAAATTTGCGCATTAAATGCATATACCTTTTCTAAATCACCTGTTTGGTCAAAGTTACGTGTGAGTGGAACAAATAAGCGGGTTTTATTACTTGAGATAGGACAACAGGCATTTAAAATTTTTAAGATCCCACCTTCTGGAAAATCGACAGTAAGCACGGCAGAAAATGGCGGATAAACCTCAAAAGTACGCTTCCATAAAAAGCCTTCTGGTTCGAGATGTTTCAGTTCATGTGGATAATTACTGACATTGCTGATATAGACCGTTTTTAAGCCATAGTTGGTACGTTCAGTGTGATATTTAGGGACGACAGGATTATCACGACTGGCAAAGGCATTGTGATGCACCCATGCAAAATGAGCGACATCGATAAATCCTTCAAGTTGACGTCCACTAGAACCACCAATATCTACAAAAGGTGGCAAAATCGCTTGATGTTCTGCATCATCCCAAGTATCTAATACAGGAATATTGGCTTTATCAATATCACGACCATGAATACTGGTCCAAATGAGGCCGTATCTTTGCACAACCGGAAATTTGGTTAGAGAAAAACGATCAGAAATTTTAGTCAGTTCGGGCTGAGCTGGTATTTGGGTACATTTCCCTTCGGTGTTATAGCGTAGACCGTGATAAGGACAAACAATCTCCTCACCATCCACCCAACCTTTGGTTAAAGGCACGCCACGATGTGGGCAAATGTCTCGGACCAGATGAATTTCACCACTTTCTGTCTTGTAGAGTGCCATATTGACGTCTAGTAGTGTGACTCGTTGAGGCGCATTAGAGACATCTTGAATACGTGCGACGGGATACCAATGGCTCGATAAAATTTCCCAATCTTTTGCGTCAAAACTACTGTTACATGGTAGAGAAAGTGGCGTTAAAGTTGGAATCGCATTCATGGCATTACTCCTTAAAAAAATTAGGGCTCTGACGAGCCCCTAAAATCTAGGCTTTTTTCTTTTTTGGAGATGCAAAGAGCTTGCCAATATTGAATTTTAAGAAAGTAAACCAGAATAAAAAATTTAAAATACATAGAGTTAAATCATTATATTTTTGAATTTTTGTTCTAATTTAGCTTTAAAAGCGAACATTGATTATTCGCTATATATTTAAAATGCACTGATTGACTGCGTCGAAGGCACAATAAAAAAGCACCTAAACAGTGCTTTTTTAAATCTCTATTCGCTTATTACTCGACAAAATAATGTGCTGCAAAGTGGGCATCATTACCAATGATGTCATAACAATCTTCACGAATAGACATGCCTGCACATTGATGTCCAACCATCCATAAACCAAGAGTAGGTAGTTGTCCTGAAAATAATGGGGTGTCTACCCATTTCTGTACGACATAACCATATTTGTCATAGTCATCAAAATAAAAGCTACCAGAAGCCGCGCCTTGGTCATGGCCGTCTTGTAAAACCCGAATATTGGCCCCTTCCCTTGCCAAAATCGGCTTTTTCACCCATTTACCGGACAAAGCTTGTTGCGGGTTATAGGTATGGGATTCGACTAATAATGGATGGTTTGGATAACGCTTCCAAAGCTCAACCAGAATCGCTTTATTTGAAAGTAGCATTTTCCAGCAAGGTTCAATCCATTGTGTTTGTGGGTGGATATATTGAGAAAATGCTTCTTCCCAGATCCATTCCCATGGATAAAGTTTAAATATGTTTTGAATGGGCTGATTATGGAGATCAACAAAATCTTGCCCGTTCCAGCCTATGTTCTCCATAGAAAGCTCGGAAACTTGTAGATGAGCTTGGTAAGCGGTATCCATCAAATACTCGAGATTGCCCCAGTCTTCCCTTCCGGCTTCCTGACAGGCAGCAAAATGCACATGGCTACCACGCGGTAAAATTGTCTTCCAGCGTTTAATCAGGTCTTCATGAATACTATTGAACTGGTCTCGGTTTGCAATGCCCGAGACTTGTTCTATCCACAGCCACTGTGCGACAGAAGCTTCAAGTAAGCCAGTCGGTGTGTCGGCGTTATATTCCAGCATTTTGATATTTCGCCCATCGTAAGCGAAATCAAAGCGGCCATACAGCATCGGAGCATTTTGTTTCCATGAATGTTCAATATGGTTTATAGCGACTTCAGGAATTTGAAAATAAGCAGGATAGTCGCCCCGTTGAATAAGGTCTCCTACTACCGATAAACACATCTGATGCAGTTCATTTGCCGCATCTTCAAGTTGTTCAATCTGTTTAAGAGTAAACTCATACGCAACCCCTTCAGACCAGTAAATTGAGCCATCGAGAGAAGGTAAATTAAAATAATCAAAACCAATATTTTGATGTTCCACTTGCCAGTCTGGACGTGGAGTAAATATTTTTCTTTTCATATTAAGTGAATGCCTGAGGATTTAGCCGCCGAAAGAGAAACCGCTACGACCAAACCCCCCACGTATTGGGGATGAAGAAGACGCGCTTTTCGCCGTACTTGAGATAATGGGGCGACCTACACTCAAATTGCTGTAAGGATGTAAGGTATTTCCGTGATAAGAAACTTCCCGATTATTTTGATAATACGCAGGCCCTAAATAGCGGCTTCCAACATAGCTAGACCCATGTCCACTTGAGCTATTTTCTTGTTTACATGTTTCATTATTCCAGTCGCGAGCACAGTCATATTGGTTGTTATATACGTCTTGTACTAAAGGACCATCATTATGGCTACATGCCGTGAGTAATAACGGGACAACGACAAGATTAATTTTTTTAGAACGCATGAGACTCCACACATTTTAATAAATATATTCGGCATAAAATACCGATTAGCTGTTGTCTATTATGTTTCTGATTAGGAAAGATAAATTTTAGGTTGGCATATGATATTAACCTGTTTTTTTAAAGTACAGTCTCTTTTGAAGATTTAGATAACAAGGCATCTTACATGTAGATGCCTTGTTGTGATGAATTAGGACTGCAATTGCTTTTTGTTGTGTCGTAAAGAGAGGTAAGCAGTGATTGCTAACACTATGACGATAAAGCTTAATGAGATCCAGATTGGCATGTGGAATACATCAAGCAACAACATTTTTGCACCAATGAACAATAAGATAATGCCTAAGCCGTATGGCAAGTAATGCAATTTAGTCGCAGCGCCAGCAAGTAAAAAGAACATTGCGCGTAAACCTAAAATTGCCATTAAGTTCGCCGTTAAAACAATAAACGGGTCGCTAGTTACCGCGAAAATAGCAGGAATAGAATCTACTGCGAAAATCACGTCTGAAGCTTCAACCAAAATCAAAACTAAAAATAACGGTGTTGCCCATAATAAATCGTTTTGGCGTACAAAAAATTTGTCACCTTCAAGCTGTGGCGTAATACGCATATGGTTACGTAACCATTTTAAAAGCTTGATATCTTCAATATTGGTTTCTTCTTCTTGGCCTTTTAAGAACTTAAAGCCTGTATATACCAAGAACGCACCGAAGATATAAAGTACCCAAGAAAACTCTTGAACGAACCATGCACCAATAAAAATAAAGAGGGTACGCAGTACGATTGCACCTAATACGCCGTAGAGCAAAATTTTACGTTGTAGCGCAGCCGGTATAGCAAACGCTGCGAAAATCATTAACCACACGAAAACGTTGTCAATTGCGAGGGACTTTTCGAGTAAGTAACCTGCAAAATATTCCATGGTTTTTTGGTTTGCTAAGGTCACCCCAACTGTTTGTTGTAGGTAAAGCCATAAACCACCACCAAATAAAGCTGCAACGCTTACCCACGCCACGCTCCAGTAAGCAGCTTGCTTAATTGAAACATCTTGACCTTGTTTTTGCTTAAAGCCCAAGAAGTCAATCAGAAGCATGACAATGACTATGCCAAAGAATGCTACGTACAGCCATAAATTGCCGATTGTTTCCATAAATCCTCCATACATCCGGCAATTGGGCATAAAAAAACCTCGACCAGTTGCCAGATGAATTAAACATCTGTATCAACATGATCAAGGTCTTGCCTACACCATGAATTTCACGATGCTCAGATACCGACTTTTTAATAAAAGTGTATTGACGATATCTGACACATAACATTGCTGTTATGTTTGGAGGAGGCTACTCCCCTTGTCAAATTAAATTCTGTTTTGGATAAAACATATCCAAGTCCACATAGAATGGCAGATTTTTTTGTATTACGCAACTGAACTTCATGTGGTGGTTTTACTACATAAAAGCTCTAGAGGTTATTTAATCAAACCACGGTCTAAAAGCGGTTTGCATATAATCTGGTAAAGGTGAATAAAGAATGCAGTTAAAGGCGTACCATAAACATTCCAGAAGTAATAACCGGCTGTGTTGACTAGTAACGCGACAATAAAAGCACCCAACATATCTAAAGGGAAATGCACACCTAAATAAATACGTGACCACGCCACCACAAATGACAAAAATAAAAGAATAATTCCAATCATTTTGCGCTGAGCAAATAAATAAGACAGGGCAATGGTGCTAAAAATTAGCATATGATTACTTGGAAAAGACGCTGTTGGCGCATGTTCAATAAAGGTGGTGCCCACACCCATCACAAACGGTCTTGGGTGATGGTAAAACAGAGAAATAACGTAACCGACTAAAAGCGATACACAGGTTAGAAAGACAGATTTAATGACCCTATTTTTTAAATCTTGATCGCCATAAAACCATAAAAATGTAAGTATGAATAAAAGAATATAGAGGAGATCATTAGCAAAAAAGATAGCAAGACGAATGATAAATTGACTCGCATCCTGAGCCCCATTAATGACATGGAATAAGCTAAGGTTGAGTGTTTCTAAAGACATTCATATTCCAAACAAGAACAAAAACGTGAGCTATGATAAAGAATTAAGCTTAAGGTCTTGATAAAGAATTGTCACAAAAATGAAATATAGTTTATTTGTGAGTAAATAATAGACAGTAAGGCTAGATAATTTTTAATGCGTGTTCGGGGCATTAATATTAAAGTGTTAACGTGTTGGCACTTTATTCGAGAACGTTATTTTATGACTACTCAAGAAAAACAGAAAAAATTAAGTTTGAGGCCCCTATCTCCAAGAGATCCAGAACAGCCGCATAGAGCAGCAACTCCCCTCGAATTATTATTCGATTTAATTTTTGTGGTCGCGATTGCAACAGCAGGTCAGCAGCTACATCATGCAATTATTGAAAATCATCTATGGCATGCATTACCAAGTTATCTGATGGTATTTTTTGCGCTGTGGTGGGCATGGATGAATTTTTCATGGTTTGCTTCGGCTTACGATAATGACGATGCATTGTATCGGTGTCTTACCTTTGTACAGATTGTAGGGTCATTGGTCATGGCCGCAGGTATTCCTGATGTGTTCCATAGTCAGGATTTTGACATCATTATTGTCGGCTATGTGATTATGCGTTTGGCTTTAGTCACCCAGTGGCTGAGAGCCGCAAAACATGATCCTGAACGGCGAATTACAGCGTATCGCTATGCCATAGGTATCGTATTGGTACAAATTGGCTGGCTTGTTGCTAACTTTGCTCATGCCCTTTCAATTCCTTTATTTTTACTTCTGGTTGCGGTCGAGTTATTTGTTCCTATCTATGCAGAAAAATATTCTCCTACGCCGTGGCATCCTCATCATATTGTAGAGCGCTATGCCCTTCTTACTATTATCGTTTTAGGGGAATCCATCGTAGGTAGCTTTAATGCCATTCGTGATGCGCTTGCGGCTCAATCTATTAATATTCCGGCTGTTTTTTTAATGATTGGCGGATTAATGCTGATGTTTGCAATGTGGTGGGCTTACTTTGACCGCAGTGAACAGCATCATCATATTAAAGGTGTACGTCCGTTTGTTTGGGGATATGGCCATTATTTTGTTTTTGTGAGTATTGCTGCGGTAGGTGCTGCCCTTGCTGCTGCTGTGGATGTCACCACGCACCATGCCCATATTTCTGATTTATACATGGGTGTAATTGTCGCGGTGAGTGTGGTGCTTTATACCAGTTGCATATGGATACTTTATGAGTTTCAGTGCTTATCTGGAATTACTAAATGGTTTTATCCTATTACTGCACTCATTATTTTATGTATTCCGTTTATTTGTAATAACGTGGGATATAGCGTGTTTGCGATGGGTATTGTCTATACGTTACGTTTATTCATCTCGAATAAATTTATGCAAAATATAGAGCCAAAACAGGTTTAAAAAATAATTAAACTAAAAAAACGGGTTTCAATTTGAAACCCGTTTTTTATTGAATCATCTGGAGCGCAAGTTAAGCAGCTTTAGCTTTTAATGCGCTCATAAGTTTTTGATGTAAGCCACCAAAACCACCATTAGACATAATTACAACGGCATCACCCTCACCTGCTTCATTGACAATACGTTCAATAATTTCATCAAGTGAACGGCTGACTTGGGCATGGTTAGTCGCAGCTTCAATCACAGGTTGTAAATCCCAATCTAGGCCTTCTGGCTGATACCAAATCACTTCGTCTGCTAAACGAGCAGAATGTGCTAAGCCATCTTTATGGCTACCCATGCGCATGGTATTTGAACGTGGCTCAATAATGGCCCATAAACGACGTTCGCCTAAACGTTTACGTGCGCCATCTAAAGTCGTGTCGATTGCTGTTGGATGGTGAGCGAAGTCATCATAAACCTCAATACCATTGATCGTGCCGAGTAACTCCATACGGCGTTTTACACCGCCAAAGTTAGACAAAGCTTCACATGCCTTTTCAAGCGAAACGCCTATATGCTGAGCGGCTGCAATCGTTGCCAATGCATTCGCTACGCTATGCTGCCCTGTCATGCTCCATTTTACTTCGCCAACAACATTGCCATTTTCGAGTACTTTAAAATGGCTGCCATCAATTGAAATTAATTCGGCAGACAAAGCAGCTTTTTCATTTGCTTCTAAACTTGTACGAATCACTGGTGTCCAGCAGCCCATTTCAAGTACTTCATCAATATGTGTTTCAGTAATTGGCGCAATAATACGGCCTTCACTTGGAATAGTACGAACCAGATGATGGAATTGCTTTTGAATCGCTGCTAGGTCATCAAAAATATCGGCATGGTCAAATTCAAGGTTATTTAAAATCGCCGTTTTTGGATGATAATGAACAAACTTAGAACGTTTATCGAAGAAAGCTGAGTCATATTCGTCGGCTTCAACCACAAAGTATTTGCCACCGCCTAAACGAGCACTTTCACTAAAACCAAGTGGAACACCGCCAATTAAAAAGCCCGGGTTTAAACCCGCCTGATCAAGTACCCAAGCGAGCATGGTTGTCGTAGTTGTTTTCCCGTGAGTACCTGCCACACCAAGCACATGTTTACCTTGTAAAACGTGATCAGCAAGGAACTGTGGACCAGAAATATATGGCAGACCTTCATTTAGCATGTATTCGACAGCATCTATACCACGTTTCATGGCATTGCCGACAATAACCAAGTCCGGATGAGGCTGTAAATGGCTACGGTCATAGCCTTGCATGAGTTCAATACCTGCATTTTCTAACTGGGTAGACATTGGCGGGTAAACGTTTGAATCGGAACCTGTTACCTTATGTCCTAAATCACGAGCTAAAAGTGCTAAAGAGCCCATAAAAGTGCCACAAATACCCAAGATATGCAGATGCATTGCTCGCCTTCTCCACTGCTTTTGTACACAGTATTAATGTGAATTACTGTGTTTTCATTATTGATAAATTTGCCAGCAACGATAGCAAGGCTCAACTGGAAAAGATAGTCAAAATTCGTTGTTGTTCTATGTGTTTGAGGCGTTCATAAAAGTACAGCTTTATTTTTTAGATTTAAGCTGAATTACAGTTTTATCTTTTATAATATTTTCGATCCATATTAATACTTACATCATCGTGATGATGAAGGATGTGCCTTTGAGCCCAACGGTTTTAGCTTTCGTTCTGTTAATTATTTCTAACTGTTTTATGACACTTGCATGGTATGGGCATCTTAAGTTTTTGCACCACGCACCATTCTGGCAAGCGATTTTATTTGGTTGGACTATTGCCCTGCTTGAATATAGTTTTATGATTCCGGCAACTCGACTCTTGAGTGACCAAGGTTGGACTTTGGGTGAAATGAAAATTACCCAAGAAGTTGTCACGCTTATTGTATTTGTTCCATTTATGGTGTTGCTATTTAAGCAGCCGTTCAAGCTAGACTATGTTTGGGCTATGTTATGCCTGTTTGGTTGTGTCTATTTTGTATTTAGAAGCCAGTAAAATTATATGAAATTGGGTTTTCAGACAGATCGTTGTTAAATCCATCGGAATCATGCTTTTTCCACATAAACTTGGGCTTTGGGGTGAGTGAAAAAACAGCTATAATATTGGCCTCATCTTTTTCTCTCATGCTTGGCTTGGTACAAGTCGAGTTTTTACCATTTTTACGCTTTGGAAATGCCAATGAACGCGGTCGCAACAGATACCCAACCTTTAGTCGGAATTATCATGGGTTCCCAGTCCGATTGGGCAACGCTTGAACATACTGCCAATATGCTTAAACAACTTGGTGTCCCATTTGAAGCGGAAGTGGTATCTGCTCACCGTACTCCGGACCGTTTGTTTGAATATGCAGAAACTGCGCGTGATCGTGGTATTCAAGTGATTATTGCAGGCGCTGGTGGAGCTGCGCATTTACCAGGTATGTGTGCGGCAAAAACTGATTTACCTGTGTTGGGTGTACCAGTTAAATCATCAATTTTAAATGGCGTAGATTCATTACTTTCAATTGTACAAATGCCAGCAGGTATCGCTGTAGGTACTTTGGCAATTGGTCCGGCTGGTGCGACCAATGCTGCGATTATGGCTGCTCAAATCTTAGGTTTAACTCGTCCTGAAATCGCAAAAAATGTTGCAGATTTCCGTGCTGCACAAACTGATAAAGTTGCAAGCAACAATATTCCGGGACAGGTTTAAGAGGCTGAAATGGATAAAACTATCGGTATTTTTGGTGGTGGGCAATTGGGCCGTATGATGGCGCAAGCAGCTTTACCATTAAATATTCAATGTACTTTTTTTGAAGCAAATACAGATTGTCCAGCAGGTGTTTTAGGCCAAGTTTTTTCTAGTCAAGATGAACAAGGTTTAAAGCAGTTTATTGAAAGCGCTGATGTTTTCAGTCTTGAGTTTGAAAATACACCTGTTGCAGATGTAGATGTGTTAACACAAACTAAAACACTGCACCCTCCCCGTATTGCTTTAGCAACTGCGCAAAATCGTTTGTCAGAAAAAGCATTGTTTGATGAACTTGCGATTCCTGTTGCGCCGTATCGTGCTGTAGATAGTCTAGAAAGCTTGAAAAAAGCTGTTGCTGAGCTTGGTTTGCCGATTGTACTTAAGACTGCAACTGGCGGATATGATGGCAAAGGTCAGTTTGTACTTCGTTCCGAAGACCAAATTGATACAGCTTGGGCAGAGCTTGGTCCTGCAAAAAGTTTAGTGGCTGAAAGCTTTGTGAAATTTTCTCGCGAAGTTTCGATTATTGCAGTACGTGGTCAAAATGGTGAAGTGAAGACTTGGCCATTAGCTGAAAACCACCATCACAACGGTATTTTGTCGCACTCAATCGTACCTGCACCGAATAGTGAAGCTCTACAACCTGTTGCTCAAGACTACATTACGCGTTTGTTAAATCATCTCAACTATGTAGGCGTGCTAACTCTCGAGCTATTTGTGACAGAACAAGGCTTATGCGCGAATGAGATGGCACCACGTGTGCATAACTCAGGTCACTGGTCAATTGAAGGCGCGGTTTGTTCTCAGTTTGAAAATCATATTCGAGCTGTTGCAGGATTACCATTAGGCTCAACAGACGTTGTTCGGCCAACGGTTATGATCAATATTATTGGTCAACATCCTAAAACTGAGGATGTTTTGGCACTGAATGGCGCTCATCTGCACCTTTATAACAAATCGGAACGTGCGGGCCGTAAGTTAGGTCACATTACATTAATGCCTGTGGATAGTAATGAATTGACGAATTTATGCCGTCAGTTAGCGAAAATTTTGCCAGAACCACTCGCTTTAACAGATGATATGACCATTTAAATAAGTTAAATTTTCTAAAAAGCGATCTTCGGATCGCTTTTTTTTGTCTTTTAAATTTAAAAAAATATTAAAAACCTTTTATTTGCTCACTGTGGATAACTTTTGTTGAGCTTTTGAATTTAAATATAGGCCCTAATTTTGAATTTAAAAATAAAATAAGTTGTTTTGAGAGTTTTTAAATTTAAAATAAGTTATCCCCAATACTTAAAGTTTGAATTTAAGTCTGGTACTGCAGCTGGTGTTTGTTTTGAATTTAAAAAGATGTATGTCGTCTGAATGATATTTTGAATTCAAAACTGCGCCTGACTTTTAAATTTAAAACGTATATTCATGAGTAGACAAGGGCTTGTACTTCACAAAAGTTATGAAAAGCATAAAGAATATAGTGTGTAAGGCGCTTTAGGTGTGTGGTTTTATGAGTTATCCACAAGTGGATTGGGTTTGGATTTTTAAATTTAAAATGAAGTTTTTGAATTTAAATTAGAGGGCGGATTTTGAATTTAAAAATTAATTCATCTTGTGAGGAAAGTTTTAAATTCAAAAATAGAGGGGAAATTTGAATTTAAAACTCCGAAAATGAATTTAAAGAAGTAATTATGAATTCAAATTTACGATTTCTCTCTGAAAAATTTGAGTCCATAATGGTATGGTACTTACAAATTTAAATTTAAAAATTGAACTAGGATAATATGCGACGTTTTTCTTGTATTGTTGGGTCTGTATTTTTGGCGATGACCCAGGCTCAAGCAGAGCTGGTAATTAATGGTTCTACAATATCTAGTAATGCGACTGTTCCAGTAACGAATAGTAATACTTATACGCCTAATAATAATTTCCAGAGCTGTTTGGCAAATTTACGTTCACAGGCTATTGCTGCTGGTGTTTCAGGTAGCACTTATGATCGCTATACGCAAAATTTAACACCAGATTACTCGGTGATTGATAAGTTAAATTACCAACCAGAGTTTTCGACACCGATTTGGGATTATTTGTCTGGTCTGGTAGATGAAGAACGTGTTGCACTTGGAAAACAAAAACTTGCACAACACCGTGATGTTTTAAATCGTGCTTCTCAAGTGTATGGTGTGCCTGCTGAAACCATTGTAGCAGTATGGGGCGTTGAAAGTAATTTTGGTGATATCTCTGGAAAATATCCTTTATTACAAGCGCTTGGAACTTTAAGTTGTGAAGGGCGCCGGCAAAGTTATTTCCGTACCGAGTTTTTTGCCACAATGCGTATTTTACAGCGTGGTGACTTAACTGAAGATCAACTTAAAGGTTCATGGGCAGGAGCATTTGGTCATACTCAATTTATGCCATCAACTTATGAACGCTTAGCGGTTGATTTTGATGGAGATGGCCGACGCGATTTAGTATCGAGTACTGCAGATGCATTGGCATCAACGGCTAATTTCTTGAATAAAGCAGGTTGGCAGACGGGTATGCCTTGGGGCTTTGAAGTTCAAATTCCAGCAGGCATGTCAATTGATGGAGAAGGACGACGCTCGAAAAAACCATTAAGCAGTTGGAGTGCGCGAGGAGTAACACGGATTGATGGTTCGCCACTAATACAAGGTCCTTTGTCTGGTAGTACGCCAGCCGGTTTAATGGCTCCAGCAGGACCAAGTGGACCAGTATTTTTAGTATTTAAGAATTTTGATGCTATTTATAGTTACAACGCTGCGGAAAGTTACGGGCTGGCAATTGCACATTTGTCTGATCGCTTAAGAGGAGCAGGTCCATTTGTTAGCTCTTGGCCAACTGATGATCCTGGTACTTCACGTGCAGAGCGTCGTGAAATTCAGCAATTTTTGATTAATCGTGGCTATGATATTGGTGCTGTTGATGGATTGATTGGCGATAAAACCCGTGTTGCTATTCGTCAGGAGCAAACCCGTTTAGGTTTAAATCCAACAGGACGGGCAGGGCAACAAATTTTACGTGCATTCCGCCAAGAACAAGCACGAAAAATGATGCAATAAAATATTAAATAAAAAAGGTCTGCATATGCAGACCTTTTTTATTAAACAGCTAAACTATAGATTGATCTAGCTTAACTGCTTCCAATATATCAAAAATAACTGAGGTGACATCTTGGCTTAAATCACGGTCATTAAAGATTTCATAAGCAGTAATTGTGACATCTGTATCACTTGGTAGCTGCTTTTGTTCTTCTTCAATTAGGTGCTCGATAGGCAATAATGTCTGCTTAACTTCCAGATGTAAAATATCTTTATATTCAATATTTTCATCTTCAAGCTCAATTTCTTGCTCATTGAAGTAAGGTAATAAAATAGAATGAAGATAAGGTTTAAGTTCAATAATATCAAATAGTTCGATATCTCGAGTTTGCTCAATCGTACTAATGTGATCATTTACTTCAATCAGGATATGATAATAACTCATCTTGATCTCCATTCTATTTTAGACGGCTCTTACAACCACAATAACATGACTTTGACATGAATTTCGATGTATCTATTTATAAAATAGATACATCGTATGAGTTCAGTATCTAATTATTGAGGTAAAGCGCTTAATAGATCACGATCAGCATCAGTTAAAATATTACTTTTTTTATCGCTATCTTTTCGAACTGAATACATTAAAGCACCCGGTTGATCACTATGTTTTAAGCCAAGTGCATGGCCTAATTCATGAGCAATTGTTAAACGTAAATCATCAATAGAACTATATTCATAGATCATGATTTGTTTACCGTTATAAATACCTTTCTTAAATACATCAGCTTGGGCATTTTGCTTAAACTGATTTAATGATTGATTGAATTCATCATTAATCTGGTTAAAGTGAGTAACCTTTTTATTTAAGTCTGCAGCTTGCTGATTATAAGCAGCGATATCTTTCTTTAAAGCAACTGTCTGTTTCTGTAAATCTTTCTGAGTTTTCGAAAGTGATTTTGCAGTGTATTCAGGTGCTAATTTTCCTTCCTTAAACTGCATCATCTGTTGATCAAAATTCTTCAACTTCTCATTTAAGATCTGTTTTTTATTTTCAAGATCCGATTGAGTTTGACTTAAATTTTGCTTCAACTGTTTAATTTGTTGTTGCTCATCAATTACACGTTGTTGGTCTTGTTTAAACTGAGAAGCGATTTTTTGACGCTCTGCTGAACGATTTTGGCTGTCATCGTATACAAGACGAATTTCTAACTTTGCATTTGGGTCATAAGTAAAGTAATTTTTACCTGTGCCTTCTTTCCAAATATCAGCAGCTTGCTGTGTAATCTGGATCAATTGCTCTTGACTTAAACCAAAACGAGGGTCAACTTCAGCAATTTTATATGTCAAATGTTGAACATTTTTTTGCTGAACTTGGGTGTGTAGGGGAGTCGCAAGATTAGCATTAGCCTGAAAATTAGAAAAAGCAAAGGCCATGCCTAATAACAAAGAAGTTAAACGCATAATCAAAGGGGGGGAGATTTGAAAAAAAACGTATTATAAGAATATAAAATGAAAAATCAATCAAAAAATATACAATTTCGACAAAATAATGAGACTTGTGTCTCATTGTTTTTTACCAAATGCCAAATTATTTTTTAGTAAAAATTGAATAGTTTTTATTTTATTTAGTTTATTTAATTAGTTAGTTTTAATGATTTTCATCATTTAAACCATATAATGTAGCCAATAGATCTAAATCTGAATTTGTTAATTTGAAGTTATGAATATCCTGCTCTCTTAAAAGAGGATACATCAAAGATTTAGGATCATCGGTATGTTTTAAACCTAATGCATGTCCAAACTCATGAGCAAGTGTTAGGCGCAAATCATCGAATGAAGTAAAGCCATAAATCTGAATTTGGTTTTGACTAAACAAGCCTTTATGAAAAGTCTTTGAGCCAGAAGTCGTGCTCAAATTAAATTGCTCAATAGATTGATTAAGCAGGCTTTGTTGTTGATTTATTTGCTTAATTTGTCTATTAAGCATTTCTATTTTATTGCTATGTTGAGAAAACTTTGTTTGTAATTCTAACGAAAGCTGGCTTAACTCAGCTTGGCGTTTGTTTAAACAGCTTTGAGTAAATTGCCCATAGTTTCCTTGATTAAAAAGAGATACATCTTTTTGATATTGTTCGAATTTATAATTAAGATTCTCTTTTTCTTTATTCAAAAGAGAGGTTTCCTGATCAATTTGTTGTTTAAATAAAAGAATAGCTTTATTTTTCTCTCTCCATTCTTCCTGCTGCTTTAATAGCTCATTTATACTATTTTTTCTTTCATTTTGAGTAGCTTGTTGGTTGTCCAATACTAAATTAATAGTAAGCTCTGCTTGAGAATCATAAATAAAATAGGTTTTCCCAGTTTCTTTTTGCCAAATTTCAGCTGCTTCTTTACCAATTTGAATAAATTGTTCTTTCGTTAATTCAAAACGTGGATCTATATAATCAATCCTATATTTTAAAGGCTGATTAAAAGAAATATTTGATAAATTGCTTTGAGCAAAAGCAGCTACCTGTAAGCTTATACTGAAGTATAAACTTATTCCCCACCATAGAAATTTTTTCATGGCAAAAATAAAAATATAAATAAATTCTTATTGTTAGGATGTAATCCTTATTCGTCAAAGTGATAAAAATGACCAGAGATAGCGATTGTTTTGTGAACTTGCTAAAGAAAGAGAATAAATAAATACATGTGTTTGGCATTAATGGAAAAATTAATGGATTTCATAACAGTGATTTTAATTTTTTAAAATATCTATAAATAATAAATAGTTAATTTTTATGATTGACTATTTTGCCCATTAAGTTCATGAAAATATATAAAAAATATTATTGTTACTTTTTGTAAATAATAAAAAACCGCGCTTTTGATCTGACCCCATAAAGTTGGACAATTAATTAAGCAGCTTCTAAGGACTGAGTTCTGTATTGTACAGGGCTTAGTCCTTTTAATTTAACCTTGATTCTTTCATGGTTGTAATAATGAATGTATTCTTTCACAGTTTTCTCTAATTCCTCAACAGAATTAAATTTTTCACCGTAGAAACATTCTGATTTAAGTATTCCAAAGAAACTCTCCATTGATGCATTATCTAAGCAATTTCCTTTACGAGACATACTTTGGGTTAAACCATTTTCTGCTAGTTCTCGCTGATAATGACGCATTTGATATTGCCATCCCTGATCTGAATGGATGATAGGCTTTTCATGATCTGCAAGCTTCGTAAGTGCATCTTTCAACATATTTTTTACTAACTCATACATTGGTCTACGGTGGGTTTGGAAGGCAATAATTTCCCCATTAAACAAGTCCATAATTGGTGATAGGTAAAGCCTATCTCCTCGAATATTAAACTCGGTTACATCCGTTACCCATTTCTGATTTGGTTTGTCAGCTTTAAATTGGCGCTGTAGTACATTATCTGCAACTTGCCCGATGTCCCCTTTGTAAGAACGATATTTTGCGATTCTAATGCGTGATTTAAGTTTCATTGACTGCATGAGTCTTTGTACACATTTATGGTTAATTGTTAATCCCATATTCTTTAAAGCAAGAGTAATTCTACGATAGCCATACCGACCTTTATGCTTATGATAGATCATCTTAATTTGCTGCTTAAGGTCACTGTATTTGTCGTTAAGCTTTGATCGCTGCTCATGATAAAAGTACGTGCTTCGAGCCATCTGTGATGCACGTAATAGATATTTCAATTTATAGTTTTGCCTTAATTCAGAAATGAATCTTGTAACCGTTGCTGTTCGGCTTGTTCCTGTTCTTTCTGCTTCTGAATCAAGGCTCTCCGCTTTTTTAAATAAGCGTTCTCAGCTCGTAGATATGCAAGTTCTTCTAGTAGCTGTTCTTGGGTTTTGTCTCTATCATTCAGAGCATTTTTGACTTTTTTTATCTTAGGCTTTGGCACGGATTTAGGTCGTCCTTTCGGCTTAGCTTTTAAGCCATCTATACCGTGTTCTTCGTATTGGAGCAACCAACTTAATAACTGTGTGTGTGATTTCAGATTAAATTGATTTGTAGCTTCACGTACAGATAAACCTTGTTCAAGAACAGACTGAATAACTTTAAATTTAAATTCAGGAGTATATACAGTATTTGTGTTTTTCCTGCTCAGACCCTCAGCACCATGATTATTATAATTGGCTACCCATTTAGCAACATCGCTATGATGTATTCCAAATTTATGACTTACTTGGTGTCTGCCAAAACCAGATAAGTAATATTGGACAACCTCAAGTTTAAATTCTTGAGAATATTTAGCCATAGAAAAGCACCCTCCAAGTTAGACTGAATGTGTCCAACTTTCGGGGTGCAGTTCA
>NZ_JAKTIM010000041.1:0-129911 GCF_027855455.1 Acinetobacter sp. AOR01_HL | reverse complement strand
ACCGGCAATACGATTCAGTATGGCTTAAACCGTGATCTGAATATTGACAGTGTAACGGCAGGGGACAGCAAGCTGGATACGAATGGTTTAACCATCGCTGGTGGACCAAGTGTGACCAAGACTGGTATTGATGCTGCAGGCAACACAATCAGTAACGTAGCAGCAGGCACCAATGCTACCGATGCAGTAAACAAAGGCCAGCTTGATGCATTAAGTACGTCAAGCAACAACAAGACTGATGCCTTGGGCAACAGCACAGCCAACAATCTGGGTGGTGGCGCAAGCTATGACAGCACTACAGGTGCAGTAAGCTCACCGACCTATACTGTGAATGGCAACAACGTCAATAACGTGGGCGATGCGATCACTGCATTAGACAAAGGCTGGACTTTACAAAGCAATGGTACCAATGCAGCTGCAGTAAAAGCTGGTGATACGGTAGACATTGGTACGGTTGCAGGTGAAACCAACCTGAACGTAACCAAGACCGGCAATACGATTCAGTATGGCTTAAACCGTGATCTGAATATTGACAGTGTAACGGCAGGGGACAGCAAGCTGGATACGAATGGTTTAACCATTGCAGGTGGACCAAGTGTGACTAAGACTGGTATTGATGCTGCAGGCAACACAATCAGTAACGTAGCAGCAGGCACCAATGCTACCGATGCAGTAAACAAAGGCCAGCTTGATCATGTAGATAATCGTGTAACACAGGTTACAAATACAACTGCAAGTATCTTTGGTGGTGGTGCTAAAGCTAATACAGATGGTTCAATTTCTAACCCGACTTATAATGTTGCAGGTACAAGTGCAAACAATGTTGGTGATGCTTTAACAGCACTTGATAAAGCAGTTACTGATGCAGGTACGGCAGCGAATGCAGGCTGGACAGTTTCAGCCAATGGTGATGCTGCGACTGCTAAAAAGATCAAACCAAATGGTAAAGTGAATTTTACTGGCGATGACAACTTAACTGTTGCTCAAAGCAGCGAAACTGATAATGAAGGTAATATCAAGGTCGCGCTGAACAAAAACTTGAAGGTTGATAGTGTTACGACTGGTAATACCGTTATCGATACGACTGGAGTAAAAGTTGGTGATAACGTCCAGTTAGGATCAACAGGCTTAATCATTGCTGGCGGTCCGAGTATCACTACTTCTGGAATTAGTGCTGGTAATAAAACGATAAGTAATGTAGCCGCAGGTGTTTCTTCTACAGATGCGGTAAACAAAGGACAACTGGATAGCGCAATAAGTAGCATAAACAATAATGTTGGTGCTCTTGCTAATAGTGCTGTGCAGTACGATAAAAATAGTGATGGATCAGTTAACAAAGACTCTATTACTTTAGCTGGCGGTGCTAATGGTACAACCATTAAAAATGTAGCAAATGGTACTGTAGCAGAAGGTTCTAAAGATGCTGTTAATGGAGGCCAGTTATGGACTGTTCAACAACAGGTCAATAAAAATACGGGCGATATTTCGAATCTTCAGACTGACATCAGCAATATTAACAATGGTAAATCAGGTTTAGTTCAGCAAGCTGATAAAGATGCAGCGATTACTGTTGGTAAAGATACTGGTGGTACTCAGGTTAATGTTGCTGGAACAGCAGGTGAGCGTACTGTGACTGGTGTTAAAGCGGGAGCAGTTACAGAGTCTTCAAAAGATGCAGTAAATGGTTCTCAACTTAATACAACAAATCAAGCACTTGTAAACTACTTAGGTGGTGGAGCAGGTTATGACAATATTACCCAAAGCTTCTCAAATCCAACATATAACGTAGGTGATCAGTCTTACCACAATGTTGGTGATGCGATAGGTGCATTGAATCAAGCTGACCAAACATTAAATACCAAAATTGATAATGTAAGTAATAAGCTTGAACAAGCATTCTATGCAACAAACCAACGTATTGATGATGTTGAGAAAAGAGCGAATGCTGGTATTGCTGCCGCGATGGCTTTAGAAAATGCGCCATTTGTTGCGGGTAAATACACCTATGCTGTTGGGGCTGCTTATCATGGTGGTGAAAATGCTGTCGGTGTGACCTTACGTAAAACTGCTGATAATGGACGTTGGTCACTGACTGGTGGTGTAGCTGCAGCTTCTCAAGGTGATCCAAGTGTTCGTATCGGTATTAGTGGTGTAATTGACTAATTTGACTAGGCGAGGAAGGCAAGGTCTTCCTCATTCTCCATTTCGAGAGTAAAAGTATGAAAAATACAGTTAAGGCGTTATTTATTGCTGTTCTTTCTGGCCTGGCAATGGTTGGTTATGCACAAGAAGAAGCAATATATCAAAGAAATGTCACGTTTCCTAAAGTATCAGATAGCTATCTTAAGCAAGTAAAACGTTATGAATACCAAGATGTTGCTCGTTTAGATACAGGACTAAATAAAGATCAAATTCGAGCTTTACTAGGCAATCCACAATTTAGTGAAGGGCTTTTTGCAGTAAAAGTTTGGAACTATGTGCTAGATATCCGTGTTCCCAACACACACCAGTACCAGCGTTGCCAGTTGCGTATTGATTTTGATAAGCACTATTTAGCAGAACGTTTATCTTGGAAGGGTGAAGTGTGTGAAGGTTTAGTTGTTTTGGGAGAAAATAATCAGGCACCAGCACATAGCACTGTGATTGCAGATCGTATAGCGAGTGTCCTATTTGCTTTTGACCGATTTGATGCAAGTGCGATTGAAGAAGGTACTAATAGCGTTGTGAAAATTGCTGAGCAAATTAAGAAAAGTCCAACAATAACTCCAATTATTGTTTCTGGATTCACAGACCCATTGGGTAAGTTTAGTTATAACCAAGAGTTATCATCTAAACGAGCGAATACGGTTGCCAAGTTACTGGTACAACAAGGTGTTGATGCAAGCCGTATACAAATACAGGCGAATAGCCAGACCGACATATACAAGCAGTGTAGTGATAACAATAGTTCACAACTTATTCAATGTTTAGCGCCAAATAGACGTGTTAATATAAGTTGGTAAAACGGTCTGTCACGGCAAAGTAACCATCCTTAGGGTGGTTACTTTTTCGTTTTTAAGGAGCTAAAAAAAGTAAAAGGATATATTGGAGATTTTATAAATTTTATATAAAAATTATCTTTTAAAATAATAAAAGTGCTGTGGAGTCAGTAAACCATCTAATGGTTGATCCCAACTTTGACGTTCTAAAGTGTGTTCAATAAATTGAAATTGATGTGCCAATCCTAAACGGTAAGGTTTATGCTTAGCACTTGCTAATGTACGATCATAATAACCACCACCCATACCAATACGTGTCCCATAGTGATCGCAAGCTAAAAGTGGCATAAGTAGCAAATCAAGCTGTGATACATGTTTTCCGCGAGTCGCCATAGGTTCTTTCATTCCCAATGGGTGATGAGAAAAACGACGACTTAAATATTGGTTTTTATTTATTTTTACCCATACTAAACGTTGGTTCATCGAACAAATCATGGGTAAATAAACTTGTTTGTTCTTTTTAAAACATAATTTGATAAGAAGATCGGTATGGATTTCACCAAAAGCATGCAGATATAAACCGATTTTTTTTGATGAATGAAAAATAGGAAGGTGATTTAGGTAATGTAAAACATTAAGCTGAGCCTGTTTTTGCTCAAATTGGGTTAAAGCTCGTCTTCTAGATCTTAAATTTTTTCTAATAAAACTTAATTCATTCATGGAGAAATCTAACAAAGATTTGAGGTCAGTCGAGTAAAATTATACCTGTTTTTCTATGGCTTCACCGAAATTTAAAAATTATTAAAAAGTAGTCTTCTAATGTATTAGACCAAGTAAAAATAGTTTTGTTGTTAGGAGAAACTATCTACATATAATTTTTTCTTTTTTACGTATTTACAGTATTTATTTACATTTAATCAGGATAAGTATATTTAAGGATGAATATGAAAATGTGAAATCTATGAAGTTAAAATTTTTAACAATGATGTTATGGGTGGCATTGCTCAGCGCATGTACGAAACAGGCAGAATCTGAGGCACCTCAAATTGATTATAAAGCTCAATTTGAAGAGTCGGACCGAAAAATTGGTGAATTTTTAGATCAGTTAGATAATCCAAATACCCCTCAAGAAGTTAAAGTTAAAATTTTATGTCATGACTATCCTGAGGTGTATAAAAAACAATACATGCCTGCATTAATAAAAGTTTCACCAAAACCGTACACTGAAGAAAAATTATTGTCAGATTTGAAAAGTGCAACTGACTACTATAAAGGGACTTTGGGGATAAAATGTAATGAATAATATTTGAATTAAATCACGATAAAAATTTAAAAGTGTGAATTGATTGGCATTATTTAGTTGTGCTAAATTTCTTCTGTTAATTACTTCAACTTTTCTCTGGATTTGAAATGCAGATCTTAAAATTTTTACAGAGTTTTAATACAGTCGGCACCTATTTAACACTTGCTTCCATCTTGCTTGTGGTCATGATCATTTATTTTTATGTAATTAATCCTGCATGAACATTTTGAAAGGAATAGGTCTTCTCATCTATTACTTTTTTAAGAACGGAAGATGAATAATAGGATAGGGATATGAAATTTAAAATATTATTATTAAGTTTTATTGCCACTGGTTGCTATGCTAATGAAAGTACAGCTGATCCGGATATTTGTAATATCGTAAAAAAGGTCGCTTATAACGTGATGGAAGCACGACAGCAAAAAGTACCAGCACAAGATTTACAACAAATTGCCGATGGGCTAGCAGATGAAAAAGCCAAGCAGCTTTATCAAGACTTAATTAGCTCAGCTTATGCTGCCAAAGTATTTAAGACAAGTTTCTTTAAACGCCAAGCAATTGAAGATTTTCAAGCAGGGTGGTATGAGGAATGTTTACGTAGAAATGAATAATAATTAAAAAATAATGAGTATTTAATTTTTAAGAACAACTAATTAGTTAAGAGAATAAAAAAATAGACTGACAGGTCTGTCTAGGTGTTTTAATTTGAAAATAAAATTCGAATTTATAGGTATTTATTTAAAAATAAATGCTCCGAAGATGCCGCTGCATGTCGTTACCCTTGAACCCTAAAGTTCAAGGTGGAGGTGACGCATACTTGCTGGGTTTCCTACTCGGGGTAGGCATACGCTCTAAATATGCAGAACACCATCCTAAAGAGATGATATCGGCTCAGGGGAATCAGACCGGCTGGCGAACATCCCAGAGACAGCTTTAGTATAACTGATCTGACTTCGTTGGCAATCATCTGAGCCTATCGAACTGTAAACTTACTTTGCGTTTGATGAAGCTTTATGCGAATTGTTTACACTATTTGTTCAACATCTTCCAAAATAGTCTGGAGTAAACGTTCACAATGCGCATATTCTTGCAAAGATTTATTTAAACTTAATACTTCTTGAGTAAGCTGTAGAGCTACCATGATGACAAGTTTATTATGCTCAACACGAGGTGCACTACGGCGCATATCGTTGAATTTTTCATTGAGAAGCTCAGCTGCACGTTCAAGCTCTTCTCTTTTATCAGAAGTCGTTGCAAGCCTAAAAGTTTGTTCAATCAGCCGAAGCTCTACCATGACTTGTTCACTCATGATTGTGTCTCCTCGCCAGCTTCAGCATTTGGATGAGCAAGTTGCTGAATTTCTTGCGCATGTTGATCTTGAGCAGTACCTAAAATTGCTAAACGTTGAATGATGGCTTCAACTTTTGCTTTGGCAAGTTCATTTTTTTGTAACAAACGGTCACGATCTTGCTGCAAGTCGTGTAACTCTTGTTGAGTTTGACGTTGCTGTGACTGAAGTTTTTCTTTGGTAACGCGTAATTCATTACGCTCTGCCAAAATTTCCTGAAAACGATTTTTTAAATCGGTCGTACTTTTTTCTAGGCGGCTGTAACGCTCTGCAAGTGTGTTAGCATCTTGATTCAATTGTTGAAATTGGCCTTGTAACTGAGTGAGTTGCTCAGTTAATGTCTCAATTTCCTCTTGTTTTTTAGTGATGATGCTATTTTTTTGCACAACTTGTGCGTGATGCTCTGTTTCAGCCAGTTCTTTAGCTTCCGAGAGAGCAGAATTTTCACTCTCTAGATGATGTAAGCGTGTTTTTAAAACGCCAATATGCGCTTGTAGACGCTGTAATTGTTCTAACATAACGAGGTCGCACAGAATTGCAATCAAAGGTAATATATACGAAGTATAGAGATTGGATAAACGAATGCAAGACGATATTTCAGGCTGGACAGAATGGAACGCTCATTTTGAAGGAATTGAAGAAATTTCAAGCCCTAGTGAGTTACATGGTTTATTAACAGGTATTGTTTGTGTGACAGAAGCGCCTACGCGTGAAGAATGGACACAAATCTTAACAACTCTTAATGTGCCTGAGTTAAATGAAGAAGCTTTAGCTCTTTTAACAGATGAAGCAGAAGATGTAGCACATGCATTATCGGAAGATGAATTGGACTATTTACCAATGCTTCCAGATGATGAACATCTTCTTCAAGACCGTGTACAAGCGTTGTCAGATTGGTGTGCTGGCGTTGTGCTCGGTTTTGGTTTGGCATCGGGACATGTTCGTACAGATGAGCGTGAATTGATCGAACATTTGCAAGATGTTGCAGCAGTAGAATTTGAAGACTCTGATAACGACGAAGAAGGCGAAAGCAGTTACGAAGAATTGTATGAATTTGTACGCCTTATTCCAGTGAGCTTATCTATTGGTAGAAAGAAAGTAACAGTGGCTGAAAGTTCATTGTTGAAAAACTTTTATGCAAAAAGTAAAACTTCTACTGTAGGCACCGCAGATCAAAATATTGTAGAAATGTTTACACCACATCGCCCAAGTTAATTGAGGCGATGTGTTATTGGCTGTGTTTAATTTTTTGACTTTAAAATTCTAAATCAAGTAGATCATTATGAAATTGCCTCAAGCTGATTTTCAACATCGCAGAAACCGTCTAGCAGAAAAAATGGGTCCAAACAGCATTGCGATTATTGCAACGCGTGAGGAAATGTACCGTAATCGTGATGCGGATTATAAATTCCGTGCCGATAGTAGTTTTTTCTATTTGACGGGTTTTGCAGAGCCTGAGGCAGTTGCTGTCATTGAAACCTTTGATGACGTTACTGACTATAGCTATAGTCTTTTTTGCCGTGAACGTAATCGTGAGATGGAAATCTGGAATGGTTATCGTGCGGGAATTGACGGCGCAATTGAAGAGTACGAAGCAGATGAAGCTTATGCAATTGATCTGCTTGATGAAGAAATTATTGAAAAATTATTAAATAAAGAGCGTCTTTATTATCGAATCGGACACAATGCTGCATTTGATGCCAGAGTAAGCCAATGGATCAAAAAAGCGAATGCCGAGCATCGTCATGAAGCCGCTCCAGCCCAGTTAGTTCAACTTGATCGCATTGTTGATGAAATGCGGTTAATTAAATCACCGCAAGAAATTGAGCTGATGCAAATTGCTTCAACAATTAGTGCTAAGGCACATACTCGTGCAATGCAAACTGTTCGCCCTGGTATGATGGAATATGCACTAGAAGCCGAGCTCAATTATATATTTGGGCAAAACGGCTGTGTGCCTTCTTACAACAGTATTGTTGGTGGCGGTGCCAATGCTTGTATTTTGCACTATGTTGAAAATAACCAAGCTCTTAAAGACGGTGATTTGGTCTTAATTGATGCTGCATGTGAATATGAGTTCTATGCATCGGATATTACCCGTACTTTTCCCGTAAACGGGAAATTTAGCCCTGAACAAAAAGCATTGTATGAGGTGGTATTGGCCTCTCAATATGCGGCGATTGATGCAGTACGTATAGGTAATTCATACCGTAAGCCTCATGAGGTTGCAGTCAAAATTTTAACGGAAGGCTTAGTTGATTTAGGTTTGCTCAAAGGTGAGGTGAGTGAGCTGATTGAAACCGAGGCATATCGTCAATTTTATATGCATGGTACAGGCCATTGGCTAGGTATGGATGTACATGATGTCGGTTCTTATAAAAAAGATGACGACTGGCGCCAATATGAAGAGGGCATGGTTGTTACTGTTGAACCCGGTTTATACATTGCACCAGATGACGAAACTGTAGATAAAAAATGGCGTGGTATTGGCATTCGTATTGAAGATGATATAGTCGCGACCTCAAAAGGCCCACGAGTTTTAACGGCCGATGTGGTTAAAGATATTGCAGATATTGAACATTTAATGGCGCAAGCTAAAGCATAATTAAACGTATTCGCCAAAGGAGCAAAACTCGATGCAACAACAAGTGATTATTGTAGGTGGGGGTATGGTGGGTTTAAGCCTTTCCCTCATGCTGGCGAAGGCTAATATCGCGGTAAAGCTATTAGAAGCTGTGAAATACCCAAACTATGATGATCAAAATGTTGCCCCTTATCATTCCAGTTTTGATGCGCGAAATACGGCTTTATCACGTCGTAGCGTACAGATTTATCAGAAGTTAGGGTTATGGGATGCCTTACAACAGCATGCCACTCCAATTTTGCAAGTTCACATTACTGAGCAAGGCAGTTTTGGTAAAGCTCGTTTAGTTGCAGAACAAGAAAAAGTGGAAAGCTTTGGGCAAGTCATTGAAAATGCTTGGCTTGGTCGTGTTTTATTAACTCAAGTACGCCAACAACCGTTGATTGAACTGATTGATGGCGTACAAGTGACTGCTTTAACTCAAGACGCTGAACAGGTACATATCGAAGCTCAGCGTGGTGATGAACTTTTAAAGCTTGAGTCAAAATTATTAATTGCAGCAGATGGGCGAGATTCTTTCTGTCGTCAAGCAATTGGTGTTGGTGTCGATGTCCACGACTATGATCAGGTTGCGATCGTTACGACTGTTCAGACTTCAAAACCGCATGAGCATGTAGGATTTGAGCGTTTTAGTGCATTAGGGCCTTTAGCTTTGTTGCCATTACCGGGTGAATACCGTCGCTCAGTGGTATGGCCTGTTAAAAAAGGCACTGAAGGTGAGTGGTTGGGCGAAGAAAATGACCAACACTTTTTAGATGCTTTGCAAAAAACTTATGGTGACAGAGCAGGTAAATTTGAAAAAACGGGTAAACGCTTTAGTTATCCGCTTTCACAAGTGCTTGCGCATAAACAAGCGGTTGGACGCGTTATTTTAATGGGGAATGCAGCGCATACAATCCATCCTGTTGCTGGGCAAGGTTTTAATTTATGTCTGCGTGATGCAGATGTATTGTTGCGTTATTTAGTGAACCAGTTAAGCGCATCTGATGATATTGGTAACCCAGATAATTTGCTTGCCTATGAACAAGCCCGTTTATCTGACCAGCAGCGAGTAATTAAATTCTGCGATACCGTAGTTCGGGGCTTTAGTAACCAAAACCCATTATTAAAATTAATCCGTAATACGGGATTAATTGCATTTGATGTCATTCCGGGTGTGAAGCCACTGGTAGCAAACTATGCAATGGGGTTAAAAGCATGAGTGAAGTGTTAGATGTCGTCATTGTTGGTGGTGGACTAGTTGGTGGCTTAACTGCTTTATTACTTGCACAAGGTGGTGTACAGCCTACCGTGCTTGATGCTGCCCCTGTACTTGATGTTGAAAAAACATTAAGCGTGATGAATCCACGTGTTTTAGCACTTAGCCAAGCGACGATTCATTTACTTAAAACAGTCAATGTTTGGGATGATCTGGCACGTCAAATGCCTTATACAGGCATGCAAGTGTGGAACTTAAATGGCTATGGTGAAATTAATTTTGGCCATGAGTCTGTACAAAGACCAATGCCAGAGCAAGCCTTGGGTTCTATGGTTGAGCCAAGTGTATTGAATGTTGCTATTCAACAAAAAATGCTTGAGCAGTTAACAGATTATCGTACTCAAGTCCGCGTGACACGTATTGAACAAGGTGTTGGATGTTGGCATATTCAATTGGCAGATGGCGCGACACTTAAAACTAAACTGCTTATTGGTGCTGATGGCGCCAATTCATTTGTACGTGAGCAAGCCTTTATTGATCTAGATGTACTAGATTACAAACAAGCAGCGATTAGCTGTGCGATTAAAACGTCTAAGCCTCATCATTATGTTGCTCGGCAAATCTTTTTACCTACTGGACCTTTGGCATATTTGCCGATGGCGAGTCTTGAAGAAAGTGAAAATGGCTACTGGCAGTCCATTGTCTGGACACTGCCAGATGATTATGCCGATGAATATTCGGCTTTAAGTGATCGCGAGTTTATGCAGCTTTTAACTCGAGAAAGCCAACATATGTTGGGTGAAGTGTTAGATGTTCGTTCAAGAGCACAATTTCCATTAAAAGCGCGCGCTGCAAAACAATACGTTAAAGCTGGCCTAGCCCTAATCGGTGATGCAGCTCATGTGATTCATCCACTTGCTGGACAAGGGGTGAATATTGGTTGTTTAGATGCAGCGGTACTCTGTGATGCACTACTGCATGATTTAGGTCGTGGTGTATGGGCGCATGAACAAACCTTAATGCGTTATGAACACCGCCGTAAAGGACAGAATGATGCGATGATGCATAGTATGTCGGCAATTGGTTGGCTAGAAAGCAGTGAGCTATTTCCATTGATTTGGGCCCGGAATGTGGGACTCAAGCAAGTTGAACAAATTTCGTTCTTAAAAGAGCGTTTTATGCAACAAGCAAATGGTTTAGGGGCTTTACAAAACACCCAGTATAGTCGTTAAAATAATTACGAAGTTTATGCTCTACTGATCTAAATAAATATCAGTAGATATTTTTTAAACAATCATTTATATATCATTACCAATTCGGTCAGAAAAGATACGGATTTGACCAATTTGGCTCTTTGCTAAATGCAAAGAGATTGCTAAATTTCTGAGGTCTTGAAGACCATAGCGATGATGCAATACAAATCATTGTGGGGAGTGTAAAAATGACAGATATCAATGATTATGAAGATGCAGAAGATTCTGCTGTAGATGAAGATGAAGCCAAAGCGGCTGAAAGTGGCGCAGCTGATGAAGAAGCAGGCAACTTAACTGATGCCGATCTTGCAGAAGCAGAAACGCTTACTGTAACTGCGAAACAAAAACAACGCCAAGCGTTGGAAGATGAAGTCGCTGCGTTTTTAGCTCGTGGCGGAAGAATCACAGAAGTTCCACCAGATGAACATAGCGATCGTTAATATTAAAAAAGCATCACTTGAGTGATGCTTTTTTATTGCCCGTTTTATGATGATTTAAAGATGGTTTTGTAGTTCTTTTAAAATGCCGCATTCATCTACTGTACGGTCGGTAGAGCAGTGTTGTTTTAAATCGATTAGGGTTTCTTTTAAAAGCAATAGACGTTCAATCTTTTCCGATACTTCTATCAAGTATTTATTCACCAAATTATCAACTTCCGTACAAGCCCGTTTCGGCTGAGCTTTCATTTCTTTTAGCGTTTTAATATCACTGAGAGAAATATCTAATTCACGGCAATGTTTAATAAATAATAGGTCTGCGAGTGTTTGATCTGTGTAAACACGATAATTATTTTCTGAGCGCTGAATGCGGTCCAGCACACCTACTTTTTCGTAATAACGAATAGTATCGATCGGGACATCCGCTTTTTTTGATAATTGACCAATAGAAAGACTCATAAGACTTGACTCTGGAGCTACTCAAGGGTTTTTAATCACTATAAAAGAGTTTTTGAGGAAATAAAATGGCTGGATGTGGATGTGCTTCAACCTGCTCTCCTACAAAGAAAGCAAGCCCGCGCTTTAGAAAAGCCTTATGGATTGCTCTTGTAATTAATGCACTCATGTTTGTCGTTGAAATAGTCGGCGGTTATAAAGCCCAATCTGTTTCATTATGGGCAGATGCATTAGATTTTGCTGGAGATGCTGCAAATTATGCTCTGTCTTTAGTCGTGCTTTCGATGAGCCTTTACTGGCGTGCAACCGCAGCACTTGTTAAGGGTATAACGATGGCCGCTTTTGGGTTCTTCGTTATTGCAAAAGTCGTTTGGTCATTTTTTCATGGCGTTTCACCTGAACCGATGGTCATGGGGACAATTGGGGTAATCGCTTTAATTGCTAACGTTTCTGTTGCTTTAATGCTTTATGCATACCGCGATGGCGATGCCAATATGCGCTCTGTCTGGTTGTGTAGTCGAAATGACTCTATCGCTAACATTGCTGTTGTTTTGGCTGCTGTAGGCGTGTTTGGAACAGGCACTATATTTCCGGATTTATTCGTAGCCTTTGTTATTGCATATTTAGGTGTATCTTCGGGTTACGCTGTGATTAAGCAATCATTACAAGAAAGAAAACAATCAAAGTTAATGTTGGGTTCAGAAGCTTAATCTTGATTGCATAAAAAAGTACCATGCTTACATGGTACTTTTTTGTTTTTGAATGCATTAGATGAGAAGTGATATTGCGATACTCCACATAACGCAACCAATCATGAAATCTAAAATTTTCCAAGCTTTTGGATTGATAAATAATGGTTTTAGAAATCTTGCACCATAGCCTAGACTGAAAAAGAAGATCCAAGAGGCAAGAATGCTACCTAAGGCAAAACTGATTTTATCTTCTAGCTGTGTCGCAACCGAACCAATCAGTACAATGGTATCTAAATAAACATGTGGATTCAGCCAAGTAAAGGCAAGACAGGTTATAAGTGCTTGGGTTAAAGTCTGCTTTTGGCTGCTATCAAGCTCCATGCCTTGGTTAGTTTTAAACACGGCATAGAAGGCTTTTGCACCGTAGACGAATAAGAACGTTGCCCCTAAATATTTAGCGACTGTGATTAAGATGGGTGATGCTGTCATAATTTCGGCAAAACCTAATACACCACAGGCGATTAAAATTGAATCGGACAGGGCACAAATTAAACATAGCCAAAATACATATTGCTGTTTAAGCCCTTGCTTTAGAACAAAAGCATTTTGGGCACCAATTGCTACAATTAGGCCGCTACCAATACCTAAACCTTTAAAAAACACACTCAGAGAAAGCATAACCATTAAGCAGAAACAAATCAGATGGGGGAATTATCTGACTTTTTATTAAGAAATAAGTAAAATTAAGAATATTTAGGTTTGGCTAAAAATAATTTAGGTTTTGTATGTTAGATAGTAAGCAGTGTGAAGCTTTTCTGGCGGTTGCAGAAGTCGGGAGTTTTGATGCGGCAGGAGAGCACTTATGTATAACTCCCTCTGCTGTATCACTACGTGTACAAGCGCTAGAAAAATATTTAGGTCAGATTTTAATTATACGTGGCCGTCCTTGTGTACTTACACAAGCAGGGCAAACCTTACTCCAGCATTTACGTCATACAAGGCTAATGGAGCAAAATCTATTACAAGGCTTAATGGGCAAATCATCCGACTCAGAATTTTATAAAATTGCGTTGGCTTCAAATGCAGACTCATTAGCAACTTGGCTTTTACCCAGTATTCAGCAAACACTTTTTAAAGAAAAAATAGTGTTAGAGCTAAAAATTGATGATCAATCACACACGCATACTTTGCTAGAAACAGGGCAGGTCAATGCATGTATCACAGCAGAAGAGCAGGTGATGGCAGGCTGTTTAGCTCAGCCTCTTGGTAAAATGCGCTATAAAATGCTGGCATCGGCCGAGTTTGTAAATCGGTGGTTTAGTGGTGGAATTAACCGAGAAGTTTTAAGAAAAACACCGGCGGTTATTTTTAACCATAAAGATTTAATGCATTCAGAGGTTTTATTAAAAGGATACGGTTTACCAATGCAGAGTTATCCTTATAGTTTTATTCCGGCAACAGATGCTTTCGTTAAAGCAATTCAACTAGGTTTAGGTTATGGCATGGTGCCTGAGCTTCAGGTTCAACCATTACTCGAAAATGGAACACTTGTTGATATTATGCCTGAGGCTCAACTTGATGTTCCTTTATATTGGCATCACTGGAAAAGACAGTCTAAGCAACTTGATGTACTGACTGAGACCATTGTTGAATCAGCAAAACAGATATTAAGATAATTTTAGATCTTAGTTTTTAAATGACGATTTAAAATGTGTTGAATATAAAACTCTATATCTTGTACTGAGTAACCTAAAAGTTGTCCGATTCTACGGTCGAGTTCTAGGCGCTCTTCAAGTTGAGTTGCTTTTAATGACCTTTCAATACATAACATGAGTTCATTCAAATCTGCTAAAGACGCATCTTTATAGATCAACATAATTGAAAAGGGGAGAGACAGAGAAGTTTCAATGTCTTTACTGATCATAGATAAAGACCCTTGTTCAAGAGGCTTTATAAATTCAATGGGTAATAACTCATAAAAATAAGCGATAGGTTTTTTGCCTGAAAGTAATAATTCTAGTTCTTGTCCTTCATGCGGGCCAAGTTTTCCAAGTGATTCAGTCATATCAATACTCTTATTTTTTATCTTTAATATTATTATGCAAAATTTATGCGAG
The DNA here is from genome assembly GCF_027855455.1 of Acinetobacter sp. AOR01_HL. Taxonomy (NCBI): domain Bacteria; kingdom Pseudomonadati; phylum Pseudomonadota; class Gammaproteobacteria; order Moraxellales; family Moraxellaceae; genus Acinetobacter; species Acinetobacter sp. AOR01_HL. The sequence goes on along the minus strand of NZ_JAKTIM010000041.1, from coordinate 115,485 downwards.
GTGATGACATAGGCGTTGGTCATCACCGTTTAGTTAATAAATTAAGATTGTGTTAACTCAAGCGCACGTTGATAAGCGACTTTTTTCTTAATACCCGTTAAATCAGCAGCCAGTTGAGATGCTGCTTTAACTGATAAATCTTGAAGTAAGCGCTTTAAAAGTTCATCTAGTTTTTCTTGTTCCAGATCGGTTTTTTCTGGTGCACCGCCAACTACAAGAACAATTTCACCTTTTTCTTGGTTATGGTCATTTTCAATAAAACTAACCAAATCTTTTAAGGTCATTTTTTTGATTGTTTCAAATGTTTTGGTAATTTCACGCGCGAAGCCTACAGGGCGGTTTTCACCAAATACTTCAGCCATATTTTTTACGCATTCTAAAATACGATGTGGCGCTTCATAGAAAATTAAGGTTTGAGTTTCATTTTTAAGCTTTTCGAGTTGCGAAATACGTTGAGAAGCCTTTGATGGTAAAAAGCCTTCAAAACTAAAACGGTCACTTGGTAGACCTACAGCACTTAAAGCAGCAATTGCAGCACATGCACCCGGTACAGGTACAACCCTAATACCATTTTCTTGAGCAGCACGAACCAGTTTAAACCCAGGGTCACTAATAAGTGGTGTGCCTGCATCACTAATCAAAGCAATATTTTCACCAGCAAGTAGCTTTTGAACTAACTGCTCAATTTTGTTGCTTTCATTATGGTCGTGGCATGCGGTAAGTGGGGTAGATATATTATAGTGTTTGAATAATTGAGCTGATTGGCGTGTATCTTCGGCAGCAACAACAGAAACTGATTTTAAGATATCAATTGCACGGAAAGTCATATCATCTAAGTGCCCGATTGGGGTGGCTACAACAAATAACTGAGCACTCATTTGGTTTTTACTCCGTACAGATAAACAATTTTAATGGGTTAGTGTACCCGAAATTATGTTTTTGGCGTGAACAATGTCAGTAGGCTTTTTATTTTTCGAAACATCTGCTTTTGATTTGTTCAATTCAAAAATAAAAAGGTATAGAACCGGCATTAACAGTATTTACATTTTTAATTGGGGAAACAAAAAAATTATGTTAGTTGCACAGCAGTTGGGCCAATGGGCGGAACAAACAGCACTAAAACTTTTAAAAGAACAAAATTATGAATGGGTCGCCAGTAATTATCATTCACGCCGTGGAGAGGTCGATCTGATTGTAAAACGCGGTAACGAATTGATTTTTGTTGAGGTAAAAGCGCGAGGGCAGGGAAATTATGGTCAAGCTTGTGAAATGGTGACCTTGAGTAAACAGAAAAAAATAATTAAGACGGCGATGAGGTTTTTACAGCGCTACCCATCTTATCAGGATTTTTATTGTCGTTTTGATGTGATTTGTTTTGATTTTCCACAGAAAATTGCAAAAACAGTACAGCAAGACTTTTCGAAATTCCATTATGATCTGCAATGGATCGAAAATGCATTTACTTTGGATTAAGAGTTCATTACTCTTTTGAGCAAATTAAAGACCGATGTTTTATGATCAAGCCAAGAAGAGATTGATAGGAGTCTGGTGGAGTGTTGAAACGTATTGCTGTAACAGCGCTTTGTGTCGCAAGTTTGTCAGGTTGCGCAAGTTTTATTTCTGGTGGAACAGGTACAGCTCCAGTTGGAACAGATAGTGGTGTACGTAGCTTAGGCCAAGTATTTATTGATTCTTCAATTAAGCGTACAGCGAATATTAACCTCTATAAGCTTGATCAGCGTTTTAAACAATCTCGTATTAACATCGAAAGCTTCCATAGCACAGTATTGTTAACTGGACAGGTGCCGGACCCATACTTAAAACAGTTGGCAGAAGACAACGTTAAGGCCATGAGTGATGTGAAAGCCGTACATAACTATATTACGGTGGGTAACAAAGTAAGCTATAACACGATTATGCAAGATGCTGGGGTAACTGCAAATACACGTGCTTTATTAATGAAAGCGCCAGTAGTATCGGACAGTAAAGTACTGGTCCATACCGAAGATGGTGTTTTATATGTGATGGGTCGTTTAAACACAGCTGAAATTAATGACTTAAACAATGTGCTTCAAAATGTCGGTAACGTGACTAAGATTGTAACGCTCATTGATAATATTGATTTAGCGCCTGCTCCGGCAGCGAGTACTGCCAGTGCAACAACTACACCAGTAATTAATAACGTTCTTGCTCAACCAACAGTTCAAACTCCTGTTGCAATTGATCCGGACCAAACAGATCCAGCATCTTCTGCACAATAAAATATGAACCTGATTGAACAATTACAAAGCAAAATTGAGCAGGCGAGAACTCTTTATAAAGAGTTCCGTCTGTATGATTTGGGGAGCTTTGCTTTAAACCGTTTTACACCAAAAGATGGTTTTGAGCAGGTTTTAAATGTGCGTTATGGCTTAAAGCCTCGCCATCGTCTAGATATTTATCGTTCTACTAAGCGCTTAGCTCATCGACCACTCATTGTTTTTGTACATGGTGGTGCTTGGCAACATGGTAATAAACGAGACTATTTATTTATAGGTGAAGCGTTTACGAAAGAAGGTTATGACGTTGCTGTCATTAACTATCAGCTCGCACCAAAGAATATTTTTCCAAGTTATGTCGATGACTTAACACAAGCGTTAAACTATTTACACCAGAACCAAGAAAAATTGGAAATCTCGACAGAGAATATTGTGCTTATGGGACATTCGGCAGGTGCATTTAATGTGATGTCTGCTGTTTATCACCCAAAACCAAATACAATTCAGTGTTTAGGTAATATTAAAGCAATTTTTGGTTTGGCAGGTCCTTATCATTTTGATTATAAAGGTGATCCGCTTGCCGAAGATGCTTTTGATCAAAGCATTTCTTATAAAGAAGTGATGCCATATTATTTTGTAAATCAAAATCATATTAAGCATTATCTGCTCATGGCTGAAAATGATCAGCTTGTAAAAAAAGAAAATACCTTTGATCTTGATCAGGCACTTAGACAAAGCGGAAATCACAGTCATATCGCTGTGATTCCTAAAACAGGTCATATTACAATTTTGGCTAGTTTATCGAGTTTTGTAAGTCATTACTTCCGAACTAAACGGACCATTTTGCACTTTCTGGATGAAGTATTTTAAAACATCAGTTCGAGAGCGCAGATTACTTCGCTTGAGTAATCTGCGTAATCATTGCATGTGCAATACTGCCTTTAAATGGAATTTCAGGTAACTGATCAAATTTAAAGAATTGTGCATCGGCAATTTCATCTTCTTGCAAAGAAATTTCACCTGACTCATATTCAGCTCTAAATGCAATCATGAGATTGCTTGGAAAAGGCCAAGGTTGGCTTGACATATATTGGATATTTTTGAGTTTAAGTCCCACTTCTTCTAAAGCTTCGCGCTGAACAGCTTCCTCAAGCGTTTCCCCAACTTCTACAAATCCTGCGATCAAGCCATACATATTGGTTTTATTGTGAATAGATTTTGCCAATAAAATTTCATCATCGCCTTTAGTAATGATGGTGATAATACATGGGTTTACACGCGGATATTGGTGGTAGCGACAAGAAGGGCATACCATAGCATATTCTGTAGGGTGTACTTCGGTAGCATGCCCACAGTGACTACAAAACTTGTGATTACGTCGCCATTCGAGCAACTGTACAGCACGACTTGCCTGTAAAAATTGTTCTTTTGACCAGTTGGAAATAAGTTGACGAATTGGAACGAGTTGCAGTCCTTCCGGAATGGCTTCTTCACTCAACAGGTCACGTGCAATGACCTGTTCATCATGAGTGAAAAGCAGATCACTTGCTAACTTTTCGACTTTAGGTAATTGAAGGTTTTGGTCAACCAATAATTGTTGATGATGAAAAATATAAGCAAGTGATAACTCAGACATTAAGCTGCCTTTTTTTGAAGTTGTTGACTACTTAGCAATGCTACATCAAACATGGATTGTAGAACAGGCTGTTTATTTTTTAAATTGTCAACTAACATATCTAGCCCAGCTAAAACATTAAAAATACAGTGAACCTGATCATGATTGAAAGGCTGATTTTGATCGATTTGCTGTTGTACAAACTTGGCAGTTTCAAGTAAAGCATTTTGTTGAACTGTACTTCCTAAAAATTCAGCCGCGCCAGCCAACTCTTTTAAAGAGCCTGCAATTGCTTCAATATTTTGAGTTTGATCGTTGGCATAGAGAGTCAAACTTTGGCATACAAAATCGATTAAATTTTTGGTCTCATTCAATAATGTCTGATGTGCTTCATCTAAACGATCTAGAGAGATATTGGTATTGTTCACACGAATTTGTAGACGGTTAGATGAATAATGGCGCACCAAAATACCAATGGCATTCATGGCAGATAAAATGCTTTTCATCAACTGCTGAGCATAGTTTTCATTACTCAATATATTGATTTGGCTTAAACTGCTGGCTTGTTGAGAAAGCTCTGAAGCAGCCTCGTTTAAGTTGAGTAATTTAAAAGTATGAGCAAGCTGCATAAGATTGCTTTGTAGTTGATGAGCTTTTTCTGGTGACATGTTTTGGTAGTTATATTCAATATCATTACGAACTTTGTTCATTTCGCTTAAGATTAATTGACTTACCGTTTGCATGGTATCAAAGTCTGGACCATACAAGTGTTGGCTCAGCGCTTTGAGTTGAGTGTCGGTAAGGAACTCATGACCAATGTTTAACTGACTACGGATTTGCTGCGCAAGTTGGTCTTCTTGTCCAATCACGATACTCATGATATCTGCTAGAGTAGTTAAGTTTGCTTCAAAGCCTTCAGGTGAGGCTAAAAATAAACTTATGGCATTTTCAAGGTTAATGAACACACGTAGGCGAGCATCATTTAAAACAAGTTCATCAATATGACTAAAGGCAGAGTTCACCAATTGCCAGTATTGCTGGCTTGGTTGACCTTGAGCCATGCTCACTAAATAACTGCCAATCAGTTTAAATGCTTGAAAGTCTCGAGCACTTTCAGTTTTATTTAAAAATTGATGTAGTGATAATTTATAAAGCTGATGGATAAACTGAGTTCTTTCATTAATAAGCACTTCGGGTAACGGTAACTCAAGTGAAACTGTTGAAAGCTTTGACGCAATCTGTTGTCCAGAAGAGGTTAGTGGCTTATTTAAAGCTTTTTCTAAATTATTTAAGGTGTCTAAAAGAAACTGAGGTACTTCGACTTCACGTAAACAGATGAATTCAATATAACGTTTAACCATGGTTGTGCCTTCACTTAAAGCAACAACGTCATCGGTATTGATGCGCTCTGGATTCGCCATAATCTTTTGCATCAACTCGGTTGAATATTGAGTGATTTTTGCCAAATATGGAATATCAATGAGACGTAAGACTTGAGTACATTGTTTAAATTGTTCTAATGCATCATCAATACCAAAAGGGAGAGCCTGTTCTTCAATTAAGGTACTTACAGCGCCTTCCACCAGTTTTATTGAATTATCAATTTCATTTTTAATGATGAGTAACGCTGTTGGATCAAATTGAATCGAATTATGCTCAGACATAAAAAATTCCCCTTTGCAAAAAAAATCAATTGTTATATTCGTCATGGCTCAATAGTTTGAGCTAAAAATCTATACGACTAATATAACTTAACTTGCAAAAGGGGAAACTAAAAAAACATTAGAGAATCAAAAATTTATTTTGCAAAAAGGCAAGGTTCTCCATGTTTTTTCTCAAATTCTTTGACCCAAGTCTCATGTATGTTTAGCTCTTCATCTGAAGGGTAAATAACAGGTAATTCAATTTGAACTCTAGCTTTAGTCGTTTTTTGCTGGTCACTTTCACTTTGTGATAGGGCATCCATATCAAAGGAAACTTGACCACCTGTCATTGCCAAGTAAACATCAGAAAGAATTTCAGCATCGAGTAATGCGCCGTGGAAAGTACGGTCACGCGCTGGAATTTCATAACGTCTAACTAAGGCATCAAGTGAGTTTTTCTGCCCAGGATGCTTATTTTTCGCTAAAGCTAAAGTATCGGTAACTTCACAAACTTCTGAAAGAGCAGGTAACCCAACACGTTTAAACTCCATATCTAAGAAGTTCATATCGAAGGTTGCGTTATGGGCAATAATTTCTGCGCCTTTTAGGTATTCAAATAAGGTATCTGCAATTTCTGCATATTTTGGTTTGTCGACCAAAAACTCATCAGTAATACCGTGGACTTGAACAGAGTCACCCACTGGTTTTTCAGGATTAATATAAATGTGAATCGAACTGCCCGTAAGCTTACGGTTAATCATTTCGATGGCACCGACTTCAATAATGCGGTCACCATCTTGGAAATAGAAACCGGTTGTTTCCGTATCGAGTATGAGTTGTCTTGGGCCTTGTAATTTAAGCTTGGCTTCAGTCATCACAATTTGTGAATGAATATTGGTATTTTGCTGTTGTTCTTCTTGTTCTACAGCCTCAACTACTTTCATTTCTTCATCCACAACAATCATCTCAACTTCTTGTGTCTGCTCTAAAGTGACCGTTTCATCTTCGGTTGTTTCAACCAGATCGAATCCGAAAGGATCGTCTAGTAACCAGTCTTGTTCAGGCTTTTTTATATCTTGCGATACAGTGGCTGACTGTGGTTGCTTAAGTTCTTGAGCAGTTTTGTCTGCACCTAAATTCGCAAGTTGGTCAGCCATTTCATTACCTGCATGTCCTGCATGGCCTTTAATCCAGTTCCATTCAATATTTCTACCCGCACAAACGGCATCGAGTTTTTGCCATAGGTCAGGATTTTTAACATCTTTCCAGTTTTTCTTTTTCCAACCATGAATCCATTCTGTAATACCTTGCTTCACATAATTTGAGTCTGTCCAGACAATTAATTGAGCATCAGGAGGGCAAAAAGAAATTCCTTCAATAGCCGCAGTAAGTTCCATACGGTTATTTGTTGTGTCGGGTTCACCGCCAAATAATTTATGTTCACCCTGTTCGGTAATGACATATGCACCCCAACCGCCTAAACCCGGATTGCCACGACATGCACCATCAACATACAGTGTGATTGTTTGAGACATAAATCGAAACCTAAACTGAAAGAAAAAGAGCTGAATTTGGTGTATTGTATACGCAAAAAGTTCGGTTCCATCGTTACAAAGCAAGCTTTTTTTAATTTCTTGTAACATTTCCATGCAAATGACATTAAATTATTGCCTTGTCTATCTTGCATGCTTTACTACAATGGCATCGAAGACCTAGGGTTTGTGGGCAGACCCCAAGAAATATTACGCGAGTTGTTTGGAAGTTTTTATGTATAAACCAACCACATTTGTGTGGCAGCCATCTGCAGCATCATTATTCAAAATTACAGTCCTTAGCTCTGCTTTAGCTGCGTTGGGTATTACAACAGGCTGTTCTTCGACTCCGCAATCTGCAAAAACCTCGAAAACAAAACAGGTGAGTGGAGCAGGCTATCTTGATGCAAGCAGTCTGGACTCTTTAGAAGACTTACTTTCAGCAACAGATATGCGTGCTGTAGAGGGCGACCGTTTACTTATTTTAAAACACGGTGATGTCTGGAAGCGTATGGCTGTAGGCTTCAAAATGGACCTCAATCATTGGGATCCACGTATTGAAGCGCAGCGTAGTTGGTTTATCTCACGTCAGCCCTACCTTGACCGCTTAAGTGCTCGCGCAAGTCGTTATTTATATCATACTGTTAAAGAAGCAGAACGCCGTGGTCTTCCAACCGAACTTGCGTTATTACCAGTGATTGAAAGTTCATATGACCCAGCTGCAACAAGTAGTGCGGCGGCGGCGGGTTTATGGCAATTTATTCCTAGTACTGGTCGTATTTATGGTTTACAACAAACGGGTATGTACGACGGACGCCGTGATGTTGTGGAATCTACTCGTGCTGCCTATGAGTTTTTAGGAAGCTTATATAACCAGTTCGGTTCATGGGAATTAGCTTTGGCTGCTTATAACGCTGGTCCGGGTCGTATTCAACAAGCGATTAACCGAAATCAGGCTGCTGGTTTGCCAACAGACTATTGGTCACTAAAATTACCGCAAGAAACCATGAACTATGTTCCGCGTTTCTTGGCTGTCGCTCAAATTATTAAAAACCCACGCGCTTATGGGGTTTCGTTACCGCCGATTGCAAATAGGCCCCATTTCCGTGAAGTTACCTTATCTGCACCATTATCTTTAAATGAAATCGCGTCGGTGACGGGTCTTAGCCGTGCTGAGTTATATGCATTAAACCCAGGCTATCGTGGTGAAACAGTAGACCCTGCAAGTCCAATGCGTATTTTGATTCCAGCTGATATAAGTCCTTCAGTGGATAACAAGTTAAAAGGAATGAAAGCAGGTGGAAGTTCAGGCTGGTGGGCAAGTGTTACTTCGCCGTCTAAACCGACCACAACGACTTCAACTTCAGTCACAGTTAGAACTACTCCATCAACTCCAGCTCAGCCAGTAAGACCATCGACACCTGCTAAAACAAGTAGCAGCTCGGTAACGGTAAAAACTGCAACACCTCGTGGTTCTGATGCGCTAGCTGCTTTTGCAGCGTCAGCTGATGTACCAAGTGCACCACGTATTCCTGTTGCTGTCACTCCGGCTGCAAATATCAAACCTGTGAGAACGGAACCACCAATTTCAGCAACTGAACGCGAGAAAATTTTAGCGGCAGTGCGTGCTGAAGGGGAAAAGGAAACAGTTGATCAAGCTTTAGAGCCTCAAGCTACTCAAGCTGAAAAAGACCAAGTTGTTGCCGAGTTAAAAGCACTTGCTCCTCAGGGTACAGAAATTGTCGATCCGTATGATGGCAAAATTAAGTTAACCGCAATTCAGACCAGCCAATCTGTTGCTGAGCAGCAAGGTAAAGAAGTAAGTAAAGGTTTTGCTTATCCAAAAACTTTAGCTGAAGATGCAACTCTTGCAAACTCTGAAGATGCTCAGCGCAATAAAGATAAGCCTTATATTAAGACTGATACAGATGTTGTGGTTGTACAACCTAAAGGTAAGCGTAGTACTTATACAGTACAGCCTGGCGATACTTTAGCAGTTATTGCCATGAAGAATGGTGTGAACTGGCGTGATGTAGCTAAATGGAACCAGATTGACCCAGAAAAGACTTTATTTGTAGGAACCAGTCTATATCTCTATGATGCTAAGCCTCAAGAGGTGGAAACTACGGCAAAATCGGCAGCTAAACCTGATGTCTATGTTGTTCAAGCAAATGACAGTTTAACAGGAGTGGCAAATCAATTTAATTTGTCAGTGAAACAGCTAGCTGAATATAACGATTTGTCTGTAACAGATGGCTTGTTTGTAGGGCAAAAATTACAGTTAAAAGAACCTAAAGGTAATCGTGCTGCTAAAGTAGAGCCAAAGGCAATTCAAGCAAGTACACGTCGTATTGCAACAAAGAGTTATACGGTTAAACGCGGCGAATATTTGAAATTAATTGCAGACCGTTATGCATTATCTAATCAAGAGTTGGCTGACCTAACACCGGGGTTATCAGCTGGTAGTAATTTAATTGTAGGCCAAAAAATTAATGTACCTGCAAAAGAAATCACTGTTGATGAAGTTGATGTCAGCAAGGCTTCTGGTAAATATGAAAAGCTTGCAGCAGGTCCATCATATAAAACTGAAAGTTATAAAGTGCAGCGTGGCGATACATTATCAAGCATTGCGACCAAATCTAAAATTAGCCTAGCTGAGCTTGCTGAACTGAACAACTTAAAAGCCAACAGTCATGTCCAACTGGGACAAACTCTAAAAGTTCCGGCTGGTGCATCAGTTCCTGACCAATATGTTGTGCAGTCAGGCGATAGCTTAAATGCAATTGCAGCTAAATATAACTTACAAACCAGTTATTTGGCGGATTTGAATGGCTTGTCACGTACTGCAGGCCTTCGTGCTGGTCAGCGTTTAAAATTAACTGGTGAAGTTGAAACAACTAGCAAAGTTTCGGCTAAAAATACCAAAGAAGAAACGCCAGAGACCTACACAGTTAAATCTGGTGATAGCTTAGGAAATATCGCCAATCGCTATCATTTACAGTTAGATTACCTTGCTGCATTGAACGGTTTGTCTCGCAACAGTAATGTTCGTGTTGGTCAACGCTTAAAATTAACAGGTGATTTACCAACAGTAGAAACAGCTAAAACGGATACGGCAAAATCGTCTCCAAAAGCTGTAGTTGCAGGAAAAAATACTGAAAAGTACACGGTTAAAGCTGGTGAGTCGTTAAATGCTATTGCGAGTCGTGCGGGTATTTCAGTTCGTGAACTTGCTGAAATGAATGCATTAAAAGCAAATGCCAATTTACAGCGTGGACAAAATATTGTGATTCCAAAAACTGTAGTGGAATACAAAGTCAAACGTGGTGATACCTTAATTGGTCTTGCGAGTAAATATGGTTTAGAAACCACTTTACTGGCGGAACTCAACAACCTAACACCGTCGACTCAATTGCGTATTGGCGATATCATTAAAGTGCCTAATTTATAGAATAATTAGTACTTTATGCAAAAGTTATATTCTCAACTGAGCCTGCTAGTCGGGCTCAGTGTTTTTTCGCAAGTTATATTCTCTGCTCAGCAAACCACGCCGTATATCGCAATTCATTCTAAGCCTAAATATCTGGCAATGGCTGCTATGCCTTATGCCAACCCGAATGCACCTAAAGGCGGAGTATTGAGTCAGGCTGCGCAAGGGACATTTGATAACTTAAACAGTATGAATGGTAAGGGAAATGCGACAGAAGGGGTAAATTATCTTTTTGATACCTTAATGACCCAGTCACTTGATGAAGTGGGCGTGTTATATCCACTTCTGGCAGAAAAAGTTTCGTATGATCCTATAAAAACCCAGTCAGTTACTTTTTATTTAAACCCAAAAGCTCGATTTAGTAATGGACTGCCCGTAACAGCTGAAGATGTGAAATTTAGCTTTGATACCTATCAAACCAAATCTAATTTTGGTCTACAAATGTATCTTGCAGACTTAGCGAAAACAGAAGTGATAAACCCACATCAAGTTAAATTCACTTTTAAGTCCAGCCATAATACTAAAATGCCATTTGTTGTGGCGAGTTTACCGATTTACTCAAAAGTAGATTGGCAGAAACGCGATTTTACCCGTATTAGCTTGCAACCGATTATAGGTTCAGGGCCTTACGTTGTTGAGAAAATTGATGCAGGTCGGAGTATTAGTTATAAACGTAATCCAAATTATTGGGCAAAAGACTTACCTATTAATAAAGGGCGCTATAACTTCGATCATTTAAAGTATGTTTATTACCGAAATTGGGATATTGCATTCGAAGGTTTTAAATCTGGGCAATATACCTTGCATGAAGAAACTAATCCTAAAAAATGGGTCACTGACTATCATTTTCCGGCTGTAAAAGCAGGTTTGGTAACGCAATATAAATTTAGACATCATAACCCCATTGCAACCGAGAGTTATGTTTTTAACACACGGCGCAAACCTTTCAATGACATCCGTTTTAGACAAGCTTTGACTTATGCCTATGATTTTGAATGGCAAAATAAAGCTTTGTTTTACGGACAATATCAAAGACTACAAAGTTATTTTGAAAATAGTGATTTGGCAGCGACAGGTCGACCTTCAAATAATGAGCTGGCCATATTAAAGCCTCTTTTGCCAAAGCTTTCTCCAATCATGCAAAAAGCTGTTTTGGCTGATTGGAAATATCCAGCCTCAGATGCCAGTGGTTTTAACCGGCAAAATTTATTAATTGCTAGACAGTTGTTGATTCAAGCGGGTTATAAAATTAAAGAAGGGCAGTTATATACGCCCGAAGGCAAACCTGTACAAATTGAGTTTCTCATTCAGCAAGATGGCAAACAAAGAACACTGATGCCATTTGTAAGAAATTTAAAAAAATTAGGAATTAATATTAATTTACGGCAGGTTGATGCGCCGCAATATTTAGAACGTACACGCCGTTATGACTTTGACATGACTACGATGAATTTGCCGCAATCTTTAAACCCGGGCAATGAACAGGCTCAGTTCTGGGGAAGTGCAGCAGCAGTTCAAAATGGCAACTATAACTACGCTGGTATTCGTAATCCCGTAATTGATGAGGTGATTTCAAAACTGGTCACTGCCAAAGACCGTGAACAGCAAATCACTTATACTCATGTTCTTGACCGATTGCTTCGTGCAGGATATTACCAGATCCCGACTTATGGAAAAGGGGATTATTGGTATGCGTACTGGAATATGTATCAGCAGCCTAAAGTGAAACCTGTGCTCTCTGCCGGTATAGAGTATTGGTGGAGTAATGCAAACCAAGCTAAGAAAGTTGCTCAATATTTACATCAACAATAAAAGCACGTACCTAAAGGAAATCCTGTTATATGGGTTCATATATTCTAAAGCGACTTCTTTTAATGATTCCAACGTTGTTCATTATTTTATTGATCAACTTTGTGGTCGTGCAAATTGCACCGGGTGGACCAGTTGAACAGGCAATTCATGAAGTAGAAAGTGGCTTAGGAGCAGGGCGTATATTAGGCACTGAAATGTACTATCAAGGTGCTAAAGGTTTAAGCCCCGAAATGGTCGAGCAAATTAAAGCCCAATACGGGTTTGACCATCCTCCAGTAGAACGTTTTTTACTGATGTTAAAAGGCTATTTGACTTTAGACTTTGGACAAAGCTTTTTTAAAGATAAATCAGTGGTTGAGCTGCTCTGGGAAAAAATGCCTGTGTCAATTTCACTTGGGCTATGGAGCACTTTGCTGATTTATCTTATTTCAATTCCGCTCGGTATTAAAAAAGCCAAACAACAAGGTACATGGTTTGATCGTTCCACTTCTTTATTGCTAGTGGTGGGTTATGCAGTACCCAGCTTTGTCTTTGGTATACTGCTTATTGTCTTTTTTGCTGGCGGTTCATATTTTCAGTGGTTTCCATTACAAAACCTAGTGTCAGATAATTTTTATCAATTGAGTTGGTTCGGAAAAATTACGGACTATTTATGGCACATGACGTTGCCGCTTATTACCATGATCTTAGGTGGTTTTGCGAGCTTAACTTATTTAACCAAATATTCATTTTTAGAAGAACTCAATAAACCTTATGTCTTGGCAGCTTATGCAAAAGGTTTAAATAGCCAGCAAGTCTTATATAAACATGCATTCCGTAATGCCATTCTAGTGGTTCTTGCTGGATTGCCTGAGGCTTTAGCAGGCATTTTCTTTGTGGGAAATCTTTTTATTGAAATTATTTTTCACCTAGACGGTGTAGGATTGTTGGGCTTTGAAGCAATTGTTCAGCGAGACTATCCGGTTATTTTTGGCGTATTGTTTTTCTTCACGCTGTTTAGCCTGCTTTTACGTCTTATTTGCGATGTACTGTATCAATGGATTGATCCGCGTATTCACTTTGACACACAAGGAGGCAAATAATGTCTTTTATTGTGCGGTCACGGCTGCAAAAGTTTAGGCAACATAAATTAGGTTGGGCAAGCTTTGTTTTGTTTAGTCTCATTTTGATGATGTCGTTAGCTGCTGAGCTCATTGCTAACGACAAACCATTGTTGGTGAAATATGAGGACGCTTATTATTTGCCTATCTTTAAAACATATCCCGAAACCACTTTTGGTGGCGTGTTTGAAACAGAAGCAGATTATAAAGATCCCGCTGTACAAGAACTCATTAATCATAAAGGCTGGACTATTTGGCCCCTCATAAGATTTTCTTACCAGACTCCTAATTTAGACTTGGCTGTACCTGTGCCATCGCCACCTTCTAAGCACAACTGGTTAGGGACAGATGACCAAGGGCGAGACGTGCTTGCACGTATTCTCTATGGGCTTAGAGTCTCATTACTTTTTGGGTTGGCTTTAACAGGTTGTGCAGCACTACTTGGCATTTTTGTGGGCGCTATACAAGGCTACTATGGTGGCTGGGTTGATTTGTTGGGGCAGCGACTGGTAGAAGTCTGGAATGGGTTACCCATGCTCTTTATGGTCATGATTTTGGTCAGCATGTTTACCCCAAATGTATATTGGCTATTTTTTATTATGCTGTTCTTTAGCTGGACTGTACTTGTGGGAATTGTCCGTGCCGAATTTTTAAAAGCGCGTCAACTTGACTATGTGCGTGCGGCTCAGGCTTTAGGTGTAACTGATAGAGCAATTATCTTTAAGCACATTTTGCCAAATGCCATAAGTTCTAGCCTATCGCAGTTACCTTTTATTTTGACCACTAATATTATTGCTTTAACCGCACTTGATTTTTTGGGCTATGGCTTACCACCAGATGCAGCTTCTTTAGGTGAATTATTGCTACAAGGTAAAAATAACTTGGATGCACCTTGGTTGGCTTTATCAGGATTTTTTAGCCTTGCTTTTGTGTTGTCATTATTAATTTATATTGGGGAGGCTGCACGCGATGTATTTGACCCAAGAAAATAACTTAAGTGAAGATGCTACCTTGCTAAAAATAGAAAACCTTTCAATCTCTACGCAAGATCAGATTTTATTGGAAGGTCTCAATTTACACTTACAAGCTGGTGATACGCTTGCAATTGTAGGTGAAAGTGGTTCAGGTAAAACAATAAGCTGCTTGGCGATGATGGGATTATTACCAGAAAAATTAAAAACATCTGGTCGTATTATTATTGATTCAAAAAATATTTTAGAAATAGACGAAAAGACTAGAACTTATTTACGTGGCCATCATATTGCCATGATTTTTCAGGAGCCTTCTACAGCTTTAAACCCATTACATCGGGTTGAAAAAATTGTCGGTGAAAATTTTATTTTACAAGGTAGATCAAAATCGAAAGCTCAGCAGCAGGTAATTCAATTATTAAAAGATGTAGGAATCGCTAATCCAGAGTACATTTTAAAACGTTATCCGCATGAGCTTTCAGGTGGACAAAAACAGCGGGTCATGATTGCAGCTGCGCTAGCTCTTCAACCTAAAATTTTAATTGCAGATGAACCAACTACCGCGCTTGATGTGATTTTACAGACGCAAATTTTAGAATTATTAAAATCTTTGCAAAGCAAATATGGTATGGCATTGATTTTAATTAGCCATGATTTAAATTTGGTACGCCGTTATACTGATGAACTGATTGTATTACATAAAGGACAAGTTGTAGAGCAAGGTAAGCTTCAGCAGATCTTTAAAAATCCTGCTTCAATTTATACTCAGCAATTATTAGATCATGATCTTGGTTTCGCTGAGCAACGTTCAACCAGTCATAAAATTTTATCTGTTCAACAACTCAATGTTAAATATCCAATACGACGTGGTTTCTTTAACCGAATTCAGGATTATACCAATGCGGTCGAAAATATAAATTTTGAGCTTGCTCAAGGCGAAGCATTGGGTGTGGTTGGTGAAAGTGGATCCGGAAAATCTTCATTGGCTTTGGCTCTGGTTCGATTAATTAAAAGTGAGGGACAGATTAACTTTCTAGGGCAAGATATAAACCACTTAGAACAAAAAGCTTTACGCAAGATCAGGTCAGACTTACAGATTGTTTTCCAAGATCCATTTGGTAGTCTAAACCCACGTATGACGGTAGGGCAGATTATTGCTGAAGGGTTAAAAGTCAAAGCGATAACTGATAAAGAAATTAAACAGCAAGTTGAATCAGCTTTGATAAAAGTTGAGTTGGCAGAGGGCTTTCAACATCGCTATCCACATGAACTTTCTGGTGGGCAACGACAACGTGTTGCTTTAGCGAGAGCTTTAGTAGTTCGACCTAAACTTTTAATTTTAGATGAACCAACGTCTGCCTTAGACCGATCCACGCAAAAAGCGATGATTCAATTATTACGACGTTTACAACAAACAGAGCACTTGAGCTATATTTTTATTAGCCATGATTTAAATGTGGTCAAAGCACTGTGTCATAAAGTGATGGTATTAAGACATGCAAAAGTTATGGAATATCAGTTGACTGAGCAGTTGTTTAATGCCCCAAAAACTGAATATACCAAGCAATTAATTGCGACAAGTTGTTAAATTTATTTAATAAAATTATGTTTTATAAAGATAAATTTTATTTAAATTTTTAATGCAAAAAGTTGCATTTTTTTATATTTTTTAAATTTGACATGTGCTATTGTCAGTTATCGATTTTCCCTTGACATGACCTATAACTCATCTAAATTAGAGTAATTGCTCTAAAATATTAAAAGAGGTTAACCATGAGCCAGATTGCACAACCAATCACAATTCGAAATACCACATTTAAAAACCGGATTATTAAAGGTGCAATGAGTGAGGCACTTGCAAACTATGAAGGCCAGCCGAATGACTTACATTTAGGCTTGTATAGTGCATGGGCCAAAGGTGGTTTGGGCTGTGCGATTACTGGAAATGTTATGGTCAATGTAGAGGCCAAAAACGAACCTGGGGTAGTGGTGATTGAAACCGAGCGTGACCTAGAGCGTTTAAAAGAATGGGCAGCAGTCGGTAAACAATATGGGATGGTACAACTTATCCAATTGTCTCACCCTGGTCGTCAGTGTCCAAAGGGCCTAAATAAAGAAACAGTTGCACCTTCGGCAGTTCCTTTTAGCCCAGCTTTAGCGACTATGTTTGGTACTCCACGTGCTCTTACGCATGAAGAAATTTTGGATATTATTAAACGTTTTGCGAACGCTGCTCGTATTTGTGAAAAGGCGGGTTTTGAAGGGGTACAGTTACATGGTGCACATGGCTATTTAATTAGCCAGTTTTTATCACCATTAACCAATAAACGTACAGACCAGTGGGGAGGCTCAGTTGAAAACCGTACTCGCTTTTTACTAGAAGTTTATAAAGCGGTACGTGAAGCAACTTCAGAGAATTTTATTATTTCCGTTAAGCTTAACTCTGCTGACTTCCAACGCGGCGGTATTAGCGAAGAAGATGTGATTTCGGTATTTAAAGCAGTTGATGAAGCTGGGATCGATTTAATTGAAATCTCAGGTGGAACTTACGAAGCACCTGCAATGGCTGGTGCCAAAGCTGATAAACGTAAGGCAAGTACTATTGCACGTGAAGCATACTTTCTAGATTTTGCTGAAAAAATCCGTCAGCATGTTAAATGTAAGCTTATGGTGACAGGTGGCTTCCGTACAGTGGAAGGCATGAATGCTGCGCTAGCGAGCGGTGCGTGTGACTTTATTGGTATTGCTCGTCCACTTGCAGTTGAAACAGATTTAACAGACCGTTTAATTGCAGGCCAAGACGTTCGTTATGCAGTAAAACCGATTAAAACAGGTTTACCTTTTGTCGATAAAATGGCGATTATGGAAATCATTTGGTATGCAGCACAATTTAAAGCCATTGGGCAGGGTAAAAAGCCAAATCCTAAACTGTCACCTTTAATTGTGTTTTTAAATTATGCCAAGGGTAATATTAAGGCTGTTGTTCAAGGACGCGTGAATTCACGTAAGTCAGCGTAAAAATTTCTTAAAGTAAAGGTACTATTTCTAAGGATGAAATAGTACCTTTATACTCAATTTAGAACGTATAGCTCATACCTAATTGAACGGTACGTGATTCACCCGGATAAGCATATAAATTGAAAGCACTTTCATCATAAACTTTATCAAAAATGTTCTTCACATCTAAGTTAAGACGAAGTTTTGGTGTCGCCTGATAATAAGAAACCAAATCTGTAACTGCATAACCTTTCATGATATAGGTACTATTGGCTGTCTGACCTGCACGTTTATCAATATATTTTTGATTGATGCCTAGACCTAAGCCTTGTAAAGGACCATCCTGAAATTCATAGATATTTAAAAGATTAAAACTATTCTTTGGAATATTGGCTAGAGCTGTTCCTTTTTGCAAAGTATTGTCTTTAGTTACTTCCGCATCTGTATAAGCATATCCACCAATAATTTTCCAAGCTGGTGTAATTTGACCAGCAATATTTAACTCAATGCCACGGCTACGAACTTCGCCAGCAGCGACTTTATAAGCTGAATCAACAGGGTCTAGTGTTAAGACATTTTCTTTATTAGCGTAAAAAATAGCGGAATCAATTGATAACATATTATCAAGTGCTTGCCATTTAAAACCTAACTCGTAAGCCGTACCTTCTTCAGGATCAAAACCTTCTCCGTTACGGCTGGCGCCAGTATTTGGTTTAAAAGATTTTGCAGCATTGCCATAGAGTGAAAGGTCATCACTTGCTTTATAAACTAAACCTAAACGTGGAATAAATGCATCATGACTAGTGTTCCAATTGGGTTTACCCGGTCGCAAATCCTGATAATCATGTTCATAGTGCTCAAAACGTAAACCTAATAGTGCACTTAAACGTTCATTTAATTCGAGTTGGTCTTGTACAAAAAGGGCCGTTGTTTTTAAGTTTTCGCGGTCATGTGTAGTAACTGTATTAAGTTCAGGTAGTGGTTGCCCTAAAACCGGATTATAAATATTAATAGAATAGCTACCGATATCTTCGCTTGAGCGAATAATGTACGACTTATAATCATAATTTTCATATTCAAGCCCAGTCACTAAAGTATGTGCTAAACCTAAAAGCTGGAAATTGCCTGTAAGGTTAATTTGGGCATCGGTATCTTGCCATTTTAATTCGCGATAATTGTAATTTCGCCCTAATGTTTCTCCGTCATTTTGAATGCCATTTGCTTCTACTGCATAGCCATGCAATTTGCCATTTAAATATTGCACGCCAGCATTTAGCTTCCAGTCATTCCCAAGGTCATGTTCAACTCGTAATTGAGTCATATTGTTATCATTGTAGAGTCGATTGTAGTATTTACCCGTTTCCCATAAATAGGTTTCTGGTGAGCTATTAAAAGATTTCTGTGTTGGATAACGTGTATGGCCACGGTCGAGTGGATGTTGGTTTCTTAAAATATCGGCTTCAAAAGTAACTTTGGTGGCATCAGTAGCTTGCCATTGGATGACGGGAGCAATGCCATAACGTTTAGATTCGACATGGTCACGGTAACTATCACCGCCTTCTGCAATCACATTTAGACGATAACCAATATTTTCTGCATTTGGGATAGTACCTGTTGTATCGACAGTAGTGCGATATAAACCTTCACTACTGAGCTGTGCCCCTAAAGTGGTTTGTTGCTCAGACTTTGGTGTTTTAGAAATTAAGTTAAACGTACCACCTGGGTCACCACGTCCATATAAGCTAGAAGAGGAGCCACGTAAAACGTCTACACGTTCAATTGTGTTGCTATCCGGCGCATTTGGATAGCCACGGTTAATTGGAAACCCGTTTCGATAAAACTCACCACTGGTAAACCCGCGCACGTTAAAACCAGTTAAACCTTGACCACCAAAGTTATTAGCACGAGTCACGCCACCAGCTAAATCAAGTGCTTCAACTAAGCGAGTTGCACCAATATCTTCAATTACTTTTTGGGTTACCACGCTCACAGATTGCGGGGTATCTTGTAATGCAATTTCACTACGCGTAGCACTACTGGAACTATCCACTTTATAAGTCTGGTCAGATGCCTGTTGGGCTTTAATTTTGATAGTTGCAAGAGTAGTTGAAGAGTTGTTCGTGTCTGCAAAAGTAGCTGGAATACAGCATAGTTGTGCAATACTCAGGGAGAGAAGGCGAAGCTTAAGATCCATTTAAAACCTTTTTGATAATAAATATCAGTATAAAAATAAGAATTATTATATTGTAAAACGATGTAAAGGAAATACTGGATCAGTGATATATTTGCACAAGTGTATTTTATTTAGAAATAAAGAAAAAATATAAAAAGAATAAGAAGACAGAACTTAGAGAGAAAAATTTTATATGAAGAGAATATGGCGTCCCTACGGGGATTCGAACCCCGGTTACCGCCGTGAAAGGGCGATGTCCTAGGCCTCTAGACGATAGGGACGTTGAGGATGGCGGTATCTTAAGAAGCCGCCACCAAACTGTCAAGGAGGTAAGGAGACAGTTTGTTCAAAATATAGCAAAACAGTTCAGCAGTCTTTTGAGTATCGTATAAAGCAGAGTGTGCTTCTTTACCATCAAACTCAATTCCAGCTTGAATACATGCTTTTGCAAGCACAGTTTGTCCAAACATTACTGCACTTAAAGTGACCGTATCCATCACTGAAAAACTATGGAACGGATTTTGGTTTTTTGTACCTGAGCGAGCAATGGCCGCTTGCAAAAAACCAAGGTCAAAATGTGCATTGTGGCCTACGAGTACTGCATGAGTACAATGTTGCTGTTTACGAACTTCATTAACCGATTTAAAAATTCGACGTAAAGCAGTTCTTTCATCTTCAGCCATTGCAATACGCATTGGGTTGAATGGGTCAATACCAATGAAGTCTAGCGAACGGCGGTCGAGGTTAGCCCCTTCAAAAGGGTTAATATGTGCATGAAATGCAGGACCAGGGACAAATTGTCCCTGAGCATCATACACAATCGGAATGCATGCGATTTCTAGCAATGCATCTGTCTGGGCATTAAAACCTGCCGTTTCAACATCGACAACAACAGGTAAGAAGCCACGAAAACGTTGGCCAATGACCGGGACAGAGTTTTCTTGTGTCACACTTTTCTCCATTGCAGCGTTTTCCCGGCATGCAGCGGGATGATTTTTTGATTATCTAAATAATCAAAAGATTCTGGAACGAGGTTATCTTCTTTAACCAAAGTAATGGTAGAAGTATTACGTGGTAGACCGTAGAAGTCCGCACCAAAATGGCTAGCAAAACCTTCTAGACGTTCTAATTTACCGACTTGGTCAAATGCTTGTGCATAAAGCTCAATTGCATTTGGTGCACTATAGCAGCCTGCACATCCACAAGCATTCTCTTTTGCATTTTGTGCATGAGGAGCGCTATCTGTACCTAAGAAAAACTTAGGATTACCGCTTGTCGCCACTTCAAGTAAAGTCGTTTGATGCGTTTGACGTTTTAAAATTGGTAAACAGTAGAAGTGCGGTTTAATACCACCGACCAACATATCATTACGGTTAAATAATAAATGTTGTGGAGTGATTGTTGCCGCCACATTACGGTCTTGTTCTAAAACAAAGTGTGCTGCATCACTGGTAGTGATGTGCTCAAGCACAACTTTAAGTTTCGGGAACTGTTTCAATAGAGGTGATAATACCTCATCTAGGAAGCGTTTTTCACGATCAAAAATATCAACGTGGTTATGAGTTACTTCACCATGAAGCAATAACGGAACTTGATGCTCTTCTAATTGCTCAATGACTGCATAAACTTTACGAATATCACTCACACCATTATCGGAGTTTGTGGTCGCACCAGCAGGATAAAGCTTAATCGCATTTACATGTTCTGATTCTTTAATTTTACGAACTTCATCTGGTGAAGTGTGGTCAGTAAAATAAAGCACCATACGAGGGTCAAAATTATTGTCTTCCGGAACATGAGCAAGAATGCGTTCGCGATAAGCTAAAGCTTCTTCTACTGTTTTTACAGGCGGTACAAGGTTAGGCATACAAATCGCACGGGCGAATTGTTTAGCCAAATCTGGAACAGTACGTTTTAATGCTAAACCATCACGTAAATGTGCATGCCAATCATCTGGCTGGAGCAGGGTAATAGAGTTCAAGGCAGTTCAAACTTCGAAATAAAACAAATGATAATCGATAAAGTGTGAAAATGGTAACGAGAATTACGGACAAATGGCAAAATAAAGCGCAGGGAGCTTTAAAAAATAATGTTATATTTTGTTAATGCAGAATATGTAGGAATCGACTAGTGGCGAATAGGGGAAATGTACATCAATTACTCAAATCTAAAGAAGAAATCGAGTATTTGGTCACTCTACATACCCATCGTTATGCCAATATGCCTTTGCCCAAACAACTGGAAAAAAAATTCTGGTGTTTAAATCTTGATCGAACTAGACAGAACATCTCAAAGTTTTTAGCAAGTGGTGTACTCACTTATTTAATTTTTATTTTATTGGCCCTGCCGACCGACTATTTAGTGATTGGGGTACCTTATATTACTTTGGACTTTATTCATTGCTTACTTAGCGCAATGAATATTGCACTTGCCCTGTTATTGTTCTGGATTTTTGCCAAATTTACAAAACTCTCCGAGCACTTTTATTTAGCTGCATGTGGCATTGTATTTTTAACCATTATTATTAATGCGATGTTATTGCTTAGTGTCGGAAATATGGCGCTTAAGAACCAGTCTATGTTGCTTCTTTCATTTTTATATATGCTCGGGTTCATATTAAGCGGTATTAAACCTTTGCATATGCTTTGTGTTGGTTTATTGGCAGCATTTTTAGTTTTTGCTTTTCTTATTTTGTTAGACGTAAATTGTGATTATATTGCGCTGGGCCGTGCTTTGTTCGGTAGTTGTATTTTAGGTTTCTCGATTAGCAGTATGCTCATCTCAAGAGAAAGAAGCCTTTTTTTAAATAACCAGCTTGCTGAAATTAATGAGCAGATCTTACGGATTGAAGCATCGGAGTTATTGCATTTAAGCCAGCAGGATGCCCTGACTCAAATTTCGAATCGACGTACATTTGATGAGATGTTTGATTTTTTCTACTACCGAGCAAATCAAGAGAAGCGTCCTTTAGCTGTTTTATTTATTGATATTGATTTTTTTAAAAACTATAACGATTTTTACGGGCACCAGATGGGAGATAAAGTCATCTCTAGCATTGCTGCAGCAATTAAAAACTCAATTCGTCATGTCGACTTTGTTGCGCGTTATGGGGGCGAGGAGTTCGTTGTACTTTTACCTGAAACACCTGCACAGGGTGCTTATTCAGTGGCTGCAAATATCTATAAAGCCATTGAGCGGCAAGCGATTCCTCATGCAGCATCTTTAGTGTCGAAGTATGTCACTATCAGTTTAGGGTTTACTGTATATACGGGTGGGCTAAAGATGGGACAAGATAGGCTTATTCATGCGGCAGATCAGGCTTTATATCGGGCAAAACAGCTTGGTCGTAATCAAATTTATTATCAGCCATTACAGGTCGCCGAAATTGCCTAACTTAACTTTAAGTATAAAAAAGCCACCTATTGAGGTGGCTTTTTTGACCTTATAAGAAATTATTTTTTCTTATTGTCTAATTGAGGTACAGCAGAACCTTGACCGATTGAAAGCAAGCCAGCATCTGTATAGATACCTAGTTTTGCACGTGTATCGGTAATGTCGAGGTTACGCATAGTCAACTGACCAATACGGTCCATTGGCGTAAACATTGAATCACCTTTTTCCATTGTTAAACGTTCAGCTTCGTACGTTAAGTTTGGAGATTCAGTGTTCATGATGGTGTAGTCATTACCACGACGAAGTTCAAGTGTTACTTCACCAGTAATCGCTTTAGCAACCCAACGCTGTGCAGTTTCACGAAGCATAAGCGCTTGAGAGTCGAACCAACGGCCTTGGTAAAGTAAACGGCCTAAACGTAAACCGTTAATGCGGTATTGTTCGATTGTATCTTCGTTGTGAATACCAGTAACCAAACGCTCGTAAGCAATGTGAAGAAGGGCCATACCCGGTGCTTCATAAATACCACGAGATTTCGCTTCGATAATACGGTTTTCGATTTGGTCAGACATACCTAAACCATGGCGACCACCAATACGGTTTGCTTCAAGAATAAGCTCAACCGGATTGTCAAAACGCTGACCATTTAATGCAACAGGTACACCTTCTTCAAAACGTACAGTCACTTCTTCTGGTTTGATTTCAACTTCTTCTTTCCAGAAAGCAACGCCCATGATTGGGTCAACGATTTTGATACCTGCATTTAGATATTCAAGATCTTTTGCTTCGTGAGTTGCGCCCAACATGTTTGAGTCAGTTGAGTACGCTTTTTCTTTTGACATTTTGTAGTCAAAACCGTTGTCGATGAGGAACTGTGACATTTCTGCACGGCCACCAAGCTCATCAATAAAGTTTTGATCTAACCACGGCTTGTAAATTTTAAGATTTGGGTTGGTCAACAAACCATAACGATAGAAACGTTCAATATCGTTACCTTTATAAGTTGAACCATCACCCCAGATGTTTACGTCATCTTCTTTCATGGCAGTAACGAGCATAGTACCTGTTACTGCACGACCGAGTGGAGTCGTATTGAAATAAGGAACACCACCTGTACTGATATGGAATGCACCACACTGAATTGCAGCAATACCTTCAAGCGCCAATTGTAAGCGGCAGTCAATCAAGCGAGCTTTTACAGCGCCGTATTGTTCTGCTTTCTTTGGAATTGCATCGTAGTCATCTTCATCTGGCTGGCCTAAGTTTGCAGTATATGCATAAGGCTCAGCGCCTTTTTGTTTCATCCACAATAAAGCAGCTGAAGTGTCTAGACCACCGGAGAAGGCAATCCCAACTTTTTTGCCTACTGGTACATGCTGCAAGATAGTTGCATTATCAGTCATTGCTAATCCTAACATTTATGAAAAAGACCCCATATAGGCGGTCTTGAGAATTCTGAATGGCGGCTATTGTAGCACTATTCATGGTGCTTTTTTTCGCAAAAAAAGCATTAATTCACTTGTTCTGATTCGAAGTTTTAATTTGATAAAAAATATAAGGCTATTTATAGAATAAGAAGAAGTGAATGAAGTATTGTTCTTAAATAAATGGATTGACCATAAGCTCCGATAAATTTCTTTGCATGGTCATCCAAAATTATCAAAAAAGTATTAAAGTACTATGCAACAAGTTGCAAAAAATTATTGGGACGCAGCATGACAAGTTACGCCAATTTATTAAAACCATTACATTTAGGCTTTACCACTATTAAAAATCGTGTGGTGATGGGTTCCATGCATACGGGGCTTGAAGACCGTTTTTACAATTACCCAAAGCTGGCAGCTTATTTTGAAGAGCGCGCGAAAGGTGGGGTTGGCCTGATTGTGACAGGTGGTATTTCACCGAACCGTCAAGGATGGTTAGCACCTGCTGGCGGAACCATGAATAGCTTATTTGATATTCCACAGCATCGTCTGGTTACACATGCTGTGCATAAACATGGTTCTAAAATCTTAATGCAAATTTTGCATGCTGGCCGTTATGGTTATCAACCTTTTGCAGTGTCTTCTAGTCCGATCAAATCTCCAATTTCACCATTTAAACCGCGTCAGCTTTCTGAAAAAAATATTTTAAGTACGATTGATGACTATGCACATTGTGCTGACATTGCCAAAAAAGCGGGCTATGACGGCGTTGAAATTATGGGCTCGGAAGGTTATTTAATTAACCAGTTTTTAAGCAGCCATGTGAACCAGCGTACTGACCGTTGGGGCGGTGAAATTGAAAACCGTATGCGCTTTCCGGTCGAAGTCGTAAAGGCGATTCGTGCCAAAGTCGGTGAGAAATTTATTATCTGTTTCCGCTTGTCTTTACTCGATTTAGTCCATGACGGTAACACCATGCAAGAGGTGGTGACTGTAGCCAAAGCTTTAGAAAAAGCAGGGGTGACTTTATTAAATACCGGCATTGGCTGGCATGAAGCTCGTGTGCCGACCATTGTAACATCTGTGCCTCGTGCAGCTTTTGTCGACTACACTGCTCATGTAAAACAACATATTTCTATTCCGATTATTGCGTCAAACCGTATTAACATGCCTGAAACTGCCGAAGAAATTTTGGCAACTGGCAAAGCAGATATGGTTCAAATGGCACGTCCTTTATTGGCCGATGCATTTTGGGTAAATAAAACTGCGACTAACCGCGTTGATGAAATTAATACCTGTATTGCATGTAACCAAGCCTGTTTAGACCATGCTTTTAAAAATAAGCGTGTATCTTGTTTGGTTAACCCTCGTGCAGGCCATGAAACTGAACTGGTCTATTTAAAGACTAAACAGCCTAAGCGAATTGCAGTTGTTGGCGGTGGAGTAGCGGGTATGTCGGCGGCAACTGTTGCGGCAAGCCGTGGCCATGCAGTGACGTTGTTTGAAGCAACTTCAGATGTAGGTGGTCAATTTAACTTTGCCAAGGTGGTGCCGGGCAAAGAAGAATTCCATGAAACGATTCGCTATTTCAAAGTCCAACTGGAAAAAACAGGGGTGGATGTACGTTTAAATACTCGTGTTAATCGTGAACAACTTGAACGTGAAGGTTTTGATGAGGTGATTGTGGCGACTGGAGTCGTGCCGCGTGCATTAAAGATTGAAGGAAGTAATTCACCTCAAGTTCTTTCTTATGCTCAAGTTTTACAGGGCGCTGAAGTTGGACGAAAAGTTGCAGTGATTGGGGCAGGTGGTATTGGTTTCGATGTCTCAGAATTTTTACTTAAACCACCACATCAACCACAGCCTCAACCTTTAGCCGAGTGGCAACGTGAGTGGGGTGTAGATCCAGATCCAAATTATGTTTCTGAAGGTGGTATGCAACCACCAGTAGTTGAGCCAGCAATACGAGAAATTTATTTACTGCAACGTAAAACAACCCCACTTGGTATTGGTCTTGGCAAGACTTCGGGGTGGGTACATCGTGCCCAGCTTAAAAAGCACGGTGTACGCATGCTTCGTGGCGTGCAATATAAAGCAGTTACCGATGAAGGGCTTTGGATTGAGCATAATGGTCAGGACCAGCTTTTACGTGTAGATACCGTTGTGGTGTGTGCGGGGCAAGAGTCGGTAAAAGACTTGATGCCAAAAGAAGGTGAGTCGACTATAGCGAACTACCATATTATTGGTGGTGCAAAGCTCGCAGCAGAGCTAGATGCGAAGCGTGCGATTAAAGAAGGAGCAGAATTGGCTGCCCAACTGTAAAATTGATGAAACAATATGCACTTGAACACAAAGCAATGATTTTTTTCTTGAATAAAATGAATAAGCTTTGTATTCTTACGCACATGGAAGCGTGGCAGAGCGGTTTAATGCACCGGTCTTGAAAACCGACGAGGGTGTGAGTCCTCCGTGAGTTCGAATCTCACCGCTTCCGCCAAATTCTAAAAGCCCCTGTTAAAAGCAGGGGCTTTTTTATATCTATTATTTTACCCCTCATTCTACCCCACATTAAAACTTAGATTGGAATAGTTAAAATAAGAACAGTTCAGATGGCTTTGGATTGACGTTTAGATTCCTTTAAGCATTTTCTAACTTCATTTATTAATTTTCAAAACCTATATAGAAGCACATGAATTGCAGATTTCTTAATCGTTTGGATTCTTTAAAGCTAATATAGCGTCATTTGATGACGTACTTATCTTTTATTTTATTTGTATTCAGGCTGATTAAAATCCTAATTGAAGGAGGTTAACCATATGAATAAAAATATAGTGCATTTAATCCAAAATAAAGGCAAGAAATAGTCTTTTATTTTCAATGTGATGCAAACAATGAAATTACGAGAATTTTTGATCTTGATGTTAACTTTTTGTCTTTAAATTAAAGAACTAGATATGTTATTTGGAATGCTGAAGTTTAGTATTATTGAATCATATATAAAAAGCAGTATGAAAGGCATCCTGCTGCTCTATATAAAAGTTTTTATCTAATCAGCATTTTTTAGTTCTTCTTTTTTCATTTGATAGATTAGAAGTAGATATAAACCTTTGTGTGAGATTTCAATTGAAAAAACTTTGTATAGACGAGAGCTCTTGTTAATAATATATTTTAAAAAATAAATGAAAGTGCATTATGACTGATAATTACTTATCTGACTCTTTTGTATTTAAATATAAGGATAATAAATTTAATTGTTGGCTATTTTCGAAGAGAATAGTAGACGTTATAGTGAATAGAAATGACTTCTCTAGTTATAATAATAGGGCTATCTGGATTTTGGGATGAATAGACTTAATGATATATTATCAAAACTAGTTTAGCTATTTTATTAAAAACTTAATTTAAGTTGCTAGAATCCATAAGGAAATTTTAATTCGTATGAAAAAATCTATATTGTTTATGAGTTTACTGAGTCTAAGTAGAATTGTTTTTGGATCTCCAATCAATATTCAAGTTCTGAGTGCAACAGTAAAAGATCAGTCTATTAATAATGCGGAAGTTATTTTACAAAAAAATGGTGAAACTTCTTCTTCAACGCATACTAATGTTCAAGGAAGAGCCAGTATAGAGAGTATTATTGATAACCAAGATAGTTTATTGATTATAAAAAAAGAAGGTTACTCCACTTTAGTTGCTAAATGTCCTTGTGATGGTCTAACTTATGCATTAAGCCCAGTGCAAACGAAGTTAGGCAGCATGCGTATTGTCTTGACTTGGGGAGAAAAACCACTAGATTTAGACTCCCATTTGAACTATTCCAATCAGCATATTTATTGGTCTAATAAAGAAGGTCATCAAGCTAATCTGGATGTGGATGATAGAGATTCATATGGTCCAGAAACAATTACTATAGATCAGCGTTTAAGTGATCAGTACTATGTTTACTCTGTGCATGATTTCAGTAATAGAGATGAACCAGGCTCAAATGGGCTCAGTCATAGTCAAGCCAAAGTTATGGTATATACTGGTAAATCTCTCATCCGATCTTACGAAGTACCAATAAATAAAACGGGTAATTTGTGGACTGTATTTCGCATTTCTCCAACTGGTGAGATTCAAGATATTAACCAAATTTCAAGTGTTAAGGTTGGTGCTGAAAACATTGGTTCAAGTGTGTCTAATTACCAGCAAGAAGCTACTCGAATTGCAATTGTTCCAGTATCTGCTGGAAATCAAGCACGAGCTAAAGCAATAAATCTTAAAGCAGATATTTTATATAAAAATAATAACTACGAACGTGCGGCTATGTTTTATCAGCAATCGATTGATTTAAATCCAAATGTAGGGCAGACGTATAGTAATTTGGCAGTCACTTATCAAAAATTAGGCCGATCTTCGGAAGCTTTATGGGCAAATCGAAAAGCAATCGCACTTGCAACAAATGATAATGTACGTGCTTATTCTAACTACAACATTGGTCGCATCTATGAAAACAACGGCGAGTATGAACGTGCATTAGAATACTATCGCCTTGCTAATCGTTTTAAATCTTCAGCTACTTATGTCGAAGCAATTCGTCGTATGGAGCAACGTTAATTTCTTTAGGTTGAATGAAAGTGCATCTTTAAAAACCGTCCAAATACCACAAATCATAAGAACCACGAGCTAATTCTCGTGGTTTTTTTATAACCAGTTTTCACTAATTTAGGGATTTCTACTCAATTTATTTCGGTTTCATCAACAAACAATGTTTACACAAACATCGCTTGTTAATGGTAGTGACCCAACAAGCCGCTGTCATGTATGTTTGATGGATGAAATATTCAATACTTATCAGACTGTCATCATAAGTTGGCAAGCCTAACAGTCGATATAGTATCAATCAATATTTAAAGTATTATGGCTATATATTGAATGAGTTGCATGTATATTTAGGACACTAGGAGGATTTAGGGGGTGTGTGAGAAACAGAGTTAGTGTTTTTTTGCTTGGCATAAAATTATTCAACGTTTTTGGGTCCATCCATGTACTTTTGAACATCCAACTGCTTTAGAATTTTATGTTCGGTCAGGGTTTAAATCCTATGCACTAAAGTTAGAGGTTCAAGCTGATCCAGATCTTAGTGTGTATTTATCTTTTTCTGCTGCTGTATATGTTCCAATAATTACCTAGTTGATAAGATTCAATAAGCGAAACAGGAGGGTCACCAATTTATTTTGAAGTACATCAGCCATATGTTCAATTGATCACTTATGGGATTTTTTTATATAGAATCCACATCGCATTTAATTTTGAAAGAGTCATATTGGAAAGGTTTTGAATGAGAATTATAAAAGGGACAAATTATTGGCGGTTATCCTCAATCATTCTGATGTTTATTATTTTTCTAGGATTGTATTATTTTTTTATTGTTTACCCTAAGGATACCGAAAAAGCTCGTTTGGCAATCGGTGAGGAAATTCTAATGGCATCTTATTGGCAAGAATTGGCATATAAACATGCTTTATATAAGGCTTTGCTAAAACAGAATGTACCACTTAATGCTATTAATGATGAAATTTACTTTAATGATCTGAATGGGTTGAGAGTGTTATATCAAAGTGGAGATGGGGAAAAATTGATAGAGACATTGAATAGATATTCAAAGTATTCAATTTATCAAGATAAAAGTGTCCGTGGGCTATGTTTACAATTACAGTTTCTACAGTTATATAAAAATAAAATTGAACGAGAAAATTATCACACCGAAAGATTGACTCGTTGGCAAAATATTAATAAGCAAAATTGGGAAACAGTGTCGCCTTGGTTACAGCAAAAGGATGCATTTAATCATTTTTTTAAATCAAAAAAGATGCAAAGTGATTGTTTCTTGTAAGTATAGTTCAATAAAATTATTTGAAGTTTAATTAAGGAGGGGAAATAAGCATTGTCATACTGGTGTTTGAAAGGTTACTTTACCTTAGTTTAATAGGCAGGTTGGAATCAATTTATAAAGTTTCTACTAAGGATCAAATTATTGATACTACCTTTATATATGTAGTATAGGATTAATAATTAGCTATATTTCAAGATAAAATTAATAAAACCAGTAAATTCACTGGCTTTATTTAAAGCAAATATTATTTAACACTCGCAGTAACCATTACTTCTACTAATACTTGCGGACGTGCCAAATCCGCTTGGATAGCCGCGCGTGCTGGTGCCACTCCATCTGATAACCATGCTTCCCAACACTCATTGAACACTGCGAAATCTTCAGCAATATTTTTAATCCAAATTTGTGCAGTTAAAATACGGCTTTTATCACTACCAGCCTGTTCCAGTAAAGCATCAATTTTTGCTAGAACTTCTAAAGTCTGTTGCTTAGCGTCAGCATCCAAAGTTGTTGGAACTTGACCGGAAACATACACTAAACCGTTATGAAGCACGCAACCTGATAATCGTGGATTTGTATCAATACGTTGAATATCATGACTCATTTTATTTCTCCAGAGATAAACCATCTAATATAATTGGCGAGGTTGCTTGGCTAATTAACTGACTAATGACCATGGCACAACCAGCAGCCAATGTGAAACCTAAACTACCTTGGCCAATATTTGCCCATAAATTCAAATATTTCATGCGACCCAAAATGGGTAAACCTGTAGGGGTGGATGGACGTAAACCACTCCATTCTTGTGCTGTATTTACACCCAATAAATCGGGAAATGTTGTTCGTACCGTATCTTTCAATGCATTTATACGTTCTTTTCGAATGTAGATATCTTGATAGCCAATATCGACCATTGCGGCAATTCGAAGTTGATTCCCCAATTTTGCATATACAATTTTATTTGCATAATCGGTTACACTCATATTGGGTACAACATTGGCTTTTTCTGGGAATGGTAAAGTTAGGCTATATCCCTTTAATGGATAAACTGGGACTGAAATACCTACCATATTAAAAATTGCAGTACTGCCATTGCCCGCAGCAACGACAAATTCATCTGCTTCTATACGTCCTTGATTTGTTTCAATTGCAGTAATTTTATTATTTTCTACAAAAAAATCTTTCGCTTCATGTGCATATAAACATGTGAAGTTGCTACTCTTTTCTAGTGCTTTATACAGAGCTAAACAAAATTTGTAGCAATCTGCTGTTTCATCATCAGGTGTATAAATTGAACCTACTAATGTAGCTTCAATACCTTTCAATGCAGGTTCAAGTTGAACTGTTTCTTCAGATGACAGCACTTTTTGTACAGTTGGATCTATTCCTGTTGCTGCTTTTTTAAAAGCTTTTTCATTGCGATGAATGATCATTTTTCCTGATTTTATCCAGTCAAAATCATCAATTTCATCGCGCCATTTAGACATAATACTTTGACTATATAGGGATAACCGTAAAATATGATTGCCGTTCACAATATTGTCTTTACGATTACATGCCATGAGGAATTGGAATAACCAAGACCATTGAAGAGGTGAAAAATTCAATTTAAAGTTTAAAGGCGAATGGGCTTTTCCTAACCATTGCAGCGCCTGAAATGGAACGCCTGCATCCGCTAAAGGTGCAACATAGCGATAACTGAGTTGACCACCATTTGCAAAACTTGTCTGGCAACCAATCTTGTCATTCGCTTCCACTATTGTAACTTTATGACCTGCTTGAATAAGTGCATAGGCTGTACTTAAACCAATGACTCCACCACCAATGACAACGACATGTTTTTTCATTCTTCCATGCTATATTTGCAACACACATTTGTATTAAAGAAGAAGAAAAAGGGTTAAACAAATGAGTTTTTACATAGTACTCATAACTTTTGGTTAATCGATGGCGTCATCGAAGCAATTTCTCTTTTTATTAATTCAATAAAATCTTCAGTCGCTTTGTTCGTACTTACATTGGCATTTTTTAAAATATAAATTGTGGTAGATAAACTTGGTTTTACTGGATGAATCATATGATTTGGTAAGGAGTGTGCAGCAGTATAAATATCGGTAATGCTACACCCTAAACCTTCGCGTACCAGTTCACTCGCCATATAGTAAGTTTGTACATTCACAATACTTTTATTAAATGTTCTGTACTTTTTTACGACTTGCATGAGAGAGTCTGAGTAGGGTTGAATCCACCTATTTTCAT
Source organism: Acinetobacter sp. AOR01_HL (assembly GCF_027855455.1). Classification (NCBI taxonomy): domain Bacteria; kingdom Pseudomonadati; phylum Pseudomonadota; class Gammaproteobacteria; order Moraxellales; family Moraxellaceae; genus Acinetobacter; species Acinetobacter sp. AOR01_HL. The sequence goes on along the minus strand of NZ_JAKTIM010000041.1, from coordinate 82,943 downwards.
CAATTGAATGAATATCATGATTTAAATCAATAGGCTGAGAATCAATATAAACCAGAGGAATTTCCAGAACAGGCGTAGCAATAATGCCATGCTGAGTATGGGGCTGGAATGTCACCGCAATATCAATTTCACGTCTTAATAATTTTTGCTCTAAGGCTTGAGTATGATCTGTACCAATATTGACAAAAACATCAGGGTATTTTTTTAGAAATTTTGCAGTTAATTTGGGAATGAGGCTCAAGCCTAAACTAGGTAAACATCCGAGTGTGATTTGACCTTGAGTATTTCTTGCTAAATTATCCGTCAACTTATTTAGTTCATTTATTTTTTCATAAATTGGCTTAATTTCATCATACAAAGTATAGGCTTCTTTGGTGGGCTGTAATTTTCCTTTGACCCGTTTAAATAGAGCAAAACCAAGCCGTTGCTCTGCATGTTTGAGCAATTTACTTGCGGCAGGCTGTGAAATGCATAACGATGATGCTGCCTCTGTGAGTGAACCAAAAAGCATGACTAAATAGAATATCTCTAGGTGTCGAAGATTCATAAATGAGCACATAACTAATAGTTATAGGTAATCTATTAGAATTCATTATTTAATGTCAATGAACCCTTGTAAATTGGGATGAAATTCAATGCCCAATGATCAAGGAGTGATACATATGTCAGTTGAGCAATCTTCTATAACAATACCTAATATAAGGACACCTAAAAATATTGCCCTTATCACCATTATTATTCTTAGCTTTGCTTTAGCATTTTACGCAAAAGGCCTGCCAATAGAGGAGGTTGGTTTAATTGGGTTATTGCCCATTTTTGCCTTGGCGCTCTTAACTGTTATCGGTCTCGATATTGTCCTTGCTGTTATTATTGCAATTATTATCAGCGTGATAATGACATCCACCAGTGTGTTTGAATTAGGCGGAATTCTTGCAAAGTCTACGGGCTCATTTATTGCGACTGTAGGTCTTATTATTATGCTAGGTGCTGGGGTTGGTGAAGTCGCCAACCGAACAGGTGCAGCGAAAGAATTGGTCAAATTTATTGTCAATAAAGTTGGGCTTTCAAGTATTCCTCGAGTCAAACTTGGCATCATGATTTCATCAGTTGTTATTTGCGGTTCATTGGGGACTATGGCAGGTGGTAATGCCATTATTGTTGCTGTCATTATTCCCATTGCGGCAGCAGTTGGTTTAACACCGCCTACAGTTGCATTACTTTTGATGACAGCAGGTTCTGTCGGCCTCTTTATAGGACCTTTTACACCAAGTACAGTGACTATTTTAGAGTTGGGAGGTTTGACCTACCTGCAATATTTGAGCACTTGTGCCATCCCTATGAGTGTTGTCACACTTCTGACAGGTTGGTTCATGTCTGGCTATATCCAAAAGTGGACTTTCGGAAAATATACCTATAATGAAAATTTCTTAGAACCTTCTGAAAAAATAGAAAGTGCCTCTGAATTGAAAAGAAGTAAACGTGCAGCGATTGTATTTATTGGCACAATTATCGTGATGGCAATTCTTGGAATTATTTTTAAAGCAGGCTTTAGTTTTGCAATTATTGTGATGCTTACTGTTGCTACATTAACTGGGTTAGTGGCGGGGTTTAGTCCTAAACAAATTTTGGAAGCACTCTATGAGGGATGCGGTAAATTAGTCTGGATGTTTATTCTTTACTGGTTATACAATCCAATTTTAGTTCTTGTTGAAAAACTTAATGCTTACCAAACACTGTTAGATAATGCGACACCGTATTTGGTCGACTTAAGTCCTGCTATGCTGTGCTTTGGTATTTTCTTATTTAATATTGTGGGGCATATCCCAGGGGCAGCTGTTGCACAAATGACCTTTACCAATAAAATTTTTGGACCAATTTTACTGGCAAATGGTGTTCCACCTGTAGCGGTTACAGCAGTTCTATTATCAAGTTCCCAAGTAGACTGGTTTGGTCCTTTTCCATCTTCTGATATGTTTGGTCAAATGGGCTTAGCACGTTCAAGCCAACTGAAATACATGCTATATGGTGGTTGGGCCATAGTGATCGCAAATATTTTACTCTTTGCAGTATTGTTTCAGATTTTGAATTAGCTTCTACAAATTAAAGTTATTTCTTATTTAAATGAATTTTAAAAGCCTCTTAAACTAGAAAGTTTAAGAGAATTTATTTTTGTGACGATAACAACTTCTTCTAAGATAAGTAAGAGTTTAAAATTTAATCTATTCGCTTTTAATAAGAAGAGAACCCTTTACAGTCCAATCTAATCAATATTTTTAAAAATTATAATTTCTGATATTTTTTTAAAAGATAATGATCTTTACTCATCAAATTCTAAAAGCCCCTGTTAAAAGCAGGGGCTTTTTTTATGCCTAAAATAAAAATTACAACTTCATTTAGCTTAAATCTTGCTAATAAATGCCGAAAATTTCATATAAATCAATCGCGTATATATTTTAGCCAAAATTAATATCTTTATATAATATATTTTGTGTTTTCAATATCTTAGCAATAAGAGGCCTATATATCAGAATCGAACAAGTTATTTGTAGAATATTCATTTATTGATATATGATGAGGCCATATTTAGAAACTGATTCAAAACATAATTCTATTGTTCAGCGAGCAAGTTCAAGGGAGGAATGATGCTGAATTCAGTTTTCTAAACCCTATATCTGGAAATTATATCCAGCCAAATATTGCATTTCGACCCAATGGTTGGAAATGTCTCTCTCTGATTTAGAGTAGGCGTTTCCTATTTTAGGATATATTTATGAAAAAATTATTTAGCGTACTGTTCAGTGCCTCTGTACTGACACTGACTGCATGTAATAAGCAACCTGCACAAACTGAAAATACAGCAGCAGCCAAAGATAAAACTGAGTCGGTTCGTACAATTAAATTGGTTTCAACAGGTTCTGATACGGACGTATGGAAATACGTGGCAACACTTCCTGAAACTGCTCAAGCGGGTATTAAACTCGAAGTAACCAATTTGACTGACTATGTTGTGCTCAATACGTCTGTAGCAAGTGGCGAACAAGATGTAAATGCGTTCCAGTCATTCAACTATTTGGCAGCTTATAATGCTTCAAATAAAGCTAAAGTTGCTGCTGTTGCGACAACTTACTTGGAACCAATGGGTATTTATGCAAATAAAGTTAAAACCGTTGATGAGTTCCCGCAAGGCGCTACCATTGCAATTCCAAACGATACTGCTAACGAAGCTCGTGCATTAACATTATTGCAGTCTGCTAAATTAATTAAACTTAAACCAGGTTTTGACCCTGTAAAAGGGACAGTGAATGATATCGCTGAAAACCCTAAAAACTTACAATTAAAACCTATTCAAATGACAACCGCAGTTCGCGTTAAAAACGATGTGGATGCGATTGTACTCGGTAATACATTGGCACTTGAGGGCGGCCTCAATGTAATGAAAGACGCAATCTTCCGTGAGCCAATCGATCAGTCTACTAAGCTTTATGTCAACTTATTGGGTGTTGCTGAAGCGAACAAAAATGACCCGATCTATACGAAGCTTGGTGAACTTTACCACTTACCTAAAGTTCAAAAGTTTGTAAGTGAAAAATTTGGCGGCACAAAAGTTGAAGTGAACAAACCTGTTTCTGAATTTGCAGACATCAAATAAGTAATTTTTTAATTAAAATTATTTTTTAAAGCTAAGTCGCGGTTATCGTGGCTTAGCTTTATTTTATTTGGAAGAATGCCATTTTCTTCCTCCGTATATGGATCATCAATATTTTTTTAAAGTAAATGAATATTCCCTACACAAAAATACCTGTGTAGATCTGAATAAAAACAACTTATAATGATTAGGTTGTTTTTATTTATGACCTCTTTGAAAAAATTTAAAAGGTATAATTGTTTATAAAGAAAAATAATATGAAAACATGCTACATAGGATTTAAATCTTTTTGGATTCTGTTGAAACAGTTACCACTATTAAAGTTAGAGAGAAACATGCCTTGAAAGCAATTTGTTCAAAAATTGGATAAATTTTGACTGGAAAAGAAGTCACGAACTGGTGAGAAGTAAATGTTAGATAAGATCAGCAAAATTTTATTATTAATTGGAATATTATCTCTTATAGGCTGTTCCACAATAGATAGAAAAACTTGTATTAATCATTTTAATAATAGGGTTTTTATTTTAACAAAAGATAGTCAAATTATTAAATCAATTAATTTAATTAATAAGAATATATTTTGTGGGGATCAACCGTATAGTGAGTTTTATAATAATATAAATTTATTTCTATTAGGATTAAATAACAATCAAAAAAATAATTTTTATGTAATCTTATTTTTTACTGAATTCTATAAAAATGATAATGGTGGTGAGTTTATTGAGTTTTTGTTAAGAAATAAGATCGATATTTCTGATCAATATATAAAAATATCAACTAATAATCATTTAATATCTCAAATGAAATATACAAATGAAGAATTATTGAATATCAAGAAACTGGGTAAATTGTTGAAGAAATAGTTAAATTTGATAAAATCTATTTTTATTTACTCTTAATAAGGAATAATTTTGTCTTTACAGCCATCTTATATTGCTGGGTTCTGGCGGAGGACTTTTGCTTTTATTATTGATGTTGTACTAGTGAGTCTATTTTGTGGGCTTATTGTTAGTATTTTTTCGCGTTTATTACATCAGCATCCTGTGATTTCTACTTTAGTGGGCTATTGGTGTGTCATTTTATATTTTGGATTATTGAATAGTCATTTAAATCTAGGAAAAACTTTTGCAAAACAGTTATTAAAAATTAAAGTGCTGGATCTGGAAGGAAAAAATCTATCAGTTCCCTTATCTATTTCACGTGCTGCGATTCTATTTGCGCCTCTATGTTTAATTTCTTTAAGTGATTATATTGAAAACTTTACTCTCTCTTGGGGCATTAAGCTATTATTTATTTGCTTACAAATTTTAATTATATATTTTTATCTTTTTAATAGCCGAAACCGTCGATCGATCCATGATTTTATATCAGATTCGATAGTTATTAACGTTCAACAAAATTATACTAATATAAAAATACCTTCTACATGGCGGAAACATAAAGCTTTTGCCTCTATACTTGCAATTGCTTGCATGGTTTTTGTGATAAATCTAGCTTTATCCCAAGAAAAAAATGAAGAGATTATTCAGACACGATTAAAAGATATGCAGCCAGAAATTATACATATTCAAGAAACTTCAGAATCGATAAACGATAGGAAATTAAATTACTTTGATGTTCGAATTAAAAGCCCAGACAAGCTTAATAATCCTTTTTTTGCACAGCAATTTATTGAAAATTTAAAAAAAGTTACCCCGGCATTGATGGATGGAAATAGTGAGATACTCTTGGTCTTAAGAACAGATCTTCAATTTGGTCTAATTTCAACAGGCCAGTACAGTCTATATTCTGTTGAGCAGAATGATACAGAGTTTAACGTTATAGAGCAGCAAAGTTCTGAGTTCAATCAAATATCCTTTTTATCGATCAACTTCTAACCTACGTTTCAGCTAACTAAAGAATTATTAATGTTAATATTAAGTTGTTTGTTCAGAAAGATTTCTGATATCCGCTTTAGAAGTAAAATTCTGATTTGAGATAGACTTTATCAGTATTCAAACCAAACAACTTATTTGGCTCTTATTTTCAGAAGTTAATTCCTATCTATTCAGACTGAGCTAAGTCACTTTCATGACATGATAATTTATAATAATTAGCTTTTAGTCGTGAAGGGATTTTAAAGCTATAATCCTCACTATTTAACTCTATAGGACTGACAATACATTGGCACTTGTGGATGGCCTCAATGTACTTGAAAATTCTATCTTCGTAAGCCTATTGATTAGTCTACTAAGCTTTATATCAATTTATTGAATGTAGCTTGAGCAAACAAAAATGACCCGATCTATATAAAAATTGGTGAACTTTACTACTTACCTAAAATTCAAAAGTTAGTAAATGAAAAATTTGGTGGCAAAAAAGTTGAAGTCAATAAGCTTGTTTCTGAATTTGCAGACATCAAATAACTAATTTTTTTGTTTAAAATTATTTTCATAGTTAAGTCATGGCAACCGCGGTCTAGCTTTGTTTTATTCAAAAGATTGGATAGAATTTAGTAAACTTTTAATAAGATTATATCCGGAAATAAAAAAAAGAATAAATTTAAACTATTTATTACATCATCAATAGAATAGCTTCATATATTTCAAGCTATAAATATAAAATTATCTAGTACTTGTGAGGTTTCATAATGGGACAATGCTTTTGATCCCTCTAGTTTTACGTTTCCAACATTAGTAAAAAAGCAAATAGAGTAAATTTTACAATATTTGTTTTCATCCATAAGATCAAATAATTATTAGAGAGAATATATAGTATTGTTAGAGATAAAGTATTATTTGAATTATATTTATTTGTAGGAACTTTAGGGATTGATAAATATTTTATTATATATCCTGAAAATATGGGCCAAGAAACAGAACTGCACTATAACCGTTATCGCGATTATGATCCTCATAGCTCAAGATATATGAGCAAAGATCCGATTGGGTTGGAAGGTGGACTAAATACTTCGGCTTATGTAAATAACCCTACTTAATTGGTGGACCCAATGAGATTACAGCCAGTAGGTGGAAAAATCAGGATTAGGTATAGGTTTCTTATTTCTAAATACTATGGCTGGGTTTGCTAAAAATCCTGAAGATGCTCGTGCTTTAAGAGTATTAGAGGCGATACGTAATAATAATTTAGCGGCAGCATCAGTTGCAGGTTATGGATCTTATGTTGTAGTAGGCACAGTGGCCGCTGTATCTGCTGCTGCACCTGTAGTAGGAAGAGTGGCTGCGCCATTTATTGGTACTGGAGCACACTTAGAAGGAGCCGGTTTAACTGCTGGAACTGTGGGTAAAGCTGCTGTCACAAGTGCGGGAATTGGTGGGGGGTGGACATAATTTCTCTAGGAGTTAAGTGTAAATGCTTAAAAGATATTAATCTTGTCGTACTGGGCGAGTTGCTGCTGTTAGTGCTGTGACAAGTGGATGGGGCGCTACAACCTCCACTGCTGTGGGCTTTCGGCAAGTTGGTGGGAAAAGTATAGTGTTAAATGTGCCAAATATGGGACAGTTCCTTAAAAATAATGCTTCAGGAATGGTTATATTCGCAAATGAACAAATGATTGGACAAGCTGGTTCGAGAGCTGTTAAAGCTGCGACTGAGAAAGATAAATCAAGTAAGAAATAGTAAGGTGAAATAATGCTAACGATGTTGGTAGAAGTAATTATGGGTGTTTTCATTGCTAATTTTAAAGCATCAGAACACCCTATTATAAGTATAATAGTACGTGGCCTTTTGGTGGCGGTAATCGGCTTTTTTATAGCATTATTTTCTTCAATCCTAGAAGGTTGGGACTTTTCGATTGGGTTTGCTTTAATATTCAGCCTGATAATTGGCTTGGCCGTAAGTATTTTTCTGTTCGCGGTAGAGGCTTTTTTTAACTATATTGATAAGAAGTGATTTTATATATTAAGAAACGTTAGAGAAGTAGTGATAGGAGTTATAAAGGGAAGTTGAAATGAAAAAAATTGCAACGAATCAATTGAATCTTGAAGATGTACCTGCGGACTATAAGTGGAATAGTTTTGTTCAGTTTGCTTTAAGTTTTGATCCTAGATTAGAGATAGACCAATGGGGCGAAAGTGATTATATTAGTCCAAATCGGTTGCCAACTAAGTCGGATTCTATAATAGGATTGAGAAGCTATTTGTACCATCTTCAAAGAGTAAATAATCAAGAAATTAATGATGAAAATACTTTAAAATTTAGAGTGGAAAAAGTATATATTTTATTAAGAGAAAAGTTAAGAGAATTTTAATTTCCTTATATTTTTAATAGAAGTATATATAAATTAACTTAAGTTAGAAAGTAGGAGAACACTAATTTATAGCATATTATATTATTTATTAAATTATATTGGGTGTTATTCTAAAATATGAAATTTTTCTTATCAATATTTATATTTAGTACATTAACTTTGGTGGGGTGTGACTCATCTAATGTAAAAGTTAAAAGTTCTAATAGTAAGTTAAGTAAATATCAAAAGAATGCAGAAAATGGTGACCCTATTGCCCAATATAATATGGGCGTAGTATATCAACTAGGTTTAAATGGTGAGAAAGTAGATTTGGACAAGGCTGTTTATTGGTTTGAGAAAGCTGCCGAACAGGGTGAAGAGGAAGCTAAAGCTAATTTGGGTATAATTTATTATACAGAGGGAACTAAATATACTAATATTCCTAAGGCTTTAGATACTTTTTCTGAGCTTTCAAAAAAAGATAATAGAGTAGCTCTTAATTTTTTAGGAAGAATGTATAAGGATGGAGTTGGTGTAAAACAGGATAATAATAAGGCTTTTAATCTTTTTAATAGAGCTGCTATTTTGGGGGACTTAAGTGCACAGTTTAATTTAGGTAATATGTATTTTAATGGTGAAGGGATCCCTTTAGACTATGAAAAGGCTACCTATTGGTATAACAAGGCTATTATAAATGGGAAAGATGGAGATGCCGCTAAAATACTTGCTGGAATGTACTATGAAGGGAGAGGTGTAGAAAAAAATATTAATAAATCAATTGAATTACTTCAGATTGCTGCTGATCAAGGAGATCAAGAGGCGGCCAGAAATATAGAAATTATAAAAAGAGAGTGTGGTTGTTAGTAAAGAATATATTAAACTGGTCTGGACTAAGATAAATAATATCTAAGCTCAGACCAGTATATTCTTAATTATATAATATTTTTTGTAATTATTATTGGTTTAAGAAAAACTAAATTTATTTTCGAAAATTAGTTTTTTAGTGAAAACTTTATTAATAATTTGAGTCTACTATGATTAAATATTTAAATATCTTTATATTCAGTTTATTATTAGGGTGTAATAGCCTTGATAGTTCAGAAAATTCTGAATTTGTAAATTTGAAGAGCGCAGCAGAAGAGGGAGATATTCGGGCTCAGTCACAAATGGGCGATGCATATTTATTCGGTGAATATGATCTAAATGTAAATTATAAACAAGCTTTTAATTGGTATAAAAAAGCTGCTGATCAAAATGATGCAAAATCACAATATAATTTAGCAATAATGTACCTTAATGGTTATGGAGCAAAAAAGGACTTATCAAAATCTGTAGAATATTATAGAAAATCTGCTTTACAAGGTGATACTGATAGCCAACTTCAATTAGGAATTAGGTACTTAAATGGAGAGGGAGTTGAAAAAAATATAGAAACTGCAAAAGAATGGTTTCAGAAAGCAAAATTATCTGGTAATCAAGAAGCTGATGTTTATTTAGAAAAAATAAATAATTAATAAAGAATATATTAGATTTTTCTGGGTTACATAAATATTATCTAAGCTTAGGATGATATATGAATAATAAATTTTATAAGTTAATTGGCCCATTTTATACTTTTTAAATTATAATAAAATTAAATTATAAATTAATCATAAAATTTTCTGTAGTAATTGTACTCCAAATCAGTAAGACTTTTGCTTTTTAAGTAACTTAACCCATTAGTTCAACCCTATAGGGCAGCAGCTAGTAGACGGAAAAAAATTAGGATTAGGTATAGGTTTCTTATTTTCAAATACTATGACTGGATTTGGTCAAGTTGGTTGGAAAAGCATAGTGTTAAATGCGCCAAATATGGGACAGTTCCTTAAAAATAATGCTTCAGGAATGGTTATATTCGCAAATGAACAAATGATTGGGTAAACTGGTTCAAGAGCGGTTAAAGTCGCAACTGAAAAAGATAAATCAAATAAGAAATAAGGTGAAGTAATGTTAACGATGTTAGTAGAAGTGATCATGGGTGTTTTTATAGAGAACTTTAAAGCTTCAGAACATCCAATTATTAATATTATTATACGTGGCATTATTATTGCTATACTTATGTTTTTATTGATGATATTTTCAGATCTATCAAATGGTAACAAAAGTTCTATTGGGCTAGGGCTGGCCATAAGTATTGGAGGTGGGCTAATAATTAGCTTAGCTGTTTTTTTAATTGAGATATTTGCAAATTATCTTGATAAGAAATGGTAATGCTGACAGTTATAGCTGAAGTGATTATGAGTAGATTTATTACTGGCTATCAAATAGAGAATTATCCATATTTTTCAAATTTATTAAAGGTACCCTAATTGGATTAATAGATTTTATGATAGGATTTATAACTAATATTTTTAAAGGAGAATTAATGGCAAGAAATGATGTGCTACTTTATTTTATTATCTTCAATTGATTAGACTGTCTGTAACAGTTTTTTAAACTTTTCCATTAAATTGAGTATAGCTACAAGGGGATATAATGAATAGAAAAAGCTTTATTTGTTGGTTTTGGACTATTTAACCTGTTAAAATTTCATAAAATATTTACTTTAGAATATAGGGTGGTAGCAAAGTAATAAAAGTAGATTTAATTGGGAAGCACTAAAGTTATAAATGATAGTTTAATAATAAATTTTTGATTTTGAAAGTTTATAAATTATCAATATTTTATTATTTTATAGATAAAAGGTCGTAGGATTAAGATAATGTTTTTTTTTTAAACTTTAAATTTTTTTAGCTTAAGTTTACTTTTTTGCGCTTATGCTTATAGCGCTACTTATAAGAAAAATAATGAATTTCAATGGGCAGAAGCTGGGAATGTTAATGCCCAATATAACGTTGCAATGAACTTTTTAAACGGAGAGGAAGGTTATCCAAAAGATTATAATCAAGCTAAAAGATGGTTTGAGATAGCTTCTAAGCAAGAAGATGCATCAGCCCAAAATGCTTTAGGGATTATTTATTTAAGGGGGTTGGGGGGAGATAAAGATTTAAGCAAAGGAGAATATTACTATAGACTAGCCGCAAATAAAAATCATGAAAATGCTCAGTTGCAATTAGCTCTTATCTTATTAAATAGTAAAAAAAGTAATAACTTGAAAGAGGCTAAAGAATGGTTAGAAAAAGCTAGCCTTAATGGAAATATAGAAGCTAAGGATAAGCTTAGAGAAATAGAAAATAAATAATATTTTAATAATCAATATTTGGTTATTAAAATATTTTATTTAAGTTGAAAGAATATTTCATTTCTGAATCTTTATAGAGATATTATTTCTTTATAAAGGTTTGAGTTTTCTTTGTCAATCCAGAATAGTATTAGTCTGAAATTATGAAGTTTTTTTATCAATATTTATATTTAGTCCATTAACTTTGGTAGGAAGTGATTCATCTAATATACAAGTTAAAAGTTCTAATAGTGAGTTAAGTAAATATCAAAAAGATGCCGAAAATGGTGACCCTGTAGCCCAATATAATATGGGTGTAGTATATCAACAAGGTTTAAGTGGTGAGAAAGTAGATTTGGATAAGGCTGTTTATTGGTTTGAAAAAGCTGCTAAGCGAGGTGAAGAAGATGCTAAATATAATTTGGGTGTAATTTATATTAGTGATAATTAAAAATATAGAAATGTTAAAAAAGCGATGGAAATTTTTTTAGAAGGTATGGGGGGAAATGACGCAGAATCAATTAATCAATTAGGAATTATATAAAGATGGTATTGATACTTCTGTAGATAATACAAAAGCTTTATCTTTATTTAAACAAGCAGCTAATTTAGGGTCGAATAGTGCACAGTTTAATCTAGGAATAATGTATTTTAAAGGACAATGTGTTAAACAAGATTTTATCGAAGCTAGAAAATGGTTTGAAAGAGCATATAAAACAGGTGGAAATATTAATGCAGCTTATACCCTTGCTGGAATGTATTATGAAGGGAGAGGAGGGAGTAAAGATATTGAAAAAGCACTAAATTTATATCAGTTTGCAGCTGATCATGGAGACCAAGAAGCTGCTAAAAATATAAAATTATAAAAAAGAATATGGGTGTTGATAAAAATTTATTAAATTGAACTGGGTTTAGATGAATAATATCTAAGTTCAGGGTTGAATATGTTTAATAAATTGAATTAAATTAATATTTTTAAATCTAATATAAATAAGATTTTTATATATTAAGTGCTTAGATAAATATTAATTTAACTTGAATAATTCTTGAGCTGCATATGAATTTCCTACTTCAGCAGACTTTTCAAACCAAATACGGGCTAAGGATAAGTTCTTATCCACTCCTAGTCCGTCTTTATATATTTTCCCGAGATGATATTGTGCATTGCTTTCGCCTTGATTTGCAGCTGACAAAAACCATTTTTGTGCTTGAGCATAATCTTGTTTTATACCATCTCCGAGTAAATACATAAGCCCTATATTATATTGGGCATCAATATCTCCTTGGACGGCAGCTTTCAAATACCATTGAGAAGCTTCTAACTTGTTTTGAGTTACTCCTCTGCCATGTAAAAACATGGTTGCTAGATTTGTTTGAGCATCTGAATCACCCGCATTTGCAGCATCTAAGTAGTATTTAATAGCTTTCTGATAGTCCTGCTTAATACCTAAACCTTTACTGTAGAAATTTCCAAGTTCATTTAAGGATGCAATGTCACCTTGTGCTGCGGCTTTCTCATACCAATATTTTGCTTTGACATAATCTGGCTTAATATACTCATTTCCCATGTATAATAAACCTAAATTATATTGAGCATTAACATAACCCTGATTTGCAGATAAAGTGTACCATTCAATAGCTTTTAGAATATCGGGTTGAATGTCTTTATATCCTTCTGCATACATTACACCTAAACTGTACTGTGCTTCAGGATCTCCCTTTTCAGCTTTTGATCTGATATCAGTTAAATCAATATTGTTTTTTATATTAGTATTAGTCTGACTAGATTGCTGTTGTCTAGTATTGTCATTTGTTTGTTTTATAGATTTTGCCCATCCTGAACTCAGGATGCTTAAGAGACAAATAGTTAGAAAAATTCTTTTTGGTAACATCTTTTATCCTCTATAGATATTTTACTTTGCCTCTTTTTTTCAGAATTTAATCCCTATCTATTCAGACTCATCTAAATCACGTTCGCGGCATGATAATTCATAGTAATTACCTTTTGGCAGAGAACTAATTTTAAACCCATAGTAAGTGCTATTGGTTTCTATCGGAGCGATATTACATTGATTCTTTTTTGCAAATTTTTCAATTAATTTTAAATTGGTGGTTTGCTTAAATACAGCTCCCCAACCTTCACTCACACAACAGCCCACATATTCAGACATATATTCATCTGAAATAAGTACAACGTTTTGTCCCATAAATTCATAAGGTTTTTTAAGTTTGTATATATCGTTATAGTCTGCTCTTGAAATATTAGGTTTTTTGGCTAGGAAACCTTTTTGTTTAAGAATTTGAAACTTTAAAAAATCTTCAGGACCAGTACCAAGTCCCCGATAAATCGAGCTATTGTCCTCTGCAAAACTATATGAGCTGAAAATGCTAATTAAGCTTAAAAGTAATAATTTTTTCATTTGTAATTTCAGAAGTTGTATTAGGGCATAATTGTTTCATATCTTATGAATAGCGTAAAGTAAATGACTGATTTTTATAGTCTACTCATAAAATATAGTATCGGTAATAGTTAGTTATTAGATTATTTTTTTCTTTGAATAAGATGAGATAAGAGAGGAAGGAAAGCAACCTAAATAGTGGCTTTCCTATCTTTTAAAGTCACGAACGTGCTTTAAAAATAAGCTTAATGAAATAAGCTTATTTCTTCTGTTTAAAACGGTATTTACATTTCAAGCAGCGATAGTCCTGAAATATATTTTTATCAATCATTACGCCTGCTTTTTTACCAAAAATATTACCTACCACACCGCCAGTAATGCCTGCACTGATTGCACCGACAAATGTTCCTACAGTTCCACCAACAATTACACCTAATGGTCCGGCAACAGTACCAATCGCTGCCCCTACAGTAGCACCAGTTGCGGCGCCGCCTACAGTACCTGCCGTAGTGCCTGCAGCTGTTAATAAAACACCGCCAGTGGTTTTAAGTAATTTGTCATGATCACGTGTTTCAATTTCTGTAGAACCACATTTCGGACATTGCAGTGTTTTTTCCATAAAATTTTCCTGTCTTTCATCATTGAGCGACGCAGTAAATAGCGCGAAATCTATAAGTGGGTAAAGCACTGGGTTAGATGAAGTGTCTTTTTCCTAGAAGGGCATCGCAACAATATACTTTGTCAGCCTCGATTTTAGCTGAACATAAGCACAAATAATTATAGATCATGTAAACACTTGTATTTTAATCATGATCTGTTGAGTATAGGCTAATTGCTTGTTTTAGAATGAATAAAGAATACATAAAATATCTCAGAATTAATTATTGTGAATTAAATTAGAAATAGGCATATGTCATTATTAGTTTGTTCTGAAGGCAAATCTTTTGTAAAGACTAAAATAACAAAGGCTTATTCTGTTTAAATAAGCCTTGTTTGAAGATTAGAGTGATTTTTTCCAACTCAAAATTGTATATAGCCCAAACATAAAGGCGATCCAGATTGGAATGATAATTACTGACTTTTCAAAGCCTTGAGTCCACATGATATATAAAATCATGCCAATAAAAGTCAAAACGATATAGTTACTCAAAGGAGAAAATAGTGCAGGAAATTTGGCAACTTTATTTTCAAGCTTCATCGAACGTTTAAATTTTAAATGGGTAAAACTAATAATTGCCCAGTTTAAAACCAAAGCTGCTACAGCCATGTACATAAGATAGCTTAAAGCTTCTTCTGGTATGAAATAGTTAAGTAATACACACCCAAAAATCAAAATAGAAGAAAAGATAACCGCGGATGTAGGTACACCTTGTTTGCTTACTTTTGCAAAAACTTTAGGTGCGTTGCCTTGAACTGCTAGCCCGTACAACATACGGCTATTGGCATACATCCCACTGTTATAAACAGAAAGGGCAGCAGTTAAAATAATAAAGTTAAGTAAATGTGCCGCCCAACCAATGCCCAGTTGGCTAAAAATCATGACAAATGGACTCTTATCTAAACCGCCGAGGTCCAGTTGATTCCATGGAATAAGCGACATAATAATTGCCAGCGAAGCCACGTAAAAAATTAAGATTCGAAAAATAACTTGGTTAATGGCTTGTGGAATACTTTTTTCAGGGTTTTCAGCTTCAGCTGCCGTCATTCCAATGAGTTCAATACCACCAAAGGCAAACATTAAAAAAGCGAGCATATAAAATAGGCCCGAGAACTCATGAGGGAAAAATCCGCCATGCTGCCATAGGTTTGAAAAGCTAGCTATAGAGTCATTACCTGCGGTAAGCAGTAAATATAAGCCAAACACAATCATTGAAATGACCGCAGCCACCTTAATAATAGCTAACCAAAATTCAGATTCGCCATAAAATTTAACATTGCCTAAGTTCAAGCAGGTGACCAGCACAAAGAAAAATAAAACTGAAACCCAAGCAGGGATATGAGGCCACCAATAATGTACATATTTAGCCACGGCGGTAAGCTCGGTCATGGCAACCAAAATGTACACTACCCAATAATTCCAGCCCGATAAAAAACCGGGAAATCTTCCCCAGTATTTTTGTGCAAAGTAACTAAAAGAACCGACTACAGGTTCTTCGACAATCATTTCACCCATTTGGCGCATGATTAAAAATGCAACCAAACCGACAATGGCATAACCCAAAATGATTGAAGGACCAGCAGACTGAATGACTTGTGCCGAGCCTAAAAATAGTCCTGTGCCCACAGCACCACCCATAGCGATTAACTGGATGTGACGATTTTTAAGTCCACGTTTTAGTTGGGAAGATGAGTTACTCAAAATACTATGCGCTGAATAAAGAAGCCGGCGTTATTGTAATGGATTGGATAGGGATAACCTAGTTTGAAAAGTAATATTGCGCTTATATAAAAAGATTCGCACAAACCTGTACGAATCCTTTTTTAGAAAAATGACGTTTTTATAAATTAGAAAGATACCATTTTGCCTGGGTTAATCATTGCGCCGATGCCATACATACTTTTAGCCAGTGGAATAACGACAGGGGCAAGGGTACGGCCAAAAATAATATTTTGATGGTCAATTCTAGATAACATTTCAAAGTCATTCGATTGACCAACAAAGTCATTTGCGATGGCTTTACCAATACGTACTGTCTGTGCTACGCCATGACCGCTCCAGCCGTGAACAGCATAAATAGGGAGCTTGTTGCCAAACTTACGGCTATCGACTGCACCATTTACCGTTAAATCAGTAGTTCCACTCCAGACGAAATCCATCTCTAGATTTTTAATTTGCGGGAATACGGTATGAATTCGATGCTCTAGATAATTTAGAGTTTTCTCTGGTCCCCAACATGTTCCAGTACCTTGTCCACCAAACAGTAAACGGTTATTAAAGACAGGGCGGTAGTAATCAATCTGGAACTGAGTGTCATAAACAGGATGTCCAAATGGCAGAAGCTCTTTGGTATCAAGCTCTAAAGGAGCGGTGGTCGCAACATAGGTGTAAAACGGAATAGTGGTATTGTTCTGTTCAGATAAAAGTTTAAATGAAGCATGGTGTACTGCTAAAACCACAGACTTTTTAGCTTTTACGACTGCATTTGCTGTGTGAACATAAATACCATCTGCTTTTTCTTCTATTGAAATAACTTCTGTTTGCTCATACACAGAGCCGCCGTTTTGGCAAAAGCCATAAATTAAGCCACGGTTTAAAGCCAACGGATGGATTTGTCCACCTAACTCATCAATTAAACCACCTGTATAGTAGTCAGACTTAATATAGTCCATGAGTTCGTGTTTACCCACAATACGGGTGTGGTCTTCACCTAAGTATTTTCGGGCATCGGCACCTTGTGTTAAGCCAACCAAATGACCTTCATGAACGGCGGCAGTAATATGGCCGTATTTTCGGTCAAAGTTGAGTTGGTATTTTTCCGAGATATCATCAATCAGTTGCATCGCTTCAGTAGAGGTAAAATGCCATAGTTTTTTGGCATCTTCGTAGCTGAGCCGATCGGCCATTTCTTGAGCTTCCCAACGCGCTAAACCTGGGGTGAGTTGTCCACCATTTCGACCTGAAGCTGCACTACCAATACGATTTTTTTCTAATAAAACCGTATCTACACCTTGTTCAGCTAAATGTAAGGCAGTTGATGAACCTAATAAGCCACCACCAATAACCACTACATCACACTCGATGTCAGCATTTAAACTGTCAAATGTATGCCAATTCGAGAGGGAACTTTCATAGTAGTTTGCTGGGTTATCTACCGAAGTGCCATTAACCGTGGATGTATCAAATTGTGCATGTTTTGGATTTAACCAGCTCCATTCTTTACCCACTTGTAAAGACTGACTTGGTTTATATTCCACATCTTTTAAAAGTTGAGGTTTAGAAATAATTTTCATGACGAAGTTCCTTAAAAAATTAATAAGCATTACTAATAGCAATACTTTGTTTTTTAATCGTTTTATAAATGAATAGGAGAATGCCTAAAGCTAACCAGAAGCATCCAAAAGTCAGTGAAGACGAGTCGAGATTGAGCCATAAACAAATAATGCTGATGACCGATAACAGCGGTAAAAATAGGTTTAGAAATTTATTTTTAAAACCTGAGCGTTGTTTATCTTTAATATAAAATTTCATAAAAACTGAGAAGTTTACGGCTGTAAACGCAACAAGCGCACCAAAACTGATCAGACTGACAACTTGAGCTAAATCTAAGAAAATAGCCGACATTGAAATAAGCCCGACAAATAAAACCGAGAAAAAGGGTGTGCCTAAAGAGCTATGGATGGTTCCAAAATACTTTTTAGGGAAAATATTGTCAGTGCCCATTATATACAGTAAACGCGAAGCACTGGCATGTGAGGCAAGGCCAGAGGCGACAGTGTTCATAATTTGTCCGCATAAGAAGATGGACTGAAACAAAGCACCACCGACATAAAGCACAATTTCGGGTAACGCTTCTGAAGGATGGTGAAAACGGACATTGTTTGGAAAATAAAGCTGAATAAACCAAGCGGCTGTGAAGAAAATAGCTCCGCCAGCAAGTGTGGTTAACATGACTGCACGGGGGATATTTTTGGTGGGTTGTTTGGTTTCATTTGAAAGGGTGGTGACCGCATCAAAACCTAAGAATGAAAAGCATAGAACTGAGGCCCCAGCAACAAGTGGTAATAGTGATTGCTGACCATGCCATAGCGGAGCCAAGGTAAGTACATGTTCGTAACCTTGAGTAGAGCCAATACCCCGAACCACTAAATATACAAAAATAACCATGAGGATAATCGGTGCGAACACAAACACGAGACTTAAGTTGGCAAGTAACCGAATACGGAAACAGTTGACTAAAGTCACAAGGCCCGCCGATACCAGCACCCAAAACCAATAAGGCAAACTTGGAATTAGTGCGGTGAGATAAATTGCTGCCAGTAACACATTGATGAGTGGTAATAACAGATAGTCGAGTAGAGAGCACCAACCGACAAAAAAACCACTTTTGGGTCCTAAGCTTTCGGCAGTATAACTATAGGCTGAGCCTGATTTTTCCGAATTTTGACTAAACCTTGCGTAGCTCCAAGCGGTAAGCAACATAGCACCTAAAGCAAGTAAATATGCGAGAGGGACATGCCCGTTGGTAATTCCGGAAACAATACCGAAAGTATCAAAAACCGTCATGGGGGTCATATAGGCAATACCAATAATTGTCACTTGCCATAGCGATAATTTTTTTAAGGAAGACGCTTTATTTTCCATGTCTTTTCAACCTCAAATTTCATTGTTTTTGCTTTTCATCCAGAAAGGCGATGCTATTTTTAGGCCAAAACTTCCCCTAGACCTGAATAAACAAGTCTGTTTGAAGAAAGTTTGAACAACAGCTAGGGCTTAAAGTGCTATATCACCTTGGTGGTACACTAAAGCGGGAATAAAAGGCCAATATTCTTTGCTTTTTAGATGACAACCAACTGGAAAGACTGACAGGGTTGCGAGAAAAACTGTTGATCAGTCTTAGCTTTAAATAATGTCCCGGTTCTGATGCTAATGTCATTTGAAGTAATGACTCGAGATGAATCATTCATAATGACCGCCTTTTGCTTAATGTTTTTGAGTTTTGGCATAAGTAGTTTTTCAAGGGCCGAAACTAAAATATCGGTCGCAATGACACCGATAAAATGGTCATGAATCATGACAGGGTGAGCAATGGTAATGGTATAGGCTCCATTGCAAATATAATCCACATAAGGACCATGTATGCATGGACTTTTATTTTGTGCAGGTTTATGGAACCACTCAAATGAGCGGAAATCTAAAAAGCGCTGCGCATTTTGGTAGTTTTCAAGTTTCGCTTGTTGTAATTGATCTTCTTTTTTATACCACCATTCTAGCGTCCAATAGTCTTGCTCATCTTGAGTTGCCGGACTATAACTTGCAAAACCCGTACCTTGACTATAATGGCTCTGAGAGAGTGCTTTTTTAATTTCTTTCTGCAAAGCAGCGCGTTCTGAAGTTGAAAGCTTAATATCTGCATTTTTTTCAGAAGCGTGTTTCGACAGAATTTTACTTGCTTTACTTGCGAGTGTTTCCGTAATAGAGGTTGTTTCGTCAACTACCGTCTTTAACAAATTTTGAAGCTCTTCTACATCTAAATGTTGGGTCATTCCTATAACTCCTAAAATTCCATATTCCTAACTTGTGTATTTATAAGCCATCTTATTTTTTATTTTTATTCACTCGATAACTTATATCGAAGCATTTGGTCAGTGAGCATTGAAACTATTTTTCTGGCTTGAATAACAGCTTCATTTTCATTGTTGTCAATAAAAGACGACAAAAGATGGTGATATTGCTTTACAACTTCACGGTGAAAATCATCATCTTGATAAAGCACGGCAATGAGCGGAGCCCATTCAGCCTGAATAGTGAGTTCCTGATTTGCCAGTCTTGAAGATTGGGCAAATGAGGTGAGTGTGAGTAAACAACGTAAATCAAGCTGTGCACGTGTATCTGCCTCAACGGCTTGTTCAAATTGATCAATTAACTCTTTGATTTTGTTAAGTTCGTATTCAGTCGTCCTTTGAGCGGCCAGATAGGCACTATGACTTAAAATTGCACTATGAAACTCACCTAAATCGGCAAGATACTCATTTGAAGCTTGGCGCAAAGGATGTTGATTTAAAAGTAAATCCGAAGGTAGCTCACAAACAAAACTTCCACCATTTCTTCCGCGACGTGTATCAATTAAACCCTTTACGCGTAAAGTATTTAAGGCTTCGCGAACGGTAATTGGTGAAACTCCCATTAAGCGTGCTAAGTCTGCTTCATTAGGAAGTTGTTCATTGCTTTTGAGCAAACCAGAGATAATTGCATTTTCCAAGCGTTCTACAACTTGTTCCGAACGAGTTGCTTGAGCAATAGGCGCAAAAATTATCGTATATGCTGACATGGCGAATTCTCTAAAAGCTAAGTCAAAAGACTTAGCTTAATGAAGCGGATAAATAGTTATTAAAACACGCCATAACCATGGACAGCCTGTTCATCTTCAGGCACAGCAGGTATTGCATCCCAAAGTTCAACAATTTTGCCATTATCTACACGCCATAGTTCAAAATAGGCATGTCGATTTCCGGCAATACTGCCTTCGGAATGTGTCAATACAAATTGACCATCAGCAATGGAGCGATGCGTTTTTGAGTATACCAAACCTTGTCCTTCATTACGGATATTGTTCAAAAAATCAATCACGGCTTTAACGCCATCACCAATATCTGGACTATGTTGAATGAACTGATCGCCGTCGGTATATTCTTTAAAGGCTTCATAGTTTCCATCGATTAATGACTTCTTGAAGAAAGACGTCACAATCTCGCGGTTTTTCTCTGGGTCATGGTGAGTTACGATTTCAGTCGGACCATCTAGTTGAGTTCTACCGCTTACATTCGGTGCAGCTTCTGCCACAAGGCCGTCCCAATGCTCGACAATTTTGCCGTCTTTTACTCGGTAAATATCAAAACCAACCAATGGGTTTTCATCTAAGCCTTGAAAGCGGCCATGAATTGCAACCAAGTCACCATCTGCTAGTACACGTACAGCTTCGTGTTGCATATCGGGACAATCTTCTACCAATTGACGAAGACCTGAAATACCATTTGCAACGAGTGGTGAGTGCTCTATAAAGTCTTCAGAAAAATAACGGTCTAGAGCAGTGGTGTCATGCAAATTAAAGAGTTCGTGATGGGCTTTAGTCACCAAGTCTTTCATTTCTTGCTTATTCATTTTGATCTCCTTTCAAAACGCATTGTTATTATTCGTTTGAACTCATCACATGTTTAACACGTGTATATTCTTCAAAACCGTAACCAGATAAATCTTTACCATATCCTGACTTTTTGAAGCCGCCGTGTGGCATTTCTGCGGTTAAAGGAATATGGGTATTAATCCAAACTGTACCGAAATCAAGTTCACGTGATAGGCGTGTTGCACGAGCATGGTCTTTGGTCCAAACACTTGAAGCTAGGCCATATTCAACATCGTTGGCTTTTTCAATCGCATCATTTTCATCGGTAAATTTCTGAACGGTAATCACTGGTCCAAAAATTTCATTTTGAATAGCTTCATCATGTTGTTTTAGGCCACTAATAACAGTCGGTTCAAAATAGAAACCTGGGCGGTCTGCCTGTTTTCCGCCTGTTTCAACTTTGGCGTGAGCAGGTAAGTTGTCGATAAACGCTTTAACATTCTTTAATTGATTGGCATTGTTAAGTGGGCCATAAAGCGCGTCTTGATCATCTGGATCGCCAAAACGTGTATTTTTTGCAGCTTCAACGAGTTTAGCTAAAAACTCGTCATGAACAGATTCAGCCACAATCACACGTGTTGCAGCAGTACAGTCTTGGCCTGCGTTGAAATAGCCGGTTAAAGCAATCATTTCAACGGCTTTATCAAGATCGGCATCTTCAAAAACCAGTACAGGTGCTTTACCGCCAAGTTCAAGATGAGCTTTTGCTAAATTTGCCGCAGCAGAAGCAGCAACTTGTAATCCGGCACGAACTGAACCGGTAATTGAAACAAGAGCAGGGGTTTTGTGTGATACAACTTTTGAACCGACTTGCGCTTGGCCTAACACCACGTTAAATGCACCTTTCGGAAAAAATGGTGCAGCAATTTCTGCAAGTAAAAGGGTACTTTCAGGGGTTGTGTCACTTGGTTTTAATACGACAGTATTACCCGCTGCCAAAGCAGGCGCGATTTTCCAAACCGCCATCATGAGTGGATAGTTCCAAGGCGTAACCTGACCAACCACACCGACTGGTTCACGACGAATAGAAGAAGTTAAACCTTCTAAATATTCACCAGTTGCTGTGCCATCGAGTAAGCGGGCAGCGCCTGCAAAGAAACGAACTTGATCTGCCGATACACCTACTTCTTCAGATGCTATTAAATGTTTTAACTGACCTGTATTGCGGCTTTGCGCTTCAATCAAACGGTCGGCATTGGCTTCAATAGCATCTGCCAAGTTAAGTAATGCTTTTTGACGAGTCGAAGGTGTACTACGTCCCCAAATTTTAAATGCTTCTTTTGCAGCAGCATAAGCTGCATCAACTTCTGCCTCGGTCGCATTCGGCGATTGTGCATAGACTTCACCAGTGACTGGGCTTACCAAATCGAAGAAATCATTTCCTTTGCTAGCAACATATTCGCCGTTAATGAAGTGTTGTAGTTGAGTTTTAGCCATTTTTTATACCTTGTCCTTAGGTTTTAACATATAACATATAATACTATATGTATTATGTTTTAAATTTTCTGTCAAATGCTTTGATGAGGAGAGGGAGTGAAAAAGGGGGAATTTAAATCAAATTAGATTTTAAGTTTTTGATTTTGATTATTTAAAAAAATTAAAAATTTATTGAGGATTGTTAGAATAGGTTCATCATGAGGATGGCGCTTTTAGATTTAACGAGCGGCGATAGAGAAATTTTTAAATGAAAGGGAATGGATGAGCTCAGCCGTATAGTTGGCTCACCCCATGTTTAATTTAAATTTGAACGCAGTAATTAGGTCTTATGGCTAGCAAGTAAAATACTGGTCTCACTGTTATAAATACCTGAAATATTTCTAATTCTTTCTAATACTTTATCGAAGTTTTCTAAAGTGTCGGAACGTAGCTCAACCAGAATATCCCATTTACCGTTGGTTTTATGCAGACATTCAACCGCACTTTCTAGGCGTAGTTCTTTAATCACAGACTGTGCTTTGGTGCCTTCGACCATAATGCTCATCCATGCACGGATGACATTCCGTTCCGCATTTGGTTTAAAACGAACCGTATATCCGGTAATAATGCCCGAAGATTCAAGATACTCCATTCTCTTTTTAATCGTTGCTCTTGAGACGTGAACTTTTTCGGCTAACTCGGTTACAGACATCCGTGCGTTATCTTTAAGTAAACCTAAAATAATTTGATCAATATTGTCCATAATGTAATTGTCAATTATCAGATTGGTAAAAAATAATTCATTTTTTACTGAATTACAAATTTTGTGAATCAATTTGATTTTGAATAATAAGGTCATCAGTTAACCCGAATAATTCAATTTAATGGACTAGATAAGATGAATAATTTTGCAGTTTCTCGTGGTGACTTTAACGAGTGGATGGTTCCAGTATTTGCACCGGCAAATTTCATTCCGGTACGTGGTGAAGGTTCACGTATCTGGGATCAAGAAAATAAAGAATATATCGATTTTGCAGGCGGGATTGCAGTAAATGCATTAGGTCATGCGCATCCAGTGGCAGTCAATGCGTTAACAGAACAAGCAAAAAAACTTTGGCACGTCGGTAATGGTTATACCAATGAACCAGTACTACGCCTTGCTAAACAACTCACTGAAAATACATTTGCCGATAAGGTATTCTTCTGTAACTCAGGTGCTGAAGCGAATGAAGCAGCATTAAAACTTGCACGTAAAGTTGGACTCGACAGCGGTGTTGCAGGTAAAAGTGGCATTGTGGCATTTAACAATGCTTTCCACGGCCGTACTTTATTTACCGTTTCGGCAGGTGGCCAACCAAAATATTCACAAGACTTTGCACCACTTCCAAACGGTATTAGCCATGTTGCTTATAATGATTTAGAAGCGGCTAAAGCAGTCATTAATGAGCAAACATGTGCTGTTATTGTTGAGCCAATCCAAGGTGAAGGCGGCGTTATTCCTGCTGAGATCGAATTTTTAAAAGGTTTGCGTGCGCTATGTGATGAGTTCGGTGCCTTACTTATTTTTGATGAAGTACAAACTGGTGTTGGTCGTACGGGTGCACTTTATGCCTACATGAACTACGGTGTGATTCCGGATGTACTTACGACTGCAAAAGCATTGGGCGGTGGTTTCCCGGTCGGTGCAATGTTAACAACTGATAAATTTGCGCCGCATTTTTCTGTAGGCACACATGGTACGACTTATGGTGGTAATCCGTTAGCAAGTGCGGTTGCTGGCGCTGTATTCGAGTTTATTAATACGCCTGAAGTGCTTAATGGCGTTAAAGAGCGTCACGACTACTATAAAAACGCTTTAAATCAATTAAATGAAAAATATAAAGTCTTTAAAGCAATTCGTGGCAGTGGTTTATTGCTCGGATGTGTTTTAAAAGACGAGTTTGCTGGTAAAGCAAAAGATATTAATAACCTTGCGGGTGAAGAAGGTTTACTGAGTCTTATAGCTGGTCCAAATGTAGTCCGTTTTACACCTTCTTTAATCGTTCCATTTGCTGATATTGATGAGGGCTTAAAACGCTTTGAACGTGCGCTTGCTCGCTTTGTGGAAATTCAAAAGGATGAACAAGCAGCATGATGATTATTCGCTACATTGAACCTAGGGATGTTAATGACCTTTACCTGTTGGCGCAAAAAGCAGGTTTTGGTTTGACATCTTTGCAGCCAAATATGGAAAATTTGGCTGCACGTATTGAACGGGCGTGTAAGACAGTCGCAGGCGAACTCCCAAAGGCAGATCAGGTTTACTTATTTGTTTTAGAAGATACTGAACTCAACAAAGTTATCGGGGTTTGCGGAATTGAAGTCGCACTTGGTTTAAAAGAGCCTTGGTACAATTTCCATGTAGGAACCCAAGTTCATGCTTCAGAACCGTTAAGTGTTTATAACGCTTTACCTACTTTGTATTTGAGTAATGACCATACTAACTGTAGCGAGCTTTGTACTTTATTTTTAGATCCTGACTATCGCTTAAATAAAAATGGCAAATTTTTATCTAAAGTCCGTTTTTTGTTTCTCTCTGCCTTTCGCCAATATTTTGAAGAAACGATTGTTGCCGAAATGCGTGGATACTCTGATGCAAATGGGCAGTCACCATTTTGGAATGCGGTAGGCCATAAGTTTTTTAATATTGAATTTACCAAAGCCGATTATTTGAGTGGGGTGGGACAAAAGGCTTTTATTGCTGAGTTGATGCCGAGACATCCACTCTATGTTGATATGCTGCCTGATGATGCTAAAGCCGCGATTGGTATTGTTCATCCCAATACTCGACCAGCCTACAATCTCTTGCTTGAAGAAGGACTACGCTACAAAGGCTATATAGATATTTTTGATGGTGGTGCAACGCTGCAAGCAGATATTGAAAATTTACGAGCAATTAAAGAAAGCCAGATTTTAACTGTACAAGTTGTAGAGTCTATTCCTCTTAGTTCAGGTGATGAACCCTATATTGTGGCCAACGATAACTATGAAAATTATCGAGCCATTCTTGTATTCGGCACACCTTATCAGGAGTTATTGCAAATAACAAAAGCACAAGCAAAACAATTAAATGTTGAAAATGGCTCTTTAGTTCGTGTGCTAAGTGTCCATGTTAAACAGGACTCGAACCCACAGATAGTGAACAAACTTAAAGAAACAGAGCATTTGCGAATGGCTGTTAATTAAGCAGAAATACTATACATTTCACCAAATTTAAGAAGGAATACTATATTATCGCTAGCGCAAGAGGGGTATATGGATAAATACGATCTTGCTCGCTGAGCTGGGATTAATTAGCCTGTTTTATTATATAAAAGATAATTCAATAAAATATGTAATTAATTTATATATTTTAAGAATTTTTCAAAATTATATTTTTAAATGCAGGCTAATATAATAATGAAGGAAAGGAATGATGAATAATTTTTATTGTTATAGGTGATAGCTTTTAAAAAGGAATTTATAAGGTTTTAAATGATTTAATAATATTTTTAACATGATTTAATGGACTAAATTAATAATCATATAATTTATTTATTATTAAAGCATTTACGACGGTTGCTATAAATTGGAGTAAATATTACATGAGTAAGAATAACGGAAAGCAATTCCTGGAAGGAGATCTTCTTGGTAGTCAACATATGACTGAGCAAGAAGAAGAGAAATTGCAGCGCTCATTGACAAATCGTCATATTCAAATGATCGCAATCGGTGGTGCAATTGGTACTGGATTATTTATGGGTTCCGGGAAAACATTAAGTGTTTCGGGTACTTCAATTGTTTTAACCTATTTAATTATTGGTTTCTTCTTTTTCTTCGTGATGCGGGCAATGGGTGAATTGTTGCTTGCCAACACGAATTTTAAAACCTTCGCCGATTTTGCAACAGCTTATCTCGGTCCGTGGGCGGGGTTCTTCCTTGGTTGGTCGTATTGGTGTAACTGGATTATTACTGCGATTGCCGATGTAATCGTGATCGGAGGGTACATGCAGTTTTGGTATCCAGATTTACCCGTCTGGATTCCGGCATTTACTTCATTGGCGATCTTAACCATACTCAACTTTGTGGCTGTGCGGCTTTTTGGTGAACTTGAGTTTTGGTTCTCCCTCATCAAAATTACCGCAATTATTCTGTTTATTCTGGCGGGTATTTATTTAATAGGTACCGGATTTACTTCTCCAAATGGGGTTAAGGCCTCGATGAGCCATTTGTTTGAAACAGAATCGATGTTTCCTTATGGCGTTACAGGTTTCTTGGCTGGCTTCCAAATTGCCATCTTTGCATTTGTGGGTATTGAGCTTGTCGGTACGACTGCTGCTGAAACCAAAGACCCGCATACTTCACTTCCGAAAGCAATTAACTCTATTCCTTTACGCATTTTATTATTCTATGTAGGCGCATTGGTTTGTATTATTGCAGTCACATCTTGGGCAAAAGTTTCACCAGAAAAGAGCCCATTTGTAGAAATGTTTACCTTGGTTGGATTACCAATTGCGGCGGGTTTAATCAACTTTGTTGTTGCGACTTCGGCTTTATCTTCTGCAAATAGTGGAATCTTTGCAACCAGTCGTATGCTATATGGTTTGGCTTTAGACAACGATGCACCTAAAAGCTTTAGTAAGCTGTCAAAAAGAAAAGTTCCAATTCGCGGACTCGTATTTTCAATGGCATGCGTAACGGTTGGTACTTCTATTTTATTTATTGTGCCTAATGTCATGACCGCCTTTACGATTATTTCAGCGCTCACTTCAATTTTATGTATTTTTACATTTATGCTGATTGTGCTTTCATATATTTACTATCGTAAGAAAAGCCCTGAACTACACATCCAGTCAAAATATAAAATGCCAGGTGGTTTATTTATGGCATGGATGACCATGTTATTTTTAGTTTTTACTATCGTAATTTTAGCTTTAGACCATGATACTTTAATTGCACTTGAGTGCTCACCAATCTGGTTTATTGGTTTGTTTATTGCCTATAAATATAAAAAGAAAAAGATGTTGCAGCTTGATATTTTAAAAGCTCAAAAGGTTGATTATATTTAAATAAATTTTAGTGATTTTATTAGAAATCTTATTATTTAAAACCCAATAAAAAAGCCTCATAACGAGGCTTTTTTATACTCTTTATTTAATACTTGGATCGCCTTTTTTCAAGAAAAAGCGAATCGCTAGTTTTTGTAGGAATGTTCCATAAGGAGGGTGGAAAAGCTGAGTCGGGAAAAACCGATGACGAATAAATACAGTTTTTGCATGTGAAAGTTCACGGAAACCTTCTTCGCCATGATATGACCCCATGCCTGAGTTACCGATACCGCCAAAAGGAGCATCGTGGTTAACTACATGCCAACCCCAGTCATTGATGGTCACACCACCTGAATGAGTTTCACGCAAAATACGATCTCGTTCTACTGAATTATGCGTAAAGCAATAAAGTGCTAAAGGTCTTTCGTCCGATTTCACATAGGTAATCGCATCATCTAAAGAATCATAAGCCACCACAGGTAAAATAGGGCCAAAGAGTTCTTCTTTCATAATCCGCATGTCTGGCGTGCAATTCAGCACAATGTGCACAGGCATCCTGCGACCTTGTTGGTCAAAGCTATAAGTATCGCAAGGAATAATAAGGGCACCTTTTTCTTGCGCATCGGTCAAAATATCTTGAATACGTTTTAAATGGCGGTCGTTCACAATGGATGTGTAATTCTCATTATTTTCAATGTTTTGACCAAACATTTTTATAAAGCTTGATTTCGCAGCTTCAACAAATTCATCAATACTTTCTTTGGGAACCAACGCGTAGTCAGGCGCTACACAGATTTGACCACTATTAGTTGCTTTGCCATGGGTAATACGTTTTGCCGCATCGGCAAGTGGGTAATTACGGCTCACAATGGCCGGTGATTTGCCACCTAACTCAAGTGTAACAGGTGTTAGATTTTCAGCAGCAGCTCGCATGACGACTTTGCCAATCGCAGGAGAACCCGTAAATACAATATGGTTAAATGGCAAAGAGGTAAATCTTGCTGGGTCTGTAATTTCTTCACCAAAAACCGCCACTTCATCTTCATTAAAGACTTCAGCAAGCATGCGTCTTAGCATTGCATTGGTATTCGGTGTAATTTCAGGGAGTTTAATCATGACTCGGTTGCCCGCAGCCAAAGCTGCAATGAGCGGGCCAAGTGCTAAATAAACGGGGAAATTCCAAGGAACAATCACACCAACCACGCCTTTAGGTTGGTATTGCACACTTAAACGGTTCGATAAAAATAAAAGCTCGGTACGGCGTTTACTTGGACGCATCCAGCGGCGTAAATGATGAATCGCATGATCAGCTTCCAACACAGAACCAAGCAAATCTAGTAGTTTAGATTCATCGAGTGATCTTGAACTAAAGTCAGCATTAATCGCGGCAGCCAAAGCATCTTGATAACGGATAATTTGTTTTTTAAGTTTATGCAGTTTTGTGCGGCGTGCTTCAAGACTTGGGTAAGGATCTGCCTCAAAATTGGCACGTTGTTTGGAAAAAATAAGTTCCATATGTTCAGTGGCAGAGCCGCTATATTCTTTTAAAGTGGAGCTTTCCATTATTGTTCCTTCCATACTTTTGCTTATCATACTTTATGCTTGAAGCGTCGTATGGTCGATGTTAAATTGAGACAACAAGAGGTAGATTAGTGCCATTATGCACGTCACTCTAGGGATGGTGTGAGTTAAATGCCTAAAAATCTTTATAAAAATGCAAATAGTGTTATCGAAGGAAATTATGATAATACACCCTTAGGTGCCAATACATATTTGCTGGGTTTAACCAGTTTATTTGATGAAATGGGGGCGCAAGGCCATTCAATATCCGATGTTTTATCTGGCACAAATATTTCGCCAGATGCTATGAATCACTCCTCTTTATATATTTCCCAAGTCCAAAAAATTCAGCTATTTCAAAATATTCAAAAGCTATCAAATGATCCACTCATTGGTCTGCGCGCAGGGCAAAAGCAGCGATTGTCAGATTTTGGAGTGTATGGCTATGCGCTATATTCTTCACGTAATTTTAGACAAGCGGTCGAGCTTGGTATTCGACACATTAAGCTTGCAGGACCTATTTTAAAGAAGTCATTTTATATTCGAGATGATGTTGCCGTTTTTGAAGGGCAGGACATTATTGCACTGGGTAAGCTTTTACCTTTAGTGTGCGAGTTTTGGTTTAGCTCTATGCAAACTTTAATTGAACGAGTGCTTGAAGGACCATTTCAAGCAAAGAAGCTTTTATTACCATACCCAGCGCCTGACTATGCAGAAGAATATGAAAAAGTGTTTCGTTGCCCCGTTCAGTTTAATGCTGGGGTGATGCAATGGCATTTTGATTTAAAGTGGCTCGATGTACCTTGCCCAAATGCCAACCCGATTACTGCGGACATGTGTAAGTCGTTTTGTGAGCGGATGCTAGGCGTTGCTGAACTTGAAGAGCCTGAGTTGGTGAAAACGATTCGTTTAATACTATTGGATGGAACGGGGCTTTTTCCATCAGCTCAAGAAATGGCTGAACGTTTACATATCTCAAAGCGTACTTTACACCGGCGCTTGGCAGGTTTTGATTTAACCTATCAAGAATTGTTAGATGAGACTCGGCGCCGTCTTGCTGATGAATATTTGCGAGAGACAACTTTAACCATAGATGAAATTGCTGAGAGAATTGGCTTTTCAGATACTTCTAACTTTCGAAAAGCCTACCGTCACTGGACAGGCATTTCACCAAATGAGTATCGAATACAGTACCTAAATTAGATTAAGGTTTGTTTATTATTTAAATCGAGAGAGTAACTTTTTCTGCAAAAATGGATTACAGAGCAAAATCGCAAATAAAATAATAAAAATGCCGATAATACTGAATAGATCTGGTAATTCATGCCAAAAAACAAATCCCCAAATTCCTGCAAAAATAATAGCAATATAGTTCATTGGGCCAATTTGTCCTGCTGGTGCTAAGCTGTAAGCATAAGACATAAACAGTTGACTAATATTAGCTAAAAGTCCTGCGGCAATGAGTAATGCTAATTCATGCCAAGTGAAAATACGCCAATGCCAGAACATTGGAATAGAGGAAATTAAACTACCAAAAACACAGAAGTAAAAAACAATACGTTCAGGCGGCTCTGTACTGGTTAAAGCTCTTACGGTGACAAAGGCCATTGCTGATAAAAAGCATGCACCCAAGCCAATAAAAGATAATGCGTTAAATAGACCTTGATCGGGTTTAGCGACAAATAAAACCCCAATGAGTCCAATCACAGCGGCAAAAATCATAGACTTGGTAATTTTTTCTTTTAAGAAAAGCCATGCAATGAGTGGTATAAAGATAGGAGATGAATAACTAAAAACCATGGCGTTCGATAGTTTTAAGTTCGCAATGGCATAGAAAAAACCATACATGGCGGCTAGCCCGACAATACTTCGCCAAGTATGCATCCAGAGTTTATCGGTTTTAATAAAATCTAGCCCCTGTTTAAAGAGCATCGGAATAAAAATAAATAAACCTACTGCATTTCTAAAAAACACGACAGTCGCGTTATCTACCGTTTGTGAAGCAAAACGAATGCACACTCCCATAATGGAAAACAATAATGCCGACGTCATAAGACAAAGCAGTGCTTTTCCAAGTTGTGTAGAGGGGAGGTTTGAAGCAGTCTGATTTTGCATAGAGAAATACAGTTCTTAATTTTCGATGTTATTTTAGCAGCGCTGTTAAGTTTTAGTGAAATGTGTCGTAATTAATAGGGGAAATAAGAAAGATGAGGTGATATAACCTCATCTTCTAAACCTTATTAGGTCACGGGTGCAGGGTTAAATACAGCGAGTGAGTTATGAATACCCCAACGGTCCGACCACGTTTGTTTTTCACCGCTAGCTACTTGTAAAATCAGCTCAAAAAGTTCCCAGCCCACTTCTTCAATAGTTTTCTTCCCAATGGCAATATCGCCAGCACTGATATCAATCAGGTCATACCAACGGTTTGCAATATTGTTTCGGCTTGCCATTTTAATAACCGGCACTGCTGCCAGCCCGTAGGGTGTACCGCGACCTGTGGTAAAGACTTGAACGGTAATACCAGATGCCATTTGCTGCGTACCACAGATAAAGTCACTCGAAGGGGTGGCCGCAAAAATTAAACCCTTTTTAGTCGGTCTTTGGCCCGGTGCGAGAACTTCTACAATCGGTGAGCGGCCCGATTTTGCAATTGATCCCATCGCTTTTTCTACAATGTTATTCAGTCCACCTTTTTTATTGCCGGGTGTGGTATTGGCACTTCGGTCTACTTGGCCTGCTGCTAAGTAGTCATCGTACCATTTCATTTCCCGAATTAGATCTTTGGCAACTTGTTCATTTGCTGCACGTGGAGTAAGTAGGTGAATACCATCGCGGACTTCCGTAACTTCAGAGAACATGACTGTACCGCCACATTGCACAATCAAGTCAGCTGCGAAACCAACGGCAGGGTTAGAGGTAACTCCGGAAAATGCATCACTCCCACCACATTGCATGCCTACAACTAATTCAGAGGCTGGAACTTCTTCTCGAGTACGTTGATTAAGCTTTTCAAGGTGTTGTTCTGCCACGGTTAAAATATGGTTCACCATACTTTCAAAACCGTTGTGGCGTTCATCTTGTAACTGAATAATATCTTCGTATGCTAGGGGAATATATTTGTTTTCTTTAGGAATATTTAAAAGTCGTTCGGGTTGCATTTTTTCGCAGCCCAGACTCACCACCATAATTTCTCCACCAAAATTAGGGTTGAGTGCAAGGTTATGTATGGTACGAATAGGAACAATTGCAGCGGGTGCATCAATTGCTACACCACAACCATATAAATGGTTTAATCCAACTACACCATCTACATTTGGATATTTTGGAAGTAAATCACGTTCAATAATTTTAACGACATAATCGACAATACCCTCTACACAGTTAACGCTGGTCGTAATACCTAAAATATTTTTTGTGCCGACGCTGCCATCCTTATTTTTATAACCTTTAAATGTATATCCGGTCAGTGGAGGAAGCTTAGGATCGGGGCGAGTTGCTAATTCAAGATCATCTAGCTCAGGTGCCTCTGGCATTTGGGTAACGGCTTCATTCACCCAAGAACCTGCGGTTAAATCTTTATTGGCATAGCCAATGATTTCGCCATAACGAACAATTGCTTCACCTTGCTTTAACGGCTCCAATAAAACCTTATGTCCTTGTGGTACTTCATCAACCAAGGTGAGTTGGTATTCTTCAATATATGTAGAGGATGGTAAGCCACCGTCATTGACCACAATGGCTACATTATCGGGAGGACTGATTCTTATTAGGAGAGGCTTCAGCATGATCGTTCCTTGTATACATTTGAAGAGAGGCCATAACGCTTAATGTGTTTAAGCGTTATGGTGTAAAGGTTTAAGAAGTAGGTTTTAATTCGAAGCGCTGAATTTTACCGACAATAACGGTATAGCAAATGACAGCTGCGATGGCATGTATACCGACATAAGTTAATGCAAGGTTGAAAGAGCCTGTACTTGCCAAGATATAGCCGATCACAATTGGGGTCACGATTCCTGCCGTATTACCAAATGCATTCATCATTCCACCTGATAAACCAACCATTTCTTTTGGTGCAACATCAGACATGACTGCCCAGCCTAAAGAGCCGATTCCTTTACCGAAGAATGATAAGGACATAAAGAATACGATTGCTGCTTGAGAATCTACGTAATTACATAAGATAATTGAGGTTGAGACCAAGAAGCCGACTACGATAGGGAGCTTTCTCGAAAAGCTTAAGCTGTAATTCATTCGAATTAACTTATCTGAAATTAAGCCACCTAAAATTCCGCCTACAAAGCCACAGAGTGCTGGTGCAACCGCTGCAAAACCCGCTTCTAAAATGCTGAGATGTCTTTCTTTGACAAGGTAAACAGGGAACCAAGTCAAGAAAAAATAGGTCAGTGTATTTACACAATATTGACCAATAAAAATACCGAGCATCATACGTGAAGCAAGAAGTTGTTTAACTTTACTCCAAGTAATTTTCTCTTTTTTAGCGTTTTGGCTGTTTTCGCCCATATCGAGTAAAGCACCTTCTGAAGCAATGTATTTTACTTCTTCAGGATTTACTGTTGGATGATTGGTCGGGCTATAGATGACCTTGAGCCAGATAAAGGAAAGAATGATTCCAAGACCACCCATGACCCAGAAAATAGACTGCCAGTGGACGGTTGCAACAAGCCAACCCATGAGGGGAGCGAAAAGTACGGTCGAGAAATAAGAGGATGAGTTAAAAATGGCAGCGGCAGTTCCACGTTCTTTGGTTGGAAACCATGCAGCAGCAATTTTACTGTTACCCGGAAAAGCAGGCGACTCAGACAAACCGACTAAAAATCTGAGTACAAAGAGCGAAGTAATGATGGTCGCAGTATCACCTAAAATGTCGGTAAAACCGATTAAAACAGTGAACAAAGACCATAAAAACAGGCTCCAGAAATATACACGGCGAGCACCAAACTTATCGAGTAGCCAGCCACCTGGAATTTGACCAATCACATAGGCCCATGCAAAGGCCGAGAAAATATATCCCATAGTGACTGAGTCAATTCCCAGTTCATGAGACATTGGCGTTGCTGCCATTGAGAGAGTTGCACGATCACCGTAATTAAAAGCCGTGACCAAAAAAATCATCGCAAGAATGTAATAGCGAGTTTTTGTATGCTTGGCTCTTTGCTGAGTCACTACAGCAATATTTGTTTGCAGATTATCCATATACAAACTCTTTTTAATAATCGACCTATTTGCATATCCGTGAAATAGGTGACGTCATGTCAAATTCATCGATAGAATAGATGAGAAAACGGAATGTTGTATCTACTCTATAGTCCTAATTCTAAAACCGCGCCTTTAGATGTATGACATCATATGATTAAAAATATTATTTTGGCAAGTAGGCTCGAAAAATAATTTTTGTGCGAGTTTATATTGACAAGTTGTATGATGTCTTATAAGTTTTGGTGATGAAAAAATAGTATCAGTATGCCAAGGAGTATTTTAATGGCGACCTCTACACCTATTGTTAAATCCATTCGAGCAATCCCAGTTGCCGGGCATGACAGTATGCTGCTCAATTTGAGTGGTGCCCATGGACCTTATTTCACTCGTAATATACTCATCATTGAAGATAACTCTGGAAATATTGGTGTAGGTGAAATTCCAGGCGGAGAGAAAATTTTAGCGACATTAAATGATGCTAAAGCCTTGGTAGAAGGGCAGCCGATTGGTGAATATAAAAACTTGCTCAAAAAAATTCAGCAAACTTTTGCTGATCGTGACAGCGGTGGTCGAGGCAATCAAACCTTTGATTTACGTACCACAATTCATGTTGTAACGGCCTATGAATCGGCATTACTTGATTTGCTTGGTAAGCATTTAAATGTAAATGTTGCAAGTTTACTTGGTGAAGGGCAACAACGTAGTGAAGTTGAAGTATTAGGGTATTTATTCTTTATTGGTGACCGCAAACAGACTTCATTAGACTATGCGACTACACCTCAACATAACCATGATTGGTATAAAGTCCGTCATGAAAAAGCGTTAACACCTGAGGCTGTGCAGCGTTTAGCAGAAGCATCTTATGACCGTTATGGTTTTAAAGACTTTAAATTAAAAGGTGGTGTATTACAGGGCGAACAAGAAGCTGAGGCAGTAACTGCAATTGCGCGCCGTTTCCCGGATGCACGTGTAACGCTTGATCCAAACGGAGCATGGTTTTTAGATGAAGCAATTGCTTTAGGTAAACATTTAAAAGGTGTGCTGGCCTATGCGGAAGACCCGTGTGGTGCAGAACAAGGTTATTCAAGCCGTGAAATTATGGCTGAGTTTAAGCGAGCAACGGGGTTACCGACCGCCACGAATATGGTTGCGACTGACTGGCGGGAAATGTCGCATAGTATTCAATTGCAAGCTGTTGATATTCCATTAGCTGACCCGCATTTCTGGACATTGGAAGGTTCGGTGCGTGTTTCTCAGTTATGTAAAATGTATAACTTAACGTGGGGATCGCATTCAAATAATCACTTTGATATTTCCCTTGCCATGTTTACCCATGTTGCAGCGGCTGCCGTGGGTAATGTGACTGCAATTGATACGCACTGGATTTGGCAAGAAGGTACAGATCAACTGACTAAAGCACCGCTTGAAATTAAAGATGGTAAAATTCAGGTACCAACAGCACCGGGACTTGGTGTCGAACTTGATTGGGACCGAATTAATCAAGCCCATGAACTTTATAAATTAAAAGGTTTAGGAGCTCGTAATGATGCGGATGCGATGCAATTTCTAATTCCTAATTGGACTTTTAATAATAAAAAGCCATGTTTGGTTCGTTAATCTGACTCGATTCGTATTTAAATATTGAATTGATAGCTGTCCTTTGGGGCAGCTTTTTTATTGCTATAAAAAAATTAATTTTAAAAAGAAAAAAGATATTGAAAGAAATTAGATTGATGATGTAAGATGTCTGACAACATAAACACGTATGGAAACTTGCAAATGGATGCTCTTGAGTTAAAAAACATTATTTCTGATGGTTTACTGTCTTTCCCGGTAACAGATTTCGATCAAAACGGAGATTTTAATAAATCTTCTTATGCAAAACGTCTTGAGTGGTTAGCTCCATACGGCGCCAGTGCTTTATTTGCTGCAGGTGGTACAGGTGAGTTTTTCTCATTAACTGGCAATGAATATTCTGAAGTAATTAAAACTGCGGTAGATACATGCAAAGGCAGTGTACCGATTATTGCTGGGGCAGGTGGTCCGACACGTCAGGCGATTGAACAGGCAAAAGAAGCAGAGCGCTTAGGTGCACACGGTATTTTGTTAATGCCGCATTACTTAACTGAAGCAAGCCAAGAGGGTTTAATTGAACACGTTAAGCAAGTATGTAATTCAGTAGACTTTGGCGTAATTTTTTATAACCGTAGCGTATCAAGATTAAATCTCGATTCTATCCAAAAGTTAACTGAGATGTGCCCGAACTTAATCGGTTTTAAAGACAGCTCTGGCCAAATTGATATGATGACGGCAGTGACTCAAACTATTGGAGACCGTTTGTCGTATTTAGGTGGCCTGCCAACAGCAGAAGTTTTTGCAGCGCCATATAAAGCCTTAGGTTGCCCAGTTTATTCGTCAGCTGTATTTAACTTTATTCCAAAGACTGCAATGGAGTTTTATAACGCGCTTCGCAGTGATGACTTTGAAACAACCAATCGTTTGATTAAAGATTTCTTCTTGCCTCTGATTAAAATTCGCGACCGTAAATCAGGTTATGCGGTAAGCATGATTAAAGCTGGTGCCAAAATTGTTGGGCATGATGCAGGTCCTGTGCGTCCACCATTAAGTGATTTAACTCAAGCAGACTATGAGGATTTGGCTGCTCTCATTGCGACACTTGGTCCGCAATAATTCTAACTGTTTAGGTATTGGAGCTTTAAAATGAGTAAAAATAACGGTCGGCAGTTTATTAATGGTCAACGCGTTGCTGTAAATGTGCCAGCTTTAGAAAGTATAGCTGCAAAAGACTATCAGCCAACAGGTTATATATTTAGTCAGGCAACACTTGAAGAAGTAGATCAGGCTGCTCAAGCTGCGCATAACGCTTTTTTAGTTTATAGCCAAACTTCTCAAGAGCAACGTGCATCTTTTCTTGAAGAAATTGCTCGCCAAATTGAAGCATTGGGGGCGAACCTGCAAGAAGTCGCTTCACTTGAAACAGGCTTACCACTTGCTCGTCTTCAAGGGGAGACAGGGCGGGTTACTGGTCAGCTTCGACTGTTTGCTGAACTTTTACGTCGTGGCGATTTTTATGGTGCTCGTATTGATGTGGCATTACCAGAACGTAAGCCTTTGCCACGTGTTGATTTGCGTCAATATAAAGTTGGGGTAGGACCAGTTGCCGTGTTTGGCGCGAGTAATTTCCCACTTGCATTTTCAACTGCAGGCGGTGATACCGTAGCTGCTTTAGCAGCAGGGTGTCCGGTTGTCTTTAAAGCACACTCTGGCCATATGGCGACTGCTGAGCTTGTTGCAGAAGCCATTGAAAAAGCAATTGAAGTTTGCGGTATGCCTAAAGGCACATTCAATATGATTTTTGGTGGCCGTATTGGTGCAAACTTGGTAGAACATCCACTGATTCAAGCAGCTGGTTTTACGGGTTCTCTTGAAGGAGGAATGGCGCTTTATAACCTTGCGCAGAGCCGTCCTCAGCCGATTCCATTTTTTGCTGAAATGTCAAGTGTGAACCCTGTGGTGGTTTTACCTGAAGCACTTCATTCACGTGGTGAACAAATCGCACAAGATACGGTTGCTTCTTTTAATATGGGGTGTGGCCAGTTCTGTACAAAACCCGGTCTAATTTTAGGTGTAAAAGGCCCCGAGTTTGACCGCTTTATTACAGCTTTAGTTGAAAATACACAGAAAGCCGTGCCTCAGGTTATGTTGAATGAAGCTACTTTAAAAAGCTATCGAACTGGTATTGATGCATTAATAAATGAAGCTGGTTTTGAGGTCATTGCATCGGGTCAGGAACCTGAGTTGGTTTCTCAAGCAAAAGCACATCTGTTTAAAGCGGACCAATCTGTTTTATTGTCAGGCAACCCAAAACTACAACATGAAGTTTTCGGACCGATGTCGATTGTGATTGCGGTCGAAGATGAAGCCACTCTGTTGAAGGGTATTGAAGCTTTAGGTGGACAGCTCACGGCAACCATTATTGGTGATGAAAATGAGTTGTCTGAAGCAGGCGAGCTTCTTCATTTGCTAACCGGTAAAGCTGGCCGTGTATTGTTTAACGGTTTCCCGACAGGAGTTGAAGTGTCTGATGCCATGGTACATGGTGGTCCTTTCCCTGCAACCAGTGATGCACGCGGAACTTCGGTGGGTACGGGAGCGATTGAGCGTTTCTTGCGTCCGGTATGTTTCCAAAATACACCACAAGTTTTATTACCCGATGCATTAAAAGATAGTAATCCACTACAGATTACTCGTCTGGTCAATGGGCAATTAACTCAGGCTCAAATTTAAAAGTTGTGCAGCTCAATCAATGGTATTGAGCTGCATATTTTTTAACTTATTCAACGCATTATTAAATATCAACAGAAGCATAAGTTGCTTACTTTTTAAATATATGTGAGAGCTTGATAAGGGAGATAAAATATTTTGATTTTAATAACTTAGAGGTATAAAAACCGAATATGACTATCGTCTAAGTTTATAGTAAAATGAATTTTCTAATTTTTTCAACATTTCATGAGTTCTTCAGATTATGTCTAGCGCAATTAAACCTAGATCAACAAAAAAACTAAGCCAGATTATTGTAGAACAACTGATCGAAAAAATTCAGTCTGGAGAATTTAAAGTTGGAGAAAAAATCCCGACCGAACTTGAATTAATTGAAACTTTTGAAGTAAGCCGTTCTGTCATTCGCGAGGCAATTACTGAGTTGCGTTCATTAGGATTCGTCGAGACTCGTCACGGGATTGGTACTTTTGTAAAAGAGCAGACTGTTGAGCAAAACTTTCTGTTGTCTAATGCCAGTTTAGAAACCATTAATGACATTATTTCCTTGCTTGAGCTTCGGATTAGCCTTGAATCTGAAGCTGTTTTTTTAGCATCTGAGCGCCGTAAGCAAATCCATATTGATAAAATGAAAGCTGCGCTTGAAGACTTTGAACGACATATTTCTTCAGATGCAAACGATGGTACGGTAAAAGCTGACTACGATTTCCATATTGCCATTGCTGAAGCTTCTGAAAACCAATATTTCGTTGATTTTTTGAAGTATCTGGGTGAAAAAATTATTCCACGTGCACGTGTTAAATCTATTGAGCAAAGTCCTGAAAATCGCGAAGAATATTTAAAAGCGGTTCACCATGATCATGTCAATATTTATAACGCAATTGTCGATCAGGACGGATTATTGGCCCGACAAATGATGCGAGCTCATTTGTCTAAGAGTATTAAAAAGTTTAAGCAGTAAAGCTTGAGCTAAGATCAAGATAAAAAAGAGAGCTTATTTAAGCTCTCTTTTAATTTTTTGGGTGCTATTTACAGCTAAAGTTTTCGGCTTTTTCGCTATCGCCTTGACCATTGTAACGAGCAATCAGTGGGTAAGGACAAAGTGGACGGGTGCGGTCTGGTGCCCAGTCTTGTGGAAGTTCAGTATTCACTTGACCACTCGGATTACCTGCGCCGCGTGCAGTCGCAATGATTTTGTCAGGTGCTTGCCCATATTCCACCCAATTAACTAAAGCAGTCAATGCATCAAATTGGTCGGTCGCAATGCCATCACGGGTATGGTTCATGCCTGGAACTCTAAAGAAACGTGCAAATTCAGGTGCTGTGCCTTTTGCATCATTTTTATAGTGTTGTAGCAGTTGATCGTACCAATTTTGGGTGTCATCTACAGAGAAAACGCCATCTGCTGTGCCTTGTACCACAATCATTTTCCCACCGTGATTACGGAGTTTATCCCAATTCAATTCATCAGGTGGCATCATGAATGACATGGAACTTTCGGTATAAACATCATTGGTTGCTGATAGTTTTGAATAGTCGGTATCGAAGTTAAAATTAAAGGCAAATTGTCTAGAGTTTTGAGTCACGGTTGGGTCTGGTGGGACTTGAAAAAGAATGCCGACTGCAACGGGGTCACGCGCTGTTCCCACCGAAGATTCAAATTTCCAGCTTGCCCAGTTACTGCCGACTAAACCGGGGTCGAAAGGCTGGGTTGCATAGAGCGCTTGTCCAGCCGAATTTACAGGCCCACGGTAAATGTTGGCTAATACATCAATTTGTTCGGTGCTTAAACAAGTACCATCTCTTGTGCTTGAGCAAACGGGTACATGTTGGTGAATATCAAAAGCTGTACGGCAAGCCTCGACGTCTTGAACCAGTCCATCTGCAACACCGTCTAAAGCATCGCATCGATCTAAAATCGCTTTTGCTAAAACTTTACGCTCTGGAAGAGTTAGAGCAGTACTTAGGTCATTTTCATCTGTTGCGACACGACGAAGCTGCTGTGCTGTATAGAGTTGAGCCGCGGCTGCACGAGGTAGGTGAAAACCTGGTGTACTCGCTAGAATTCCATCATATTGGTCGCCCAAACGGGTTGCGGCAATCATGGCATGACGTCCGCCGTTCGATGTGCCACCTGCATAGGAGCGATCTGGCAATTTGCCATATGCGGCTTTAATTAGGTTTTTTGCCATAGGCGTGAGTTTGGTAATCGCACCGTAGCCGTAGTTAATTCTAGCTTGAGGGTCTAAACCAAACATTGGATTTTGTGAAGCATTATGTCCGGCGTCGGAGGAAATAACAGCAAAACCATCATGCAGGGCATTGGTGAGTGGTCCACCGCTACCAATCTGACCTGTTGCAGGAACTAAATTACCATCGGTTCCGCCATTACCTTGATAGAGGAAACGGCCGTTCCAGTCTATTGGTAAGCGCATTTCAAAACCAATTTGATAAGTTTGTCCATCGACAGGGCTTACCCGTTGATCCATATAACCTTTGACCAAACAATGTGCACCAATCGGTTTGTTGGCGACAGTCAATGTACCTGCTTCTTGAAGGGTAGCTGAGCTAATAACGGTATTGTTGTAATGAAATCCGAGTAAGTCTGAACAGCTTCCTGTCATTTTTACGCCAACAGCAGGAGATAACTGCGGTGGTTTGGTTGTTGACGGAACCGTTGTGTCATCATTATCACTTCCACAGCCTGCCAAAGAACTAAGCATGGCAAGCACCAAAGCGGAGCGGGTCAAAATTCGTTTATTGTTGGTGTAATTCATTTATTCATATCCTTATTGAATGAATGTTTGCAATTAATCTAAAACCAAAAAATTAGCTGTGCTTCGTGCAATCATTTTGTTGTTTTGCCAAGCTTCACTTTCGAGATTCAGTACGGTTTTGCCTTGTTTAATGAATCGGCATTTTGTAATGACTTCACCCACAGCACAGGGCTTTAAAAAATCCATCGTTAAATTGATGGTGGTGGCGGGTTTACGGTCATTAGCGAGAAATGCAAAAAGCCCCATCACATCGTCAAGCATGGCGCAGATCATGCCGCCTTCAACGGTGCCGCGTGGATTGGTAAAGCTTTCTAGCGCTGTGTAGTGGATGGTGAGTTCAGTGTTTTGGTCATTCCAATGGATATTATGTCCACCCAAATGCTGATGGATGGGCGGTAAGTGTTCTAAAATTTTTTGATCCATAGTGAAGGGTCCATCCTTTTTGTTGGTGTTATAAAAATTATTATTTCAGGGTATAGGCATCATAAATAACTGCTTTACCCAAGCGCATTGCACTGCCTACAGCAACGGTCTGATTGAGCCATGAATATTTTGGTGAGCTGGTTTCAAACTGCATGGTAATTTTGAAATAGTAATTTTTCGGGTCGACATCTTTGCCTTGGGCAAGCTGTTTTAGCGTCTCTGCCGAGCCATGGCGGTAACCTTTGGTTTGAAGGTAAATAAGCGCACCGTCATCGGTTTCTAACAAATATCGCGTATCAATAATGGCTAGCCCTTTACTGTCGACAATTTGCCAATCTGCGCCATTATTTAAAATGCGGCCCTTAAGGGATTTGCCTTCGAATGTCCCACCTGTAATGGGAATAATTCGGCGTTTACCTGCATCACTGGTGGCACCTAACTCCCAAACAGGCGCATTTAAATCAACACTAAATTTTGCTAAAGGCTCAAGCTGAATAGGTGGTGGGCTATATTGCGTTTCGGCATGAGTTAGGCCAATGAGACAAATTCCGCAGAGTAGCGTTAAAACTTTCTTCATGATGAATTTCCCGAAATAAAAAGAGGTTCTATGTGTGACAGAACCTCTGGTTTTAATTATTTAAATTTCCATGTGTAGTCGATGTTGATACGGGTTTCGTTTACAGGTTTGATATTGGCTGTAGAGAGCATGTTGTTGTCATAAATGGCGTAGCGCGCGCGTAGCCCTAGATTTTTTAACCAGCCACTTTGAA
Source organism: Acinetobacter sp. AOR01_HL (assembly GCF_027855455.1). Taxonomy (NCBI): domain Bacteria; kingdom Pseudomonadati; phylum Pseudomonadota; class Gammaproteobacteria; order Moraxellales; family Moraxellaceae; genus Acinetobacter; species Acinetobacter sp. AOR01_HL. Next base: position 40,096 of record NZ_JAKTIM010000041.1, on the reverse strand, counting down.
CGGTGTAGCCTAAATCAAAGTCTGTTTCGCGTTCTTTTAAATTGGTCCCACCTAAGTTAGGTGCATAAATATTGTGACCTGTGGTGTAACGAGTCATAAAACGTAAACCCGGTACATAATCTTTAAAGTCATATTCATAACGGAAGCTATAGGCTTTTTCTTTTGGGTTTAAAAACTCGCCCGGCCATGTATCAATGAGTAGACCCGTTTCACCTCCCGTTAAATACGGAAACGCGGTGTCGCCATGATGTTGGAAAGTCCCAAAAATAAATTTATGGTTTTGATGTTTGAGTTCGAAATGCGCATGATAGAGGTCATTATCGACTAAGCCTGCTTTTGCTTGTCCATCATCTCGGCTGCGGTAGTAACGTAATTGAGAGCTAAAATTAGTAGTGTCATTAATTTTGTATTGGTGTAATGCACCGACCATGGTTTGGTTATAAAGATCATCAACATCCATATAAAAAGCGGTGAGTTTGAGTGCAGGATTAAACTGATAGTTTCCACCTAAATAATAGAGTCCATCAGTTTCGGCACTTTTAAATCGTCCATTTACGCCTGAAATTTTAATTTTTTCATAGTTGGTCGAATCCCGATGATTCACTTTATCGAGATAGGCTGCCTGTAAATCAAAGTCTTTAATATCTTTACTGGTTAGTGAAATTCCTCGATAAGTTTGAGGAAGCAAACGAGCAGGTGACGCCACTAAAACAGGGTTCATTGGCATGAGCGTACCAATACGTAACTCAGTCTGGCTCATTTTGGCTTTTGCTGTGACCCCAATTTCGCCATAAGAGTCAGTAGGTTCATTGGTACGCGTGTCTCTAGGTAAGTTTCCTGTACCGCCATGCTCTGCATCAGCATCGAGTTTAAAGCCTGCCGTTGCAAGCACATCCAGCCCGAAACCGACAGTCCCTTCGGTATAACCTGAATTGGCTTTAAGAATAAACCCTTGTGTCCAGTCCTTGGCAGCAGGGTAAGCAGATTGCTCTTGGTAGTCGCGGTCAAAATAGAAATTACGTGTGGTGAGTTCTACTGAACTATTATCAATAAAACTGCCAGCCCACACTGAACCAGAGAGCATAAGGGTAGAGTACATCCATAGTTTCGACATAGCATTTCTTCCTGAAATATCATTTTTTGTTTTCAACAAGGCATAGTTGTTGTGTCTGCCTTATTTGGTTTTTAAATCGAATTATTTTCCGAGCAGTTCTCGGGCGACGATTTCTTTCATAATTTCATTGGTTCCCCCATAAATTTTTTGTACCCGCGCATCCACAAAAAAGCGTGAAATCGGATATTCCTGCATGTAACCGTAGCCACCAAAAAGCTGAAGTAATTGATCAATCACTTCACATTGGACATCGGTAATAAAGCATTTCAGTGCGGCAACTTGAGTGACGCTTAACTGGTGTTGTTGATACAGCGCTGCACATCGGTCTACAAAAGCTTGAGCGGCTTTGGCTTTGATTTGCGCATTTGCGAGTACAAATCGTGTGTTTTGCATTTGGCTTAAAGGTTGCCCGAAAGCTTTACGTTCTAATACATAGTCTTTGGTCAGTTCGATGGCGCCTAAAATTGACCCCAGAGCCATCATCGAAATGCTTAAACGTTCGCGAGGTAACTCTTGCATTAAATAAGCAAAGCCTTGTCCTTCTTCACCCAAACGCTGAGTTGCAGGCACACAAACATCATCAAAAAATAGTTCGGCTGTATCTTGGGCATGCAGCCCGATTTTTTGTAAAGAGCGACCTTTTTTAACGCCGTCTAAAGCAGCATCTACTAGAAAAATCGAAATGCCTTTTGCTTTAGCTTGAGGGTCAGTTTTTGCCACCAGAACGATCAGGTCGGCATGCAAGCCATTTGATATAAACGTTTTTGAACCATTCACACGGTAGTGGTCATTTTCTAAAACCGCTTGAGTGCGTATGGCTTGTAAGTCTGAGCCAGCATTGGCCTCTGTCATGGCAATTGCAGTCACGACTTCACCTGTGACCATTTTGGGTAACCAATAACGTTTTTGCTCTTCGGTTCCAATATTTTGCAGATAAGGGGAAACCAGCTCATTTTGCCCACCAATGGCAACAGCTAAAGATGCAAAGCCAGCTTGAGCAGTTTCTTGAACCAGCATGAGTGAGTAGTGCACAGGAGCGCTGTAGCCGCCATATTCTTCGGGCACATCGACGCACAAAAAGCCATTTTCCCCAAGACGAAGCCATAGGTCACGTGGGATAAGGCCATCGTATTCCCATTGTTCGTAATATGGAGCAACCTGTTCTTTTAAGAACCTGCGATAGCTGTCCCGAAATAGTTCAAATTCTGTATCGTGTGGCATGTTGAACCTTTTTTAGGCAAAAGTGAGGCTAAGGCCCAAACCGAAATTTGAGCTTCCTTTTTTATTTCAATTGCTTATTGTTTTAAGGTGGGCACCCGAATAATCAGCGGGTTATCAGTCTGCTTTTGATAAAGTTCATCAATTAAAGCGGCTCGACGTTTCGTAATACTGCTTTGATTGAGGTTGCCTTTATCAGTCACTTCACCTGCATCAAGTTGAGGTGGCTCGGTCATTAAATAAAGCATTGAGACTGTATTTGAGCTGCCAGTCGCATCTTTATTAAAGGTCGTTAAAAATTGGCGGAACCATTGCTGGACTTTAGGGTGTTGTAATATCTCTGTTGCAGAATGTTCACCAAGCTTAAGACCTGCATATTGAGCACACGCTTCTAATTTTGGAAAAATCAGAAAACCCACAGCATTCAGGTTTGAACCAGTAATACAAACATCTTGAACCAGTAAATTACCTTGAATCAGTACTTTGTTGCGTAGTGTGCCCACATTCACAAAAGTGCCTGTATTGAGTTTAAAGTCTTCGGCAATTCGTCCGTCGTACATCAGGCCTTTAGTTGGATCATTCACATCGACTAAACGAACAGCATCGCCCGTATGGAAAAAGCCTTCATCATCAAACACAGTGCTTTGCTGGTCTGCTTTTAAGCGCCAATAGCCTTTCATGACATGTTTGCCACGAACACAAAATTCTAGTTTGTCACCACATGGAACTAGCTTAATTTCGCATCCCGGAGCAGGATATCCAATAAAACCAGCCATCACACGTGGGCCAGTTGTAAAAGCGCAAGATGGTGCAGTTTCAGTCATGCCCAATCCACTCATTATGCGGATTTTTTCTCCGCAATGTTGCTGAGCAATTTTATCGAGTCTGTTCCAGCCCGCTTCTGAAAGTGCAGCACCTGCAAAGAATAAAATTTTAACTTTAGCAAAAAAGCGGTCTCTTAATTCTTCATCTTTTTCTAAAGCTTCGGTGAGTTCTTCCCAACCTTTAGGCACATTTAAATAAACTGTTGGAGAAATTTCTTTGAGATTGCGAATAGTTTCGTCAAATTTTCCGGCAACGGGTTTGCCATCATCAATGTAAATGGTACCGCCGTTATAGAGCGCGATGCCGACATTGTGACTACCACCAAATGTGTGGTGCCAAGACAGCCAGTCGAGTAGGACAGGTGGTGTTTCTTCAAACTCAGGGAAAGTTTGTAATAACATTTGCTGATTAACACACAACATTAAATGCGTGGTCGGTACAGCTTTAGGCAATTTGGTTGAACCTGACGTAAATAAGAATTTGGCAATTTGGTTTTCATCAAGGGTTTGATAAAATTCTTGTACATTTGAAACTGGCGTATCTAATAGCGACTGAAAAGATGTGCAGATCTGATCGCCTACAATGCCTTTATTGGTCACCACTTCAATGTCGGATGTAATACATGCCTGAATCGCTTTGGCAAAAGCTTGTCCGTCGCTGGCATAAACCATACCAGGTGTGAGCACTTCAAACACATGTTTGAGTTTGCCAAAGTCTTGAGAAATCAGAGAGTAGGCAGGGGAAATAGCCGAGAAAGGCACGCCTGCTAGCATGGCAGCCATAGACAGTGTTAAATGTTCGAGATCATTACCACTTAAAATAACGAGTGGTCTTTCTTGGCTTAAATTACGATCATGCAAAGCTTGAGCAATGTGCCATGCACGTTGTAAAACTTCTGCATAACTCAGTTTGACCCATTCACCTTGAGCATTGCGTTTTGCTGCAAAAATATGGTCTGGTTTGGTTTGTGCAAAATGAATTAACCGATCTGTCAGTTTTTGTGGATACGGTTTTAATTGCTCTTTTGGGCTGATATAGAGCGCGTCATCTTTATGGTGATAATGAATATCATGTTGCCCTAATTTTACGAACCGTTCGCGGTCTTGTGATTGAGTGGCATTCATTTGCATTTCTTTCACTCCATGGAAAGCGCATCACTGCGCTTTATTTTTTTGCATCATGCAATTTTTATTTAATCTGTCGGTATTCGCATTAGCCTGACTAAATCGGGTAATGACGTGATTGGGTTTGAATGGTAATCCAGCGTAGTTCGGTAAATTCGGCAACGGAGACTTTACTACCAAAACGTCCGTAACCACTCGATTTTGTTCCACCAAATGGCATTTGAGCTTCGTCATGTACGGTTGCGCCGTTAATATGACAAATACCCGAATCAATCTGTTGAGCGACTTCCAGTGCTTGCGAAATATTTTGGCTAAACACTGCCGAAGAAAGACCGAACTCGCTGTCATTTGCCAATGCTACGCCTTCTTCAATGCTTGAAAAGCGTTGAACTGTGCATACAGGTCCAAATGATTCTTCACGGTAAAGCAGCATGTCAGGTTTAATATTGAGCACCAGCGTCGGTTGCATGGTGGTGTCTTCAATATGAATACCTAAAGGTAAGTCAGCACCTTTGTTTTGAGCATCTTCTAGCAAATGCTGAATACGGCTTGCAGCGCGGCGACTTTCTAAAACACCGAGCACATTGTCTTTTGAAGTTGGATTACCTGCCCGAATAGTGCGGGTTTTTTCAATCAGTTTTTCAATAAATTGGTCGGCAATATTGTCTTGAACCAAAACACGTTCGGTCGACATACAAATTTGACCCTGATTAAAGAATGCTCCAAAAGCAACTGCATTTACGGCTTCATTAATGTCAGCTTCATTTAAAACCACAACAGGGGCTTTGCCACCCAATTCAAGTAAAACAGGTTTTAAATATTTAGCCGCAGTCTCGGCAATAATTTTTCCGACTTTGGTTGAACCCGTAAAATTAATACGCTTCACGGCTGGATGAGACACTAGGCGCTCCACGATTTGTGGTGCATCTTCAGCGGCATGCGTAATCACATTTACCACACCTTCACCAAGCCCCGCTTCATGTAACACCTCACCAATTAAACGATGTGTTGCTGGGCAGGCTTCTGATGCTTTTAACACTACCGTGTTACCACAAGCCAAAGGCATAGCAAGCGCACGTGTTGCCAAAATGACAGGGGCATTCCAAGGTGCAATTCCTACAATCACACCACAAGGAGCTCGCACACCCATTGCAAGATTGCCCGGCACATCTGACGGAATCAGACTTCCGTCAATTTGTGTGGTCATGGCTGCTGCCTCACGTAACATGTTGGCAGCAAGATGAACGTTAAACCCATACCATGTTGCAGTTGAACCTGTTTCTTGCATTCCAGTTTCAATGAATTGCTCGGTTTTTTGGTCCATTAGATCAGCTGCTTTTAACAAACGTAAGCGACGTTCGGTAGGCGAGAGTTTCGACCATACTTTAAAAGCTTGTTGTGCCGATTCGATTGCACGGTCAACATCTTCCAGTGTTGCGGCAGCAGCTTTACTGGCTACTGATCCATCAATTGGGCTAATACGCTCAAAAGTTGCCTGATTTGATGCATCAACAGATCGACCGTGAATAAGTAACTGTACATTTTGCATGGGTTGCGTCCTTACATTGCCATTAAAGTATCAAAAGTTAACCAGTACGTTTATAACTCTGTAAACCCGGTTTAATTGATTTTTCATCTAAAAATTGTTTCAAACCTTCTTGGCGGCCATTTTCAGTATCTCGGTGGATACATTGATCAAGTTTGGCATATAAGTAGTCTTCGTTTTGGTCCCATGTCAGTTCGCGGCAACGCTTAAAGCCATTTTTTGCGGTACGAAGAACTACTGGATTTTTCTCAAGTAAGCAATTTGCAAGTTCAGTCACTTCTGCTTTTAATTGGGCAAGCGGTACGCTTTTATTCACAAGGCCCATGGTTTCAGCTTCTTTACCACTAAAGGTTTTACCCGTCATGATGTAGTACAAAGATGCACGATGACCTACGGTATCTGCCATTGCTTTGCTTACAAGGTTACCCGGTGGGATCCCCCAGTTAATTTCAGATAAACCGAAAGTTGCTTCATCTGCTGCAATTGCTAGGTCACACGCCACTAAAGGTGAGAAACCGCCTCCAAAGCACCAGCCGTTAACCATAGCAATGGTTGGTTTTGAATACATACGAAGAAGTTGCCACTGCCAGCGACATGAGTCACGGCGAATACGTTCTTGGAAAATTTCAGGCTGAGTGTCGACTTCACGGAAATATTCCTTCAAATCCATACCCGCTGTCCAAGAATCACCTGCACCCGTCAACACTAAAACACGTGCATCTTGATCAAGCTCAAGAGTTTCTAGCACATCAATCATTTCGCGATTGAGTGTTGGGCTCATGGCATTTTTCTTTTCCGGACGGTTTAGGGTGACCCATGCAATTCCATCTTCAACTTTAACATCTACTGTTTCCCAGCGGTTTTCATAACTCATCTTCATACTCCTTGAATGATTTCTTGCTGTTCTGGGATTTAATCTAATATCAGTTAAACTTACATTCAAGTCTTTTTTGGAAAATTTCATAAATATTTTATAATTTGTTGTATTTTAAACATTAATTATTTTAAAAATTAATTTTAAATAAAAATATGTTGATTTTTTAATAAGTTTAACTGATATTTTTGGTGTGTTTAAAAATAATACACAAAGGGCTAAATGGAACGACTAGTCAATAAAGGACAACACAATGGAAAAAATATCAGGACAGCCTTCAAGGGCAAAAATCACGTTGCTACTGTGCTTTGCCATAGCGATTTTTGAAGGATTTGATCTTCAATCAATGGGGGTAGCCGCTCCACGAATGCGGGCTGAGTTCATGTTAGACAATGCCCAGATGGCGTGGGCATTTAGTGCTGCAATTTTGGGAACACTCCCAGGCGCAATATTAGGTGGTCGGTTTGCCGATATCGTCGGGCGTAAGAAAATTCTGATTTTTAGTATCTTACTTTTTGGAATTATGTCTTTGCTAACCGCCTATGCCGCCAATTTTAGTCTGTTGCTACTCATTCGTTTTTGTACTGGTTTGGGAATGGGTGGGGCATTACCCATGATGATTACACTTGCTTCTGAAGCTGTACCTGACCAGCACAAAGGCACTGCAGTTAGTGTGATGTATAGCGGCATTCCTTTTGGTGGCTTACTGACATCGGTGGTTGCCATGGCATTGGCAGGCGATGCAGAGTGGCGTCATATTTTCTATATTGGGGGGATTGCGCCTATTTTATTAATCCCACTGATTATGCGCTTTTTACCAGAGTCAAATGACTACCTGCAACGCAAAGTTCAAGCACAGCAAACCACGCCATTCTTTGAGGTTTTATTTGCCAAAGAGCGTCGTATGTCAACCATTCAACTTTGGATAAGTTTTTTCTGCACGCTGGTGGTACTGTATTTCTTGTTGAACTGGTTGCCGTTACTCATGGGAGCGCAGGGATTATCAAAACTACAGGCGAACTATGTACAGATGGGCTACAACGTTGGTGGAATTTTAGGTTCAATCCTCATGGGCGTATTGCTTGATAAATTACGCATGAGTTTTGTGATTAAGCTAATTTATCTCGGCATTTTATTTTCGCTATGTTGTTTGGCAATTTCTCCGACCGTGGCTTTACTTGCACTTTCGGCAGTGGGTTGTGGCTTATTCATTGTGGGTGGGCAATCAGCGTTGTATGGTTTGGCTGCCATGTATTATCCAACCGAAATGCGTGGAACCGGAGTTGGCGCTGCGGTTGCAATCGGGCGTATTGGTTCGTTTGCAGGGCCTTTAATGGCAGGGTTTTTACTCTCGCTTGGACAAAGCTCGACCATCGTGATTGGTTCAAGTATTCCAGTGATCTTAATTGCAGCGATCTCTGCATTACTTCTTGTCAAAAAACCTAAACAGCCTGTACATTTAGTACAAAGCTCAGGTGCTCGCTAAGTTTTAACGAAAGTATGGGGTTAGAACCTCATACTTTCACTACAGATTTTCTTATGATGATTGAAAGGTTATGGTACGTTCGAATTTAGTTCAAAAAAAAGTAGAAGATGAGCCTAAGTTAAGTTATATGATTGCTCGTGTTGACCGAATTATTAGTAAACATTTAACAGAACATTTAAAAGAGCTTGAAATTACCTTACCGCAATTTACCGCACTTTCTGTTTTAGCTTCAAAAAGTAATTTATCCAATGCCAAGCTTGCTGAGCGTTCTTTCATAAAGCCTCAATCTGCCAATAAAATTTTGCAAGATTTACTGGTGAATGGCTGGATTGAGAAAAAACCGGACCCGACACATGGCCGCCGTATTTTAATTACCCTGACCAAAAGCGGGATTGAAAAGTTAAATAAATGCAATGAAGTGGTTTTAAAAGTCGAAGAAAAAATGCTTGAAGGCATTGATATTAACTTGGCTTATTTAATTCGCAATAACCTCGATATTATGGTCAATAATCTTAAAAATTTTAAATAAGTGTGTTTGTTTAGGTTGAGTTAAATTGCTAAGTACTGATTCACACAGAAAATTGATTTCATTTTGCAAATGAACTTGCTAGCATCGAAGTGACGTTTTTGATGATGTGTGGCAACGAATGTCTTCAGGACAACAAGTTTTACTAAAACTAAGAAAAATGATTATTTCAGGGGAACTTGAAGGCGGTGCCAGAATTGCCGAGATTCCTACTGCCGAGTTACTTGGTGTTTCACGCCAGCCTGTTCGTATAGCCTTTCGGTTGCTCGAACAAGAAGGTCTCCTCATTAAAAACCCAACTCGTGGTTACACGGTTCGTGAAATTTCCGGAAAACTGGTGCATGACGCACTTGAAGTGCGCGGTGTGCTTGAAGGGTTGGCTGCGAAAACTTTGGCCGAACAAGGCTTAAGCGAAGATCAGAAAAAGACGTTGCAACATTGCATTCAGGAAACTGAAAAACTCTTTAATGAAAAAGACGAGTTTGGTGATGCTGAGCTAGAACGTTATCACCATTTTAATGTCATCTTTCATGACACTATTATTGAGGGAGCGCAAAACGTTGCGCTCATCCAAGCGTTGGCTAAAAACAACCAATTGCCAATGGCTTCTGCCCAAGCCATTACCTATGACCAGAACCAAGCTTTATCGGAATATCGCCGTTTGCACTATGCGCATTTACAGCATTGTTCGATTTTCGATGCATTGGTACATCGTCAGGCAGGGCGTGCTGAAACGTTAATGCGCGAACACAGTAGTGTGGTGATTTTAGGTGAAACGCTAAGAAATGTTCTCAGCGCTTAAAGTGAAAAGTTCCTTTATTTTTGAATAAAGGAACTCCAGAATTAAAGCTCAATCACAAGATGTTTAGTTTTTGCACGAGAACAACAAGGCGTAAATTGGTCATTTAGTGCATGCTCCTCATCAGTCATAAATAGATCACGATGATCAGGTATACCTTCTACCACGCGGGTAATACAGGTACCGCAAATGCCTTGTTCACATGAAACAGGAATATCAAAACCATTTGCAATTAATGCTTCTGTTGCAGTCTGCTCTGGCAATACTTCAATTCGGCGGCCCGTACCTTTCACTTCAATCGTGAAAGCTTCATCGTTGGACGTATCTACCTTTTGAGCGACAAAATGTTCTTGATGTAACTGTTCACTATACCACCCAGCTTGTTCAGCCGAGCTCATGACAAACTGCATAAACCCTGTAGGCCCACACACATATAAATGTTTATCAGGTGAAGCTTGGCCCAAAGCCTCTGCCATATTACATTCGGTGTCTGATTGATCTTGAATGTGAAAATGGACTTGGTCACCAAAGTGCTCGGTTAAATTGCCATAGAAGGCAAGCATTTCATGACTGCGAACAAAGTAGTGTAATTCAAAAGGGATATTGGCCGACTTAAGCCGATACGCCATCGACAAAATAGGGGTAATCCCAATACCGCCTGCAAATAAAACCGCCTTTTTTGTGTGAGGGTGAATTTCAAATAAATTACGCGGCTCACCAATTTTTAAGAGGTCGCCTTCACGATATTCAGTATGGATACAACGTGAACCACCGCGTGAATTGGCATCATGTAAAACACCAATGACATAACGATGTTTTTCACTGCAACAGTTTGAAAGAGAATACTGACGGGTGAGGCCATTTTTCAGATGCACATCAATGTGTGCACCTGCTTCAAAACTCGGCAGCTCTGTACCATTTGCTGCAACCAATTCAAATGCACGAATGGTCGGGGTGAGCTGGTGAATTTTTTGAATGATAACGTCCATGTTCATGCTCCTTTAAATAATCCGAATGTTTGGAAACTTCTGTGTGGACGTTTCAGGAGGTGTTTTATTTTCTTCGGCAAGGAGTCGGTCAATGACCTTACGGGACTGGACACCACCTGCGTCGATATTGAGCATCAGTAACTTGCGATGTGGATTGTTTAAAATGTTTTGCTGCTGTTGCTCCAGCATTTCTAAATCTTCAGTAAAGATTTTGCCTTGGCCTTCACGAATTTGATCGGTGAGTTCAGCATTATCTGGCTGGAAGTTACGCGCCATTCCCCAGAAATACCAATGTGATGTTTCAGTTTCCGGTGTAATAAAATCGACCACAATTGAGGACACTTTTTTGTCTTTCGGTGCGTGATAACCACCATGTCCAGCATGCGCTACACCTACTTCAATGTGGACATTACTTGGCGCAAAGAAGTGGCAACGTTGCCAACGGTCGACAGGTACATCATCTGCTAAATGATTGCCGCGAAGGGCCATTTGCCAAAATGGAGGTGCGATCACATTTTCCATATAGCGTTCGGTAATGACATGGTCACCGTCAACTTTAGTCACTGGCAGGGCTTCATCAATTTCTTTTTGCCCAATACTGCTTGAGTGAACATAGGTCTCATGGGTTAAATCCATTAGATTGTCGATCATTAGGCGATAGTCGCACTGAATGTGAAACAAGCCTCCGCCATAGCTCCATTCCGGATGATCTGCCCATTCTAAAGTTGGGAGTTTTGCTTCATCTGCTAAAGCCTTTTCACCTGGCCATACCCAAATAAAGCCGAACTTTTCAACAACTGCATATGCTTTGTTGCAAGGGAAACCATTTACACGTTGGGCTGGCATTGAAACGGTCTTTCCGTCACAACCCATGACTAAGCCATGATAACCACAGACAAGATTGCCATCTTCGACATAACCAAGTGAGAGTGGGGCACCACGATGCGGACAAAAATCTTCAACGGCTGCAACTTGGTTTTCTTTACCGCGATAAAAAACGATTTTTTCACCACAGATGGTGCGACCTAATGGTTTATCTTGGATTTCTTCTGGACGGCAGGCAACATACCAAGCATTTTTAATAAACATTGTGACGACTCCTTATCACTTATTGGATCCAATTTATAATAAATAAAAATATTGGTCAATTGATAAGCAGTATATTTTTTAAAAATGTTGTTCTTTAGGTTTGGTTGTTTTGTAGATTTTTAATTGCTATTAAAGACTTTTGTATTTACTTTGAATTTTAGAGGCTAAATTTTTACTCATCTTAATTTGGATCCATAATGGCTATAGTTAAGCCATTATGGGAGTGTAAAGATTTAGAAATTAACCGTGTAGTGAAGCATCATGCGCTGTTCATCCAGACTTTTGCCATGTTTGGTGTCGTAGTTAATATTTAAGAAAAGAAACTTAAGATTTTTAACCCAAGCATTTAGGTCGTACTGAATCAACACATCACTTTCTTGCTCAAAATCGTTTTGATTCATGGTTTGAAAAGAGTCGCCATAAATATATTTATAGGTCACTTTTAAACCCTTGATATAGTTTTTAAAGTCATAGGAAGCAACGAAATGATAAGACTTTTCATCTGCTTTGGTAAACGCACCTAAGGTCCAGTTCACCATATGAGGGATGGGTATATTGTCGAGTTTTGGAATACCATCTTTGCCAAAGTTTTCTTGATAGCCAATTCCGGTTGTAAAGTTGCCATGTTTGATGAAATGCATAGCGCCTATGGATGTATTGTCATATTCACCAAGCTTTGATTTACCGACATCGTCGTGGCGAAACACACGTAATTTTGTAGTGTGCTGCTTTGTCCATTGATAATCAAAAGCAAGGTAACTTTGATTGATGAGATCTGTTAAGTAACCATTATAAAATTTCCAGTGGTACCGTGGTGTTTTGCCATCCCATTGAAAGAAATAGAGTCCGTCAGATTCATGTTTTGATATGGCGAGTTTGTGGTAGTCCTCCTCATTTTTGGGTGAATAACGGTTAATCAAACCCAGCTCGAAATTTTGTTGCGGTGTCTTATATTTTAATTCCAAGCCTTTGTAGTTCACGCGTAATTGATGTGTGTCGACTTGTGGGGTAAGTGGTGAGTCGGGAATAATTTCACCTATATTCATGTGAAAGTTTTGATATTCAACTCCAGCTCCTAAGCCATATTTAACGTAGTCTTGTGCTTGTTTTTTGGTATTAGGGTCAAAGGGTATGACCATATCATTGGTGTGTTGGTCACTACTTAGGCGATAAGCATATTGAATGCTTGGATTGAGGTGTAGCTGAACCTCATTAAGTTTGGTTGACCAGTCGCCACGATAGATCAGACCTTGGCTCAAGCTATGAGTATCGGGGCTGGTCCCATTTTCATATTGTCTGTCGAAGTTGAATGTTTTTAGCGTGAGTGTATTTTGAAAATTAACATCGACTGCACTATGAGCTAAACAGCAGGCAAGGGTCGTCCCTGAGAAGAAAATCCCATAAATAAAAATATGCTTCATTTTTAAATCCGTTTAAAAGCGTTTTACTGTTCTAAATCCGACATGGCTGGTGGCAAGGTCGAGTTCTTGTGGATGCCTCGCGGCAGCACGATAACGCGCGCAATAGTTGGTTGCGCATAAATAAGACCCACCTTTAATCGTGTATTGCAAAATCTGTTCGTGACTTTGCCGATATTTCGAGGGATCTCCCATATGATGATCTCTTGGACCTGTATAGGGTGTTTGCGTCCATTCCCATACATTGCCAATCAAGTCGTATAAGCCAAATGGGTTTTTGCTAAAACAACCAACAGGGGCCACATCCTTAAAACCATCTTCCTGAACATTTTTGTATGGAAATTCACCTTGCCAGAAGTTGGCTACAATATGGCCTTCATGGGTGGGGCCAATGTCGGAGTTTTGCTGAAAACCTTTGGCTGCATACTCCCACTCAAGCTCAGACGGTAAGTCATGACCGAGCCAGTTTGCATAAGCATAAGCATCATTCCATGTCACCATACGTACAGGTTCATGAGGTGCAGGTTGTTTAGGGTTGTTTAATCCCCAAGGATGTTTCCAGTTGGCACCTTTTCCAAATTTCCACCACTGTAATTCTTCAACTGGATGCTCAGGTTGTACAAACATGGCCGCACCGCCTTGCTTTTCTGCATCGGTGACATAACCCGTTTGTTTAACAAACTCTTGAAATTGGGCATTGGTGACTTCAGTTGCATCAATTAAAAAAGCGGGAACGGAAGTTGCCTGTAAGTTTAATGGGCGTTCATCTTCATAACCTTGTGTGGTGCCTAAAACAATTTTTCCTTGCGGAAGCTTGACCATACCGGCTTCTTTGTTTTTAGGCCAACCCGAAGGAAGGCCCGAATAAGAATTACATTTAGCTTTGCTACCTAAGTCGGGCAAGATGGTCTGTTCTAGTTGAGGCGTGGTTTTTTGGCATGCACCAAGTAAGAGAAATGATGAAAGCATCATGATTTGTTTCATCTGGTTTTCTCTACTTTTTATTGTATTGCTCAAAATCCACAACACCATTTTCATCGGCATATCTTAAATATTTATCATTTAAGACTTTGACGATCTCAGGATGTTCTGCATAAACATTATGTTGCTCATTAAAATCTGTTTTTAAATTGTAGAGTTCCCAACCGTGGCTTTTAAATTTAGAAAGTGAGTTTTCAACAAGTTTCCATTCGTCAGTTTTGGCGTAGCGGCTGCCATGCAATTCTTTAAAGTCATAATAATTAACAGGGCGAATACGGGCAGTATTATCCTTAAAAGCAGGAATTAGGCTAAAACCAGACGGTTTAATTTTAGTGCTTGAAGTTGGATAGATTTGATTATTTTGAATACCCGCTAGTTCCATAACGGTTGGGAATATATCTCTGACTGTCGCAAAGTTATTGTTGATTCCACGTTGTTTAGAAATTTGTACAGGCGATTTAACAATAAATGGAACACGTACTCCACCTTCTGAAGCAGCTGACTTCCAGTGGGTAAATGGTGTGCTGCTCACTTCGGCCCAGCGTGGTCCCATGTAAACATATGAGCTGGCGTTACCTATATTTTCATAGCGATTGTCGGCCTCACCCATTGGGAAATTATGATCACCACCTTCAGCGCCGTTATCTGACATAAACACTATCAAAGTGTTGTCATATAAATGATGCTTTTTAAGATATTGAATGACATCACCCACGCGGTCGTCTAACTGGGTAACCATGCCCGCATAAACTTCCATTTTACGCGCTTCATATTTGCGCTCTTGGGGGGTGAGTTCATTCCAGCTTTTGGTACCTAAAGCTTGGTTGCCACGCTCGACTGGGTATTCTGCGTTTGCTGGAATTAATCCTAATTGCTTTTGTCTAAGAAAGCGTTGTTTACGAATTGCATCGTAGCCTTGATCGTATTTACCTTTATATAAATCTCTATAGTGAGCAGGTGCCTGTAACGGCCAGTGTGGAGCGGTATAAGCTAGATAGGCAAAAAATGGTTTTTGCGCTTTATTCTTATCTAAGTACTCAAAAGCTTTTTGTGTAAAAAAGTCGGTTGAATAGTAGTTGTCAGGCAGTGTGACCTTTTGACCATTTTCCGTGTATTGAGTGTTGCGCGGATAGTTTTTAGGTTGGTCTTTAAAGTGTAAATCGAAGCCATCGAGCAAGGCAAAAGATTGGTCAAAACCACGGGCTTTAGGATTTTGGTCGGGAGCATAGCCTAAATGCCATTTACCGACCATGAAGGTGTAATAATCTTTTGTCTTTAAAATCTCTGCGAGTGTATACGCATTTTGTGTTAAGTGACCTGAATATCCATCAATTTTAAGGAGTGCACGTGGGCTATCGGCCCCAACCAATTTTTCTTGTCGTTTAGAAGTTTCATACATGGCACCTAAACCCACTAAGTGGTTATCTGCACCTGTCATAAGCTGTGCACGAGTAGGTGAACACATTGATGAAGCATGAAAATTGAAAAGCATTTTTCCTTGCTTTAACAGGCTGTCAATATGAGGTGTTTTAATCTCACTGCCATAGGCACTAATGTCTGAAAATCCAAGATCATCGGCCAAAATAATCATGATGTTAGGTGGTTGTTGATTTTTCGGAGATGCTGCTTGCGCTGTGTAAAACAATTGGCTGGCAAAAAAAAGTCCCAATGTAAGCTGGCTTACTCTTTTGAGTTTCATAACAACAATCCTTTGAAGTTTTATAAATGCATCTTGCATTTCATAGAAATGAACTGAGCTTTTTTTGGCTAAAAAATGCTCTGAAATCGATCATAATAGATTTTTTATTGTGGATCCATAAAAATATTTAAACAATCTAATTTTATGTTTTTAATAATTTTATACTTATATAATTTATATGTTTATAGATGTTTTAATAATCAATTTATAATTTTAGTTGATTTTTTGGATCCAAATATTCAGTATAGAAAAAGAGCAGGATGCTCAAAAAAACAAATATTCCTCTAGGTCATGATGGATACGGATATGCATAACCACCCAATCGCTCATATTAGCAATGTCGTGTGTATCTCTTATCCACATTGGGAGATGCACAAATGGAAAGAGATGTTCTAAGTGAGATTAATCACAATAAAATGAGCCGTTATCAATGGTTCATCATTTTGATTTGTATTTGTCTCAATATTATTGATGGCTTTGACGTGATGGTAATGGCATTTACTGCTCCATCCGTGTCAGCAGAATGGTCACTTTCAGGCGCACAAATTGGCTTATTGCTGAGTTCAGGTCTTTTTGGTATGGCTGCCGGTTCAATTTTTCTCGCACCTTTAGCCGATAAAATCGGTCGCCGTTTACTTATCTTGGTTTGTCTTGTAATTGCAGGTCTTAGCATGTTGGGCTGTGCTTTAGTGCAAAGTCACGGCATGTTGGCCGCACTTCGGTTTATTACCGGAATTGGGGTGGGCGGGATTCTTGCGAGTAGTAATGTCTTGGCAAGTGAATATGCCAATGCACGCTGGCGCAGTCTCGCAGTGAGCTTAATGTCTACAGGTTATGGCATTGGTGCGACTCTGGGCGGAGTACTCTCACTGGCCTTGATTGAGCATTTAGGTTGGCGTTCAATCTTTTTGGCAGGGGGTATCACAACCATAGTGATGTTACTGATTAGTGCATGGTTATTACCTGAATCTTTAGATTATTTGTTGGCGAAAAGACCAAAACAGGCACTAGAACGTATTAACACAACAGTAAACCGTATGGGTTTAACTGCTTTAAAAGCTTTACCTTATTACGGCCAGAATAATCAAAAAAATACAGGTGATATTGGTAAATTATTTTCAGGGCAGCAGGGGTTCCAGACACTTTGTCTTTGGTTTGCATACTTTTTAGTGATGTTTGGCTTTTACTTTGTCATGAGCTGGACACCAAAAATTTTGATTTCAATGGGAATGTCGCCTGAACAAGGCGTAAGTACCGGTATTTTAATTAGTATTGGTGGTATTTTCGGAGCAGCCATTATTGGTTTACTTGCTTCCCGCATGAAAATTTTCTATGCCCTAAGCTTATTTCTGGGATTAACCGCTGTCTGTGTTTTCCTATTTGTCGCCGTTTCATCTCAAGTGAGCATTGCTCTCATAGTCGGTTTATTACTTGGCACACTCATTAATGGCTGTGTGGCAGGTTTATATTCTATTTCTCCAACGATTTACGATGCTGAAATCCGTAGTCGCGGCGTGGGTTATGCAATTGGTTTTGGTCGGATTGGGGCAATCTTATCGCCAACGGTTGCAGGCATTTTCTTAGATAAAGGTATTGCACCTGCAACGCTGTATGCCTATTACGGTGTGGTGTTTATTTTGGCTATTTTCCTGATTTTGAGTTTAGGTAGCGCTTTTTACCGAAGTAAGAAAGAGCAAAACTTCTCACTTAAAACAGCACCTTAATCCATTAAAAATTAAATAGTTGAGTTAAAAAATGAAAAAGACACCATTGTGGGTGGGGGTATGCTTGTGCCCATTATTTAGTCAAGTTGTGCATGCTGAGTTTATAGCAGACAGTAAAGCTGAGCTGACGCTGCGTAATTTTTACTTTGACCGAGACTATAAAAAAGATCCATATCCCTATACAGCAGCCAGAGATTGGGCGCAGGGTTTAATTTTTAAAGGACAGTCTGGTTATACCGAAGGGACAGTTGGGTTCGGAGTTGATGTATTGGCAATGGCAGGTTTTAACCTGATGGGAAGCCGTGCTGATGACTATGCAAGGAGTGGCTTATTACCAGTGAATACCGATAACTCGCGTGATGATTATTATGGGAAAATTGGTATTACAGGGAAGGCTAAATTTAGAAAAAATGAGCTTTTTGTGGGGGACTTGGTTCCACAATTGCCAACCATATTTTCATCACCAGCACGTTTGTTCCCTCAGACTTATCGCGGTATTCGCTTTGTTTCAAATGAAATTCCCAATCTTCAACTCGAAGGTTTTTATGTCGACGAAGTACGGCAGCGTGACTCCATTCGTTATACCGATGTTGGAACAGACAATATCAATCATCGATTTAACAAAGCAGCCACCACTGACTCGTTTTATACTTTAGGTGGAAGTTATCAGTTAAAAGACTACCGTTTACGTGCTTACCATGCCGAACTGAAAGACATTTACCAGCAACAATTTTTGGGCTTTAACGGCAAACAACCTTTGAATGACCAGCTTAACTTTTTAAGTGATGTGCGGTTTTTTAATAGTGAAGAAACTGGAAGTAAAAAAATAGGAGAGGTCGATAACCGCCATATTAGTGGCTTATTGGGTTTGAACTATCAAAACCATACGCTTTCTTTGGGTTATATGCAGTCATTTGGTTCAACAGGTTTGCCATTCTTATCTGGAACTGAAAGTCCGGTTGTACTTGATTTCATGAGTTCGGACTATTCGAACAAAAATGAAAAAGTCTATTCAGTTCGTTATGAGTATGACTTTAAAGATGCGCGATTAGGTGATGTGTCATTAAACGGACTACGTTTTATGACCCGTTATGCTAAAGGTGAAGATATTGATTTACTGCAATATGGCGATCAGCGATTTAAAGAAGATTCGCTAGAGTTTGATTTGGGTTATAAAATTCCAGAAGGCAAGTTAAAAGGCTTAGGAATGCGGGCCCGCTTTTCTCACTACCGTAATGACATGCCAACGAATATGACCTTCCACTCGGCAAATGAAACACGGTTGAATGTTGATTACACCTTTAAATTTTAAATATTAAAAAAGCAGGTTAAAACCTTTTATTTGAGGCTTTAACCTGCTTTTGGATGTGGTTAAGCAGATACTTTTGCTGCTTCTAAAACTTCACCCTGAGTTTGAGTATAAGCTTGTTCTTCTAAAGTATGTTTAGCCGGAATATAAGACATTGCACGTTCTGCTAGAGCTGTAATGGTGAGACTTGGGTTAACGCCCAAATTTGCACCTAACATTGAACCATCTACAACGTATAAGTTTTTATAGTTAAACACCCGATTTTGTCCATCTACCACACCACGCTCTGGACTTGAAGCAATTGCACAACCACCCATACAGTGAGCTGTAAAAGGTACGTTAAACAAAATTTCGGTAATGGTCGTCATGGGGTGGCCATTAAACATTTTGGCAACTTTTTCGGTAAATGCATTGGCCTGCGGAATATAAACAGGTAGCTTTTTACCTTCGCTCGATAACACCTTACCAAAAGGCCAGAACCAGTTACGTTTCAAGCGCATGTTAATGGACGCATCTGCAGTTTGCATGACAAGGAAAATTAAGGTTTGACGTGCAAAACTGACAGGATTACTCATGCGAAGGAAAATAAATGGATGGCAAATGAGTGCCCATAACCAAAAGAAAATACGCGTCCAACCCGGTTTTCCTTTAGCCATGTAAGTACACATAAGGCCCATAGCATCTGAACCACTTTGGTAGCGAGTTGCTTCAATGTGAGTGTCATGGTCAATGTAAATACTTGAACCAATAGCAACACCTTTACTCATGTCGACATCTTTACCAAAAAAGCGAACACCTAAAATCGATTCGGCATTGGTACGAACCCGATTACCCAAATCATCAGAAATATTTGGCAGAGAACCGGACTGTTTTAAACGGAACAACATCTCTTGTGTCCCTAAAGAAGATGCCGAGAAAATTACATTACGAACTCGCCAAGTACGACGTTGTTTGTTAAACCATGAGCTTGAACATTCAGTCGTGACTTCATAACCATCACTGCCATTGGCTTTACCATTGAGCGGTTTAACATCAACTACTTTGGTTTCTTCATAAACCTTGGCGCCATTTTTTTCGGCAAAGTACAAATAATTTTTATCTAAAGTATTTTTTGCGTTGTGTTTACAACCCGTCATACAACCGCCACATGCGGTACAGGTGCCACGGTCTGGACCTTCGCCGTTAAAATAAGGGTCAGGGTAGGTCTTCCCACCTTCTTCACCTTCCGGTGGAAAGAAAGTGGCAACACGAGTAGGTTTAAATGTATGGCCGACACCGACTGCTTCACCCATTTTCTTTAGCATGTGGTCGGCAGGGCCGAAAATTTTATTATCAGTCACGCCAAGCATACGTTCTGCTTCAGCATAGTGCTGAGGCATTTCATTTTTCCAGTCCGCGGCATCTGCCCACGTGCCTTCATCCCAAATATGTTCAGGTGGAACCAGTAGGGTATTGGCATAGGTAATTGAGCCGCCACCTACGGCGTTACCGCAAATAATGGTGACATGGCGAAAAAAACGCATGTTGAAATAACCGAAAAGTTTCATGCCCGGACGCCAAATCCAGCGGCGGGTATTCCAGTTGTTTTTAGCAAAATCTTCAGCTTTCCAGCGTCGCCCCATTTCCATTACGGCAACTGAGTAGCCTTTTTCAGTTAAACGGCAAGCAGAAACACTACCACCAAAGCCTGAACCAATAATCAGGTAATCATAGTCATAATTGTTTATTGTCATGATGAAGGCTCCTGTCTAATGATATTTTTTATATTGACTCTGTATGTTTATCAATGAATTGCCTAATGCGCTCAATGGAGTCATTAGATTCCTTTAGTATACCTGCATGAAATTGAAAAACATGTCCGACTTGGTCATAAAGCTTTAAGTTCGTCGGAATGCCGTATTTTTCAGTCTGTTCAGCAAGTCGTTTTGCATCATCTAATAAAACTTCTTCGGTACCGACATGGATCAGAACCGGCGGTAATCCGGTTAAGTCAGCATAGAGTGGGGAACATGTTGGATCGGTTGCCGATTTTTGGCCGCAATAGTTTTTTGCACACCAGGTTAACCAGTCCTCTGACAACATCGCATCTTGAGCAGCATGAGTTTTTATTGTGTTTCCTGAAAGACTTAAGTCAACCCAAGGCGAAAGTAAAACTAAAGCCGCTGGTAAAGGGAAACCCGCATCTCGTAAAGCAATTACGGTGCTTAAGCTCAGCCCGCCGCCAGCGGAGTCACCCGCAATTACAAGTTTTTTAGGGTCTTGTCCGTAAGCAAGTAAAGTTTTATAGACTGCAATGATATCTTCAATAGCAGCAGGGCTTGGGTGTTCTGGGGCCAGACGATATTCAGGTAACCAGACTTGTGCTTGAGCTACATGTCCGATCTGAGCGGCAAGTTTAGCGTGACTTTTGCTACTGCCCACGACATAGCCACCACCATGTAAATACAAAATACCGAGACCTGACTTAATGGTCTTAGGCCGAATATGAAGCGTAGGAACTTGAGCAATTATTTGCTTTTTTGTTTGATAACCACGAGGCCCAAGCACAATAGCACTGGCTGCATCACTACAAAAACGTTGTAGCTTTAGTGGTGTTTTAGGGGATAAAGCTGGACGTAGTGTAGTACGGATGGTCCATGCAAGAAGTTGCTTCATAATAAGGACTCATACTAAGCATGTGAGATTAGTCAGCATCTCTTAAGATTAAGAGCATGCTGACCACTATTTTTATTTTGCTGATTTGTTGAGTAGACGGGTTTGAAAGGCAGTGGCAGTTGCAAAAATCTTTTGGTAGCCTTGCGGCAGAATACGCTGAATTACATCAACGGCTTTCGCATCGGCTCCAATGAGTAAACGGCGACGGTCCTTACGAACAGCTTCTAAAATTTGTTGAGCTGCATCATCAGCAGGGGTGCGAAGTAATTTATCGAAAGCATCCTGACTTTTTAAAGGATCCATTCCTAAAGACTGGACGCTATTATTCATGCGGGCAGCTTTGGCAATATTGGTACGAATACCACCCGGATGCACACAGGTCGCACTCACTCCAGCATTTTGCATATCAAGTTCTTGGCGTAGGGATTCAGTGAAGCCACGAACGGCAAATTTACTAGCGTTATAAGCACTTTGAGTTGGTTGAGCTGTTAAGCCGAACATACTGGAAATATTAATAATATGCCCGTCACCACTTTGCTTTAAGTAAGGTAAAAACTCTTTGGTGCCATAAACTACGCCCCAAAAATTAATACCAATGAGCCATTCAAGGTCTTCGTAGCTCACACCTTCAGCCGTACTCCCTATTGCGACACCAGCATTATTAAAAATCAGGTTAACTTGGCCATGCTCATCTACTACTGCCTTTGCCCAAGTTGCAACTTCATCACGTTTAGCCACATCAACTTTTTGAGTGGTGACTTTGACAGAATAGGGCGCTAATAGCTCGACTGTTTTGGCTAACCCGGTTTCACTAATATCAGAAAGTGCCAGATGACAGCCTTGTTTGGCGAGGGCTATTGCAATTGCTTGTCCAATACCTGAACCCGCACCTGTCACAGCTGCGACTTTATTTTTAAAAGACTTCATAAAATTCTCCGTTTATTTTTCTCATTTCCTATGGCGAAGCGTATTTAAGAAATAGCCGACACCTGAGTGTAGTTTTCAATGTCAAAGCGACGAGTGCGTTGGCGATATTCAAGGGTAAAACCTGGCCAGTTATTGGTATTTTTGCCATCAGCAGTTTGATACCAACTGGTACAGCCTTGCGCCCACACCGTTTTTTTCATTTTTTCCTGAATATTTTGATTAAACTCGTGTTGAATTTCGGCACGAATGTTGGTGAACAGCAGATTATTTTTCAAAGTAGTGCGCAGTGCATCTAAAATATAATTCATCTGACTTTCAATCATATAGACGATTGAGTTGTGACCAAGGTTGGTATTTGGTCCATACAACATAAAGAAGTTAGGAAATCCGTTTACTGTTAGGCCTAAATAAGCCTCAGCACCATCTTTCCATGTGTCTTTTAATGTACGCCCATCAAGTCCAGTAATTTGCATTGGCGCCATAAATTCAGTCGCCGTAAAACCTGTACCGTAAATAATGGCATCAACTTCACGCAGCTTTCCTTCCGTGTCTAAAATGCCATGTTCAGTAATTTCTTGAATGCCTGTATCAATCACATCAACATGAGGTTGGGTCAGCGTTTCATACCAGTGGTTAGAGATTAAAATACGTTTACAACCAATTGGATAGTCCGGCATTAAGCGGTGGCGTAACTTCCCATCTTTAACAACTTTTCGAATGTGGCGCTGGAATATGTATTCCACCAAAGGCATTTCATTAAGTGAAGTTGTAAAAGCAAGTAGGCGAATTTCATGATGACCATATTGCAAGGCACGGTCTAGACTTTGCAAGATCGGCAGTTTACGGAAAGCTTTTTTCTCTAAAGGTTGGTAAACCCGATCCGGTTTTGGAATAACATAAGGCGCTGAGCGTTGATAAACGTCTAGGTGAGCCACTTGTTTTGCAATTTCAGGTACAAACTGAATCGCGCTTGCGCCTGTGCCAATGACTGCAACACGTTTACCAGTTAAGTCATAGTCATGGTCCCAACGCGCTGAGTGAAATGCCTTACCTTTGAAGTTTTCAATGCCTTTAAGTTTTGGATAGGCAGGGCGGTTGAGTTGGCCTACCGCACCCACTAAAAATTCAGCTTCAAACTGTTCACCAGTTGTACTTTGGATGTGCCATACACCTTGCAGTGCATCAAATTCGGCGCTGGCTATTTCAGTGTTAAATTTGATGTGCGGGCGAAGGTCATATTTATCGGCACAGTGACGTAAATATTGATAAATCTCTTGAGATGTTCCGTAGCGATTTTTCCAACCAAGTTCCTGTTCAAAAGAAAAAGAATAAAGATGTGACGGCACATCACATGCAGCGCCCGGATAAGTGTTGTCACGCCAGACACCACCTACATCGGCAGCTTTTTCAAATAGCGTAAATTGTTCAAAACCTGCTTGTTTGAGACGAATGGCAAGTCCTAGACCACCAAAGCCAGTGCCAATAATGGCGATGCGTACATTTTTATTTGAATTAGACGACGAATTAAACATAGGCTGCTCTAAAATCCTTAAAAACAGAGAGCGAAAAAATCGCAATTTCCTGTATGCAGAATAGACGTTTATTAACTTGATTTAGAGGATGGATGAGGACAAAATATTGTGATTCGAGGACATTCTGAGCGATACAGTGAAGTATGCATGGGCATTTGAACGCAGTGTACATAGTGTTCGGTTAATGGCTGATTTCGCGATGGAATCAGGCATCTCTTATCAGACAATTTTGCAAGGGACTGGGCTTAGCCAACAGCAATTACTTGACCCTAATATGGTGGTGACAGGTCATCAGGAATTACAGTTGATTCATAACTTGGTTGAGCAACTAGGAGACAGACCGACATTAGGCTTAGAAGTGGGCATACGCTATCATTTCACCACATTTGGGCCATTAGGCATGGCTCTGATGAGTAGTGCGAGCATTCGTGAAGCACTGGATTTGGCTTTAACCTATTTTACTTTAACCTTTGCTTTTACCCGCTTTGAGGTATCGGATACACCGCAAGGAATCCGTATTGAAATTGATGAGCAAGATATTCCGTCTTCAGTACGTCAATTCATTATTGAACGCGATGCCGCTGCACTCATTACGGTACAGCGAGATTTGGTGCAGGATAATTTTTGCCAATATTTGGCTTTTTCTTTCCAACCTAAAGGTGATGCCGAGCCTTATCGGAATTTATTTGGGGTCATGCCAGAATTTGGCGCAGCTAAAAGTTTTGTAATTCTTGATCCGCAAAAAGTAGATCAAAAGCTACTTATGGCGAATGAGTTGGTTCTGCACACTGCAGAAGAACAATGTCGTCAAATATTAGAAAAGCGCCAATCACAAAATAAATTTACAACCTTAGTGCAACAGCAGCTGATGAGTATGCGTGGGGAAATGCCATCTATGGATATAGTGGCTGATCGACTACATTTAAATACAAGAACCCTACGCCGTCACTTGGCATCGGAAGGAATGACTTTTATCCAGATTCGTGAAGAGGTTAGACAGGTCTTAGCAGAGCAATATTTGGCATTACCAAAAGCTTCTGTTGAGCAAATTGCCGAGTGGTTAGGCTATGCCGAACCTGCCAGTTTTATTCATGCTTATAAAAGATGGCATGGGAAAACACCTCATGCCATGCGGTTAAATAGCCAATAGTCAAAGTATCTTTATTTCTTTAAACGCAAATGTAGCAAACGTGTTGCCGATGTATGGCGTATATTGTCGGCACGGTTATAAAAATAACGTTCAGTAATAGCTTCACCAGACAAGTCTTCGATTACTTCAAAACCCATTTTTTCAACCGCCTGATGTAAATCAGAAGGTTTAAACTGACCTAGTAAAGGTTCTTTCAGCAAATGGGTAAACTGTGCAACACCCATACTCCCAAGTCGCTCAATACCTTTTAATTCCTGAAAATCGGTTGAATAGTCGAGTACCACTTCGCTGCCGTTTGCAGCAAATTCAGCAATACTTTTTAAAGTTTGTAGCGTAGTGTCCGGCTTTAAATAATGAGTGGTGCCTAACCAAGAAAAGAAAGCCGGAGTTTTTCGTACATAGCGACTTCGGGCAAGCGCTTCAGAGATAGATTCTTTCTCAAAGTTAATAGAAACAAATTCAACAGTAGAGGGAAGTTCGCCTAATTTTTTGAGTTTAGATTGTTTTGCAGCCTGAGTATCAGGATGGTCAACTTCAAAAATTTTTAAAGTTGGATAATGCTGTGATTTTCGGAGCACAAAAGAGTCTAAACCCGCTCCAACCAAAACATATTGCTCAATATTGTGTTGAACAGCTTGGTTAAGTAAGTCCTCGGCATAACGTGATCGGCCGACAACCTGCCCACTCAATAAACCTAAGGTACGGTTTAAAATGGGTGAATTCATTAAGTTAACAATGAATGGTGTAGATAAAAGCTTTTTCCAACCTTTACTGGTCATTTCAAAAGCATAGGGATCTGAAAATACAGGATTTATCGTATTTTTAAAGTGATTCGCACGTAAAGCAGCAGCGGCTTCGGCAGTACGGCTTGATTGACCTTCTTTCATCTTTAACCTGTTCTTTTATTTCTTGAAGATTGAATGAAGAAGGCAGTGTATTTCATGAAAATCTAAAATACACTGCCCATTCCTTACAACTGATTTGGTCAAATTTACAAATTAATGTGTCTTTGACATTTGATATGTAACTTCATAATCCTTCAAATCTAGTTTTTTCAAACGTTGTTTAAGCTTTTTCAATGACCACGGCCATGCTGCAAAGTTGCGACCGTTAGCGTCAAGGTAATAACTCTTACAGCCACCACTATTGAATACAGTTGTTTGTAAGTGTTTTTGCACTAAGTCATTGTGCTTTTTAATCACATCAGCCTTAACATTTAACTTGCTAATTCCTTTGTTTTTAATTTTTAGCAAGCCATCTACGATATAGTCGAGCTGTGCTTCTGCCAAACCAATAAATGAGTCATAAACCAGTACGTTTGGTCCCAATACTAAGAATGCATTTGGTACATTTTCAATGTTGGTTCCTAAGTAAGCTTCCGGTGAACTATTTTTCCACAAATCATTTAAACGTTGGCCTTTTTCATTAAACACACGTTTGCCGATTGGTGGGTGAGATACTTCAAAACCTGTGCCCCAAATAATCACATCAACTTCATGGCGTTCGCCATTAGCTGCAATCACCGTATTGCCTTCGACTTTAACCAGGCCATGTGGAATAAGCGTGGTATTTGGTGCTTGTAGTGCAGGGTAGTAATTGTTAGCAAACAAAATACGTTTACAGCCAATATCAAAATTAGGCGTTACGTTTTTACGTAACTCAGGGTCTGCAATTTGAAGTTTAAGTAATTGCTTGCCGAGTACATTTACTGGTTTTAGTGCAAGTGGGTTACGTAAACCAAAATTAATCGCATTGAGGGTTAGCGCTACACTTTTACGCCAACTTGCCTGAATCGCTGGATATTTGGCAATAATTGATTTACTAAACTCACCCAAATCCGTATCCGGTTTTGGCAGTACCCAAGGAGCCGTACGTTGGAACACAAATAGCTCTTTTGCTTTAGGTTGAATTTGTGGCACAAACTGGATGGCAGATGCACCAGTACCAATCACGGCAATACGTTTTCCAGTAAGGTCATAGTCATGATTCCATTTCGCTGAATGGAACATTTCACCAGTAAAGGTATCTAGACCTTCAAGATGGGGAATCTGGGCTTCGGTAATTGGGCCTGTTGCAAAAATAACAGTTCGCGATAGATATTGACCAGTAGTTGTATCAAGTACCCACAAATGGCGTGATTCATCCCAAGCAGCATTGAGCAGTTCGTTGTTAAACTCAATTTTAGACGTGATATTAAACTCGTTACTTACATCTTCTAAGTAACTTAAGATTTCCGGCTGACGTGCAAATAAGTGACTCCATTTTGCACTAGGTGCAAACGAATAAGAATACAAAGCCGAAGGTACATCACAGCCACAGCCCGGATAGGTGTTTTCACGCCAAGTGCCACCTACACGTCCTGCTTTTTCAATAATTTTATAGTTGGTATAGCCAACTTGGTCGAGACGAATCGCTGCGGCGATACCGGAAATTCCGGCACCGACAATAAAGGTATCGTAAATATGGTGAGGTGAATTGACAGCTTTTTTTGCTGATGCATTTGTTTTCATTTGAGCAGTCATATGGGTACTACCTATAAAATTTCTTATTTAAATAATTTGTAAGAGGTACCAAGGAACTTGGTATACAAACTTGGTGATGCACGTTTCATCAGCCAGAACAACTTCGCATCGATTTGAGGGATGGTATAAAGCTCATCCTGATCAAGGCGGTTAAGTGTGAGTTTGGCTACATCATCACTTGTGGTGAGTGCGTAGTTCATGAGCGCATGGTCTGCAAGTTTTGAATAACGGCCCGGAATACGACCATTTTTAATGATATTGGTAGGCACCAAGGTCGGGCAGAGCACATTGACTTTAATGTTGAATTTACGAAGCTCAGCCGAAAGTGTTTCAGACAACGCACGAACACCAGCTTTAGTCACGTTATAAGCGGTCATTTCTGGGGCAGCAGTGTAAGACGCCGCAGAAGCTACATTAATAATTGCGCCGTAACCTAGTTTTTTGAACTTTGGCACAAATGCATGACAACCATGAATAACACCCCACAGGTTAATATTCATGACCCAGTTCCAGTCTTCTAGGCTGAGTTCGTCAAACTTACCGCCTAAACCTACACCTGCATTATTAATGACAAGGGTGACAGGATGACTAAGTAAAATTTCAGCAGTTTCAGCTAAATTTGTGACATGTTCAGGGTTACCTACGTCACAATGCATTGCAAATGCTTTTGCACCCTGTTGTTCAAGCAACGTTACAGTTTCTTCTGCAGCTTCTAAATTAATATCTGCGCAGACTACGCTACCACCACGTTTCGCCAGTTCAATTGCAAAACTTCGTCCAATTCCGCTGCCTGCACCCGTCACGACGGCATAAGCTTTTTGGCTTGGTTTAACTTTCTTTTTGCCAAATAAAATCATGATTCATCCCGAAATAGATTTAAGGAACACCAGCCATTAAGTAATGACTAGTTGCAAGCCAGTTAAGACAAGCGTACAGGTGGGGTAAATTCCTTCACAAAGTAAGGTGCAATCGCGCCACCTTCTTTGAGTAATTTGTCTTTGTAGTAATCTAGATATTCGGT
Source organism: Acinetobacter sp. AOR01_HL (assembly GCF_027855455.1). Lineage (NCBI taxonomy): Bacteria > Pseudomonadati > Pseudomonadota > Gammaproteobacteria > Moraxellales > Moraxellaceae > Acinetobacter > Acinetobacter sp. AOR01_HL. The sequence continues at coordinate 11,568 of NZ_JAKTIM010000041.1, read as the reverse complement.
CGTGTCATGGTCATTTGGATGGAAGTCAGGACGTAAGTAATCGAAAATCTGGCCAATGGTGCTACCAAATACACCATCTTTTGGACCAAAAATAAGTCCTACACCACGGCGCGCGTCTTTCCAGAATTTTCTAGTCAACATTTCCTGCGGTTTTCTTAAAACCGGAATAAACAAGGTAGTCGCAGGAATTAGACCTAAAATAGTGAAGAATGCTAAGAAGAAGCCAGAAGCTCGTAGTGGGTAGCTACCATTGAGTAATTGATATACATCATAGGCAATATCTTTATGCTCAGATTCTTCAAGCATATGCCACATCCATAAAGCACGGCTTTTTGCATCATCTGAATAGTAGAAATTCTTTTCGTGTTTCATCATGTATTCGGCAAGTACCGCTGTAAAATGCTCAATACCAGCCATCATCGATAATTTAAGCGGTTGCGGGAATTTCAAAAACACATATTTAAAGAAGTTTTCGCCCAAGAAACGGTATAAATCGACAGGGTATTCAACATCTTTAAGTGCATCGTTATATTCATTGTGCAGTTTAGAGTGAATCGCCTCTTGTCCAATCAATGAAGTAACACGCTGTTTTAAAACTGGGTCTTGAATAAATTCACGGTGATGACGAGCTGTTTCAATCACCAGATCTTCACCATAAGTCAGAAATACTGAAAGCGTAGCAAAAAACATCGTGGCAAATTGATTGTTCATATAGAATTCAACATCAATCTCTTTACCTTCAAATCCGATATTTAAATGACGGATTGGGATAGATTTTTTACTAGCAAAATCCGGTAACTCGATTTCACGGTAAAATTTAATTTTGTTTAGTGATTTTTTAACTGTGGTCGAGATCATGGTGACACCTTCAGATCAATCAGTGATAGTGCGGCTACGTCGAAAACCAAAAGCTTTGATTTGCAACAGGGCACTGTAAATTCCATTTTCAAAAAGCAGTTTTCTCTGCTTACTGACTACGGTGATGTTGCTCCGTTATTTGTGTGATTATTTGACTGAATAACGGGAAAAAGAGGAAAGTTCAGTAAAACGGCTCAACCTCTTTTTAGATTTTTTCATGTTAATCTGAGTTTATGTTCGGATTCAATTCGGGTAACTTTTCAAGTTTCTAAACCTAAAGTTTCATGTTTTTATAAAATAAAAAAATAGTTTCTAAATTTATTAATATATTGATTTTTATTTAGATATTTTAATGTCATTAAAAAGAAATATTCAAACATAAAAGAACTTATAACAGTGTTTCATTGTAGTTTTAAAAGAAATATTTCATGAAAGTTGACAACTATTCGGATTTTGTTTTTTTATTAGGGTAGGGCTAAATTACATGCTAATCTGAGCTTATGTTCGGATTATTTATAAGAAAATATGTCTACGCGAAAACCCCGTCAGGCACGAGCCAAAGTCACTGTCGATACCATTATTGAAGCAGGTTTTATTGCTGTAGCATTGCATGGACCAAGTGGTACCACTACACGTCATATTGCAGAAATTGCAGGGGTGAGTGTGGGGTCACTCTATGAGTATTTTAAAAACAAAGAAGAAATCTACGATGCGATGAATCACTACTTTGTGAGTGAAATTCTCGACATGATTAAAGAGCTAACTCCTACAATTTTAGAGTTGGAGTTAGAACCTGTTATTGAAATGATTTTTTATACGTTCAGTGATTTATTAAAGAAAAATAATGACCGTTATTTAACCGTTTTACGTTATGCAGGTGAGTTGCAATACGATAAATATATTCCAAAAATTGAACAGGCTTTAATGGAAGTCATCATGAAGTATATGATGCACAATCCTAAATATTTAAAAATTAACAATTTACCTGTAATTACCTATATTTGTATTAATAGCGGTATTTTTAACGTTGCAAGGCATCTTATTTTACCCAACCCATTTATTAGTTTTGATGAAATGGTGCAGGGGCTAACAACTATGATAATGAGTTATATCAATACCGAAATGGCACGCTCAGAAGATCAATCATAATTTTTAGGTCTTCAAATGTGATAAAAAACACCTGCATATTTCTACGCAGGTGTTTTTACTATTTATGGCATGGTTGGAATTTCTTCCGGACGCATATCAAAAATCAGAATTTCAGCATTGTCACCATTGGTAAATGATAACTTGCCTCCATCACGAATACGCGCAGCATCACCGGTATTAAAGGTTTTACCGTTTACATCAATACGGCCTTTTGCCACATGTAGGTAAACATAACGACCTTCAGGAATTGCAAACTCTGCTGTTTCTTCACCATCAAAAAGACCTGAATAAATATTAATATCTTGTTTGATGGATAAAGTTTTTTCGCCACCTTTTGGTGAAATCATCAAGTGCAATTTGCCGCGTTTGTCTTCCTCGGAAATATGCAATTGTTGATAGCCCGGTGTTGTGTTCACTTCATTTGGAACTACCCAAATTTGCAAGAAGTGCACGTTTTCTTGAGTAGAGTGATTAAATTCACTATGTGCAACCCCACGGCCTGCGCTCATTAACTGAATATCACCAGGCACAATAACCGAACCTGTACCCATTGAGTCTTTATGTTCTAACGCACCTTCAAGCACATAAGAAATAATTTCCATGTTACGGTGAGGGTGAGTACCAAAGCCTTTTGATGGAGCAACCGTATCGTCATTAATTACAAGTAAATCTGAAAAGCCAACTTGTTTTGGATCCCAATAATTTGCAAATGAAAACGTGTGTTTCGACTGTAACCAGCCATGATGTGCTGCACCACGCTCATGAGATAAACGCATATCAAACATGATTTATTATCCTCATTCAATTTTTTTCTCTGAATGCAGTTTATCGTTTTCATTTGTGCAATAAAGCTCTGAAAATAGAAAGCTTAGTGTGATTTTTGGAACGCTGAAATATTGAAATAAGATTTTTATCGAAGTAGGCATAATATTTCATTTTTTATCTTTTAAAGCCATATTTTTATCATTTTAGGACAAATGTATTTTATTTAAATTATTATGAATAATAGTTAGTTATATAAGTTATTTGAAATTATCAAAAATATTTAAGTTGGCAAAAAGTTTCAATGTGGGTTGGCTTTTTTTGTCCTTGTTCGAGAGTTATATCAAGCGCACTATTTAATCTGATTTGGTGAACTTAACAATATTTAAGTTCATAAAACATGGCAAGGCAGATGTATTCGAGCAAATTTTTGTTCTAGAGCAGTTAAAGATTGCAAGAAATAATCTAAAGACAACTTTAACTGTTTGATTCGACGCTGCCTTGTATTTAACAAATTTTATAGGGTGTCGAAAATGGTCGCTCAAGCTATCCGAAATATTATTTCTCCTAAATCAGTTATAGCTCAGTATCAAAAGATAGATTTCTCAAATAAAGGGACTATCCCAATTCGCCATTTAAATATCGGATTTGATGGTAAAGAAATTGATATCGAGTTTTACGTCAACAACCAGTTTGCAACTTTGTTCTTTGCAACGCTTTCGGTTTTTTTGACCTATGGTGAAGATCTGGTGATTGAAACAGCTCGTCACCACCGTGAATTTATTCAAGATCCGATTTTAAAACAGCGTGTTACATCGCTGATTGGTCAAGAAGCCATCCATTCAAAATTGCATAATGAGTTCAATAATGCAATTAAAGAGCTGGAATATCCGGTCGATTTTTATCGTTTCTTGGGTGAGAACTTCTTTAAATATGTGTTCTTAAAATTCCCGCAGCCATTAAAGCTTTCACTCATGGCGGGTATTGAACATTTTACGGCGGTACTTGCCGAATACATGATGAAACATGAAAAGAATTTCTATTATACCGACGATGCCAAAAGTCGTGCCTTATGGATGTGGCATATGCTTGAAGAATCTGAGCATAAAGATATTGCTTATGATGTATATCAGGTTTTAAACGGTAATTATCCGTTACGGGCAACGGGCTTTTTAATGGCTTTCATTACTATTTTAGGGCTTATTCCAACAGCAACTTTATTTGTACCTCTACTGCGTAAGCCAAAAGAACTGTTGACCAGAAAATTTTGGAAAGATGCACGTCGTGGCGTCAACTTAATTTTTAGTCCAAAAGATGGCGTATTTGGTAGCACCATTGGTCAGATTTTTGATTACTTACGTCCAGACTTCCATCCAAATGACCATGATACGACTGAATATCTAGAGTACTACAAAAAGAAATTACTTAACGAGGGCGGTGCAATTGCGCCTTACTTTGTGAAGGAATTTACACCACCAGTTCGTGCAGTTTCATAAGCCTATTGGTCATGGCAGTAATATGACAATTACTGCCATCTCCCTAAAGTTTTTTAGGATTTACTATGATTTTATTTGGTAAGAAAGACCAGCCGAGCCGAAACGCATATGCGGTCGTAACTGGGGCAGGCAGTGGGATTGGACGAAGCTTTGCAGTTGAACTGGCAAAACGTGGTGGCAGCGTAGTCTGCGCAGATATTAATTTAGAAGCTGCTGAAGAAACCGTAAAGTTAATTGAACAGTTGGGACAAAAAGCATTTGCTGTACAGTGCGATGTTGGGCAAGCAGAACAAGTACAGACTTTGGCTGATCAAGCAGAGCAGTTACTTGATCATCCGGTAACACTCATCATTAATAATGCTGGCGTAGGTCTAGGTGGCAAATTTGATGAAATGAGTTTAGAAGACTGGAAATGGTGTATGCATGTAAACCTGTGGGGTGTTATTCATGGTTGTCATGCATTTGTGCCAAAGTTCAAAAAACTAGGTTACGGTGCAATTATTAATGTCGCTTCTGCGGCGTCGTATACCGCAGCACCAGAAATGAGTGTCTACAATGTAACGAAAGCGGGTGTATTGGCATTATCAGAAACCCTTTCAGCCGAGCTTCGCAAATTCAATATTAAAGTCAATGTACTTTGCCCGACTTTGGTGCCAACCAATATCATTAAAAATGGTCGTATTCCGGGGCGTTATTCCAAGCTTGCAGACCATGCACTCATGAACTATGCCATGACGACCAGCGATGCAGTTGCAACTTTAACATTGAATCGATTAGATCGTGGGCAGCTCTACACCACGCCACAGATCGACGCCAAATTATTCTGGCTTATGAAAAGGACATCTCCAACGCTATATGCAAAGTTCCTTGGGCTTTCGTATCAGTTATTTAAATAAAATTTTGTATAGGCAGAAAAATTATGGTCACTAAACCTAGAACAAATACACGCACCCGTAAAACCCAAGAAGTTGCACATATTTATGACACTTTTATTGTCGGTGCGGGTATTTCTGGTCTTGCTGCTGCAATTAAGCTAAATGAAGCAGGCCTAACTAATTTTAAAATTATTGAAAAAGCAAGCCGCGTCGGTGGTACTTGGCGTGAAAATACCTATCCGGGCTGTGGTTGTGATGTACCTTCGGCTCTGTACTCTTACTCGTTTGCTCCAAGTGCAAAATGGAGCCATTTATTTGCACGTCAGCCGGAAATTTTAAGTTATTTAGAAGATGTTAGTCGTGAGTTTGATATTGAGTCCTTAATTGAATTCAATACCGAACTATTAAAAGCGGAATGGGACAATGTAAAAAATGTCTGGAAACTAGAGACAAGCTCTGGTTTATATATTACTAAAACAGTTCTATTTGCTACAGGCCCAATTACTGAGGCGCAGATTCCACGCCTTGAAGGTTTAGATACCTTTACTGGTGAAATGTTCCATTCGGCGAAATGGAACCATGATTATGACTTAACTGGAAAACGTATTGCTGTGATTGGTACTGGTGCATCTGCCATCCAGTTTGTGCCCCAAATTCAACCTAAAGCCAAAGAACTGTTTGTATTCCAACGTACAGCCCCTTGGGTGCTGCCAAAACCGGATACAGACTTAGGTGAGTTAAGTAAATCAATTATTGCCAAATATCCAGCGATTCAGGCAGGTTGGCGCCAGACTGTAGCAGGCGCCTTAAATGTCATTAATTTTGGCTTACGCAACCCAAAAGCATTAAAACCTGTCAATTTTGCTGCGAAACAATTGTTAAAGTTACAAATTAAAGATCCAGTTTTACGTAAAAATGTAACGCCTAATTTTGATATTGGCTGTAAGCGTATTTTATTTGCCAATAATTATTATCCAGCATTACAAGCACCGAATACTACACTTATTCCACATGGCTTAGTTAAAGTGGAAGGCAACACCGTGGTTGCAGCTAACGGTGAACGCCATGAAGTTGATGTGATTATTTGGGGCACTGGATTTGAAGTGTCTCATCCACCCATTGGTAAACGGGTACATAACGAAAAAGGGGAATGTCTGGCAGAACTCTGGAAAGACTCCTCACCGGAAGCTTACTTAGGAACCAATATTGAAAATGTACCGAACGCATTTCTTATGCTAGGGCCAAATGTCTTGGTTTATGACTCATTCATTGGTCTTGCTGAAGCCCAACTGCAATATATTGTAGATGGTTTATTGCAAATGAAAGCGAAAGGTATTGCTAAACTTTCTGTAAAATCAGAAATAATTAAAAAGCATAATGAGCTTGTACAAAAGCATTTACAAACCACAGTATTCAATAGTGGTGGTTGTAAGAGTTATTACCTTGATGCAAATGGTCGTAACTTTGCAGCATGGCCATGGTCATTGAAAAAGCTTAAACAGCGTTTACATCATTTAAATTTAGAAGAATATGAGGTCATCTATGAATCTGATCTTGTAAAAGTAAAACCTAAAGTTGAAGAAGTCGCAGGTTAATTAATTTATAAAAGCCCACTTTATTGAGGAAGGTGGGCTTTTTACTATTAAATAATGAAAGAAATATATGAAAATTCAATAAATAATATAATGAAGTTAAAGTAAACGATAAATTTAAATATACTTCAAAATAAAAATGGGCCAAGCAGTCTATATAATTTTCATTTAAAATAATATAGCTATTTTTAAAAATGAATTTTTAAGTGAAAAGTTTTCTTTTTAATCAATTTTTTAAATTGTATAGTGGAAAACATTTTTATATCAATAACTTGTGTGGTTGATAATTATTGTAAATAAATGTGAAAGTATTCACAACCTTATTTTTTTTTGTTAAGATCATTAACATTAAAAACATAGAGATAATAATAATGATCAATAAAGTATTAATAGTGTTATGCGTGAGTATTGTATTTGTATTAGGGTATTGGGCATATTTAGATACCCAAAATAAAAGACATCAAGAGCTCATGAGGATCATTCAAGAAGCTGAAAAAAATTTACAGACCATCGAACGTAATCCTAACCGTGTTAGTCATAGCAATTTAGCTTCATATAATTTGCAAAAATATATCAGTGATAAAAAAGTTTTTTTCTAAGCACAGTGTCGATTGTGATTTGCTTTAAAAAGTGTGCCATTGATCATATCTTTTCATAAATTTTGATCATGTTGCTGTTGAATCTGTTAAACTTATTGAACGTATAGTAAAAAAGCTGCATAGGGGTTATGCAGCTTTTTTGTGTTTCAAGAGGGGCTGTGGCTATTTTCTGTGTATGACAGCAGAAATCAAATGAGTGGCATATTTGTTGCTTCGTCTATTTAAGATTTTTGTCTAGAGATCTGAACAGAAAAACAAGATTGCTCAGATACCTACATAGAAGTACATATTCCACAGCTCAGATTTTGCATAGAGGCTACTTATGGCGGCGCCCAATTCTTCGGCAGGGTGGTTAGAGCGTTTATTTAAGTTAAGCGACAATAAAACCACGTTTCGAACAGAAGTTCTTGCTGGTGTAACTACATTTTTAACAATGTGCTACATCATCATTGTCAATCCACTCATTTTATCTGAAACCGGCATGGATCATGGCGCCGTATTCGTTGCGACCTGTTTGGCAGCAGCAATCGGTTGCTTAGTGATGGGTATTATTGCTAATTATCCAATCGCCTTGGCACCCGGTATGGGGCTTAATGCTTATTTTACCTATTCGGTTTGTATGGGTATGGTAGTGCCATGGCAGACAGCTTTAGCTGCTGTTTTTGTTTCAGGTGTGGTATTCCTTGCGATTAGTTTCTTTAAAATTCGTGAGGCGATTGTCAATGCAATCCCGATGTCGCTTAAATTTGCGATAGGTGGTGGTATTGGTTTATTCCTTGCGCTCATTGCGTTAAAAAATGCCGGAATTATTGTCGCGAACCAAGCAACATTGGTCGGTTTGGGCGATATTAAACAACCTACTGTATTATTAGCTTTATTTGGCTTTTTACTTATCGTAATTTTGCATCAGCTTAAAGTCCGCGGTGCGATTATTATTAGTATTTTGGTCGTTACAGCAATTGCCACAGCTTTAGGTCTAAATGAATTTAAGGGTGTGGTTGGTGAAATTCCTTCAATTGCGCCAACATTCATGCAAATGGACTTTGAAGGGTTGTTTACCGCAAGTATGGTGGGTGTCATCTTCGTATTCTTTATTGTTGACTTGTTTGACAGTACAGGTACTTTGGTTGGCGTTTCACACCGTGCCGGCCTTTTACAAGACGGTAAATTGCCACGTTTGAAAAAAGCGCTATTTGCTGACTCTACTGCAATCGTTGCTGGTGCAGCATTAGGTACATCATCAACTACGCCATATATTGAATCGGCTTCAGGTGTAGCAGCAGGTGGACGTACAGGTTTAACCGCGGTAGTTGTCGCTTTCTTATTTATTTGCTGTTTATTCTTGGCACCTCTTGCTCAATCTGTGCCGGGTTTTGCAACAGCACCCGCTTTATTGTTCATTGGTGTATTGATGATCCAAGGGATCACTCACATCGATTGGGATGATATTACAGAAGCTGTACCAGCCTTTTTAACGATTGTATTTATGCCATTTGCTTACTCAATTGCAGATGGTATTGCAATGGGCTTTATCAGCTATGCATTAGTTAAATTATTTACGGGTAAGGCAAAAACTGTTCCATACATGGTGTGGATTATTGCTGCTCTTTGGGTATTTAAATTTATCGCCTTTGGCGGTTAATACGATTGTTTATAATTTCCTTCTAGAACTATTTTAGTGATAGGGATATAAGAAGGAAATTATAGAAGGGTGTGCTTACCACACCCTTTTTTTCTTTAGATGTGGAGTTAATATGAATCAAGTCGAGCTGATTCAGGCCTTACCAAAAGCCGAGTTGCATGTGCATATTGAAGGGACCTTTGAACCTGAATTAATGTTTGCCATTGCACAGCGTAATCAGATTCAGATTCCTTACAAATCTGTTGAAGAAGTAAAGCAAGCTTATAACTTTCATAATCTTCAATCATTTTTAGATATTTACTATGCTGGTGCAAATGTTCTTGTTCATGAGCAAGATTTCTACGATTTAGCATGGGCATATTTTGAAAAGTGTGCGGAAGATCGTGTCGTTCATACAGAAATGTTCTTCGATCCGCAAACTCATACTGACCGTGGTATTGCTTTTGCAACCGTGATCAATGGGCTTAAACGTGCATGTGCTGACGCAAAAGCCAAATTTGGTATCAGTTCTCAGCTGATCATGTGTTTCTTACGTCATTTAAGCGAAGAAGCTGCATTTGAAACGCTTGAGCAAGCTTTACCGTTTAAAGAAGATATTATCGCTGTAGGACTTGATTCAAGCGAAGTAGGCCATCCACCAGCTAAATTTGAACGTGTTTTTGCTAAAGCACGTGAAGAAGGCTTCTTAATCGTGGCTCATGCAGGTGAGGAAGGTCCACCTGAATATGTATGGGAAGCTTTAGACCTGCTCAAAGTAAACCGTATTGACCACGGCGTGCGTTCTGAAGAAGACGAACAATTAATGGCTCGTCTAATTAATGAAAAAATGCCATTAACGGTTTGTCCTTTAAGTAACTTAAAGCTATGTGTTGTTAAGGATATGAAAGATCACAATATCCGCCGTCTTTTACAAAAAGGCGTACACGTGACTGTTAACTCAGATGATCCTTCATATTTCGGCGGTTATATGAATGATAATTTCTTTGCCATTCAACAGGCATTAGATTTAACCAATGATGAGTTGAAGCAACTCGCAATTAACTCTTTTGAAGCCTCTTTCATTTCAGATGAAGAGAAACAAAAGTGGATTTCAGAAATCCAGAAAATCTAAATAAAAAAAACCGCCTGTGATGATCTGACCCCATAAAGTTGGACAATTAATTAAGCAGCTTCTAAGGACTGAGTTCTGTATTGTACAGGGCTTAGTCCTTTTAATTTAACCTTGATTCTTTCATGGTTGTAATAATGAATGTATTCTTTCACAGTTTTCTCTAATTCCTCAACAGAATTAAATTTTTCACCGTAGAAACATTCTGATTTAAGTATTCCAAAGAAACTCTCCATTGATGCATTATCTAAGCAATTTCCTTTACGAGACATACTTTGGGTTAAACCATTTTCTGCTAGTTCTCGCTGATAATGACGCATTTGATATTGCCATCCCTGATCTGAATGGATGATAGGCTTTTCATGATCTGCAAGCTTCGTAAGTGCATCTTTCAACATATTTTTTACTAACTCATACATTGGTCTACGGTGGGTTTGGAAGGCAATAATTTCCCCATTAAACAAGTCCATAATTGGTGATAGGTAAAGCCTATCTCCTCGAATATTAAACTCGGTTACATCCGTTACCCATTTCTGATTTGGTTTGTCAGCTTTAAATTGGCGCTGTAGTACATTATCTGCAACTTGCCCGATGTCCCCTTTGTAAGAACGATATTTTGCGATTCTAATGCGTGATTTAAGTTTCATTGACTGCATGAGTCTTTGTACACATTTATGGTTAATTGTTAATCCCATATTCTTTAAAGCAAGAGTAATTCTACGATAGCCATACCGACCTTTATGCTTATGATAGATCATCTTAATTTGCTGCTTAAGGTCACTGTATTTGTCGTTAAGCTTTGATCGCTGCTCATGATAAAAGTACGTGCTTCGAGCCATCTGTGATGCACGTAATAGATATTTCAATTTATAGTTTTGCCTTAATTCAGAAATGAATCTTGTAACCGTTGCTGTTCGGCTTGTTCCTGTTCTTTCTGCTTCTGAATCAAGGCTCTCCGCTTTTTTAAATAAGCGTTCTCAGCTCGTAGATATGCAAGTTCTTCTAGTAGCTGTTCTTGGGTTTTGTCTCTATCATTCAGAGCATTTTTGACTTTTTTTATCTTAGGCTTTGGCACGGATTTAGGTCGTCCTTTCGGCTTAGCTTTTAAGCCATCTATACCGTGTTCTTCGTATTGGAGCAACCAACTTAATAACTGTGTGTGTGATTTCAGATTAAATTGATTTGTAGCTTCACGTACAGATAAACCTTGTTCAAGAACAGACTGAATAACTTTAAATTTAAATTCAGGAGTATATACAGTATTTGTGTTTTTCCTGCTCAGACCCTCAGCACCATGATTATTATAATTGGCTACCCATTTAGCAACATCGCTATGATGTATTCCAAATTTATGACTTACTTGGTGTCTGCCAAAACCAGATAAGTAATATTGGACAACCTCAAGTTTAAATTCTTGAGAATATTTAGCCATAGAAAAGCACCCTCCAAGTTAGACTGAATGTGTCCAACTTTCGGGGTGCAGTTCA
>NZ_JAKTIM010000040.1:0-19716 GCF_027855455.1 Acinetobacter sp. AOR01_HL | reverse complement strand
TCGCTATCGTTTGCCTTTTCACAAAAGCTTGCATCGATTGTGATTAAGTAAACTGGAACGAATCCGAACCAGTCGCGCATTTGCTGCTCTTGTCGAGCTTTCTTCCAGCCGCCTTGTTGAAACATAACCTTTTCACATTGGCCGAGCACCATACGCTTAGCTCTGGTATAAGCAGAAGAAGCCCATGCGAAAGCCAAGAAACCCTCATTATCATGAAGCATCTCAGCGATATGGTCGTGATCTGGATTATGCAAAGGACCACCAATAGTTAAAAAATTTGCAATTACCCAATTCATTAAATCAGGGGCTGGCGCTAATCGAATTGCTTCTTCTTCATCTGCTTGATCAATAAAATCAGTCGGTGGAAATGGTCTTATTTGCTCCATCTTCAATTCTCGCTAATTCACTTTTTATCCAGTTGATGACATATCCCGACAAAATAGAATCTGGATGAAAGCGCTCTATTTTGTATCCCATCTCTTCAGCAAGATCATATCGATCAAGACTCCATGCTTTATTTGACAGCTTTCCACCACGCCCACCAGACCAGGGACCACCCTCAATTTCAATGAGCAAACGCAATTTCACAATATGAAAGTCAAAGCGCCAGTGTTTGGTATGGATTGGCTGAAACTTCTGTTCAAATCCAATCGCCAAATCCTCAAGTTCTTCCTTAAGTGTTGCCTCAGCCTCGAGATATTTTTGCTTCGCCTTAGGCAGTGGTCTGGATTTAGGCTTGGTTTTAGGTTCTTTTTTCCGAGTTAGCCAAAAATACTCTTTATCGTCCATACCAATAGCCTCTTATAAGAAGCCTTCTGGTTTATTGTTGAGTCGTGCAATTAATTTATTTTGCTTTGCTATGGCTAAAAAAAATCGCTCATCTAAGTGAGCGATCTGTTCTGTATTTAAACCTTTTGTATTGCAACTTCCCAAATGGTTTAGCTCTATTTGGAGCTGTCTAATCTCATGCTTAATTTTTTGAAATTCAGTCATACATACTCCAAAAAGAAAAACCCTACCATAAGGTAGGGTTATTAATACTGTAGGTTTTAAATCTGCTGAACTCTAATCTCTCTATGTCCAAACATATTTACACCATCCTTAACAGATTTAACTAAATATTCTCGATTTGAACCATTTTGTAATTTCTTGATTAATCGATCTCCAATACTTACGCCATCTGTAGAGTCACTTGTGAAGATTGTTTCTTCATTATCAATTCTACAAGACTTCAAAGCGCTTCGAGTACCATCATTGGAAATCACAACAAGCTCTTCTGAACCATTAAACAACATATGCTTCACCTCTCAATAAATGATTCAATGAGTAAAGCATAAATTTTAATCAAATTAAAGTGTAAGTATTTGATTATAAATAGTAAATTATTCACTATCGAGAACTAAATTATCTAGTTAATAAAATAAAAAGCCCCGCCAATAATCGATATTTAGCGGGGCCATTTGCGCCGTAATCCGTCCGGCAAGTAAACTCGCAAAGCGTCCTAAGCGAGTGGGGTTTTAAAATCAAAAAACCCGTTCCTAAATTAGAAACGGGTCACAAAAACAAAAACTTTCAGCGCAGTATTTGAAATGAATGATATATGGATATTCATATATACGCAACTAATAATATGATCCTAAAATCAATAAAAAAACCACTCTTATATAAGAGTGGACTAGTGAATCTCACTAAAACCTGAAATCCTAAGCATGTTACGCTTAGTATTTATATCTTATGTGGTTTACAAACTGTTAACAATTAACAGAACTCAAGCGTTTTCTGACACTTGTTGTAAGTAAAAAGCTAGTTTTTAGGTGCTCTTAAAATACCTAAAACTTTCTCAGACATATCATGTAAGTCAGTTCCGATTGGCAACCAGAAATGGAAAACCGTATTGTCGCGGTTAAAAACCTGTTTGTAATATTCTGTTGTGAAACTTGGGTCGATATCAGAAGCTTTTAACAATCGCCATTCTTTTTCAATCTTTTGCCCGTTAAGTTCACCACCAACACAAATATTCATTTTAAGTACCAGTTTTTAATTAGACTGGACTATAGCACAAAACAAAAAAAGCTCACCATTTGGCGAGCTTTTAAAACAATTTGGTGCAACGCTTATAACTTCGTCCCACCATATCACAAATCTAAACCAAGTGTGCTGCACTGTCAAGATTGCAACACCTCAATTTTTCCATCCAAATATGCCAAGCCTTTATCAATCTCAGCACGTACCTTTGCTTTACTACATCTATGCACATTAGCAATTGTTAGATACGACCAATTATTTTCATAATAAAGTATTAAAAACCAAGCCCTTTCTTGTAAAAACTCCCTATTATCGTTATGCATTTTCGCCAAGAGTTTACTTACTTCAACTGCTTCATAATCTTCAATTTCGCATGGCATAGAGACCTTACTTGATCTAATTCTAGTTGTGTCATTTTGGTCAATTAGACATGCTAAAGGATTTGCAGAAAATTTAAATTTTGTTGATCTTACCCATAGACCATATTGTTCCAACCATTGATGAGCAGAACGTTTAGACCAGTCCATTGTCTTGTTATTAACTTTTGCATTCATGTTTAAACTTCCCTCACATCAATATTGTGAACTGTTTTCATCAGGTGTTTTTTATTTCGGTAACTCGGTAGCTTGCGTGTAGCTATAGACTTCACATCTTCAACAACGTATTCACCTGCTGTCGTGAAATAAGTGAAATCGGCAAAATATCTAAGTGCTGGTTTAGCTCGTTTCTCCCCTTCTAATTTTGTCTTCGGTGCCAATTCAAATTTTGTGTGATGCTGCAATTCTTTAATTTCACCTCGTTGTTGTAGAGCCTTTAGCTCGATATACCGTTTGTATTCTTTAGTACTGTCAAAAGTCATTCTATCCAATTTAATTTTCGAAGCATTAAACTTGTTTCGACCCTTTTTAACTTTTTGAGCTTTCGGACATGTTGCGCGGTAATCTGCAAGGCTCATTGAACTCATTCTTCAAACGTCTCCTTTCTTGCCAACCACCACAAAACCACCGCACCGCTAATAGCTGCTGTAAAAAATGAAATGAGTAAACCCCACGCTAAAATCTCGAATTTATTCATACATTCGCCCCATCAATTAGCTGAAGAATATTTCTAGGGATTAGCATACCCTCCCGACGGCACATCTCTGCGTATTCGTGTGGATTATCGAAAGGATCAGGGCCCAACTCTTTTATAAGCTCAGGCTCTTTTTCCTTAGCCTTAAGCTTTTGTACTGGTACAGGTTTACGACCATTGATTTTTAAACGTTCCATCAATGATTGGAGATGCTTTTGCGCTTCGTCATTGCTTACTGGGGTGTGTTCAGGTTCTTTATGCTCTAGTTGTAGCGGTGGAGTGTAAAACTCTTGCTGACGGCCTTTTAACTGAGCTTTAGCCACCATCACGTTGTATGTCCCGAAGAAATTATCTTGAGCTGCTCGCATTTGGCCGGCTTCGATCAAATACATAACCTCGTCTAAGGCGTACTTAGTGATTTGGGTAATAACCACGGAACGGTCAGTTGTAAACTTACATGCGCGAGACCAAGCTTCTTCTGGAGACATCCAACTTTCACCGATACACCAGGTGCGAAACTCGGCAAATGACGGCATAAAGCGTCCACCTGCTGTAAGTAATCGAGCAAGTGCGTTGTTAAATTGGTTTTGTTGAACGCCAATCAGTGTTTTAAGTGCGATTTGCTCAACCACTGACAGAGGAATTGCACTTTCGCCTGTTGCTGGAAATTGCTTATTGAACTGAGCAGCGTAAACAGTGCGAAGAGAAGCGATTAATTGACGCACTTCGTTCAAGGTAATCTCATGCATGACCTACCTCCTCAATCATTGGAAACTTTTTTGCTGGGGTTACATCCACGATTTGAGATTCGCTCTGTTCTTCAAAAAGATTAGCGAAGTAACCCGACTCTTGTGGTTTTTGACCAGCTGAATTGATTTGCTCTTGTTTCTTGCGGTTAGCAGCGAC
This sequence comes from Acinetobacter sp. AOR01_HL, assembly GCF_027855455.1. Classification (NCBI taxonomy): domain Bacteria; kingdom Pseudomonadati; phylum Pseudomonadota; class Gammaproteobacteria; order Moraxellales; family Moraxellaceae; genus Acinetobacter; species Acinetobacter sp. AOR01_HL. The sequence continues at coordinate 15,714 of NZ_JAKTIM010000040.1, read as the reverse complement.
TTGTTTCTCGTTGTTTTGAACCCAAGAGAACCACTTAACCAACCAGATGCTTGGTGTATTCAACGAACTTGATTCGTTTGCAAAGTACCAGTCACCGAAATTTTGAATCATGGTTCTCAAGTCGATTTCAGGTACCGAAACAAATCTTTGTTGAGCAAGTGAAATGAAATCGTATTGAAACTCGCTGTATTCAGAAATGAATTCACGCATTGAATAGCGTTTGTGATCATCGATCTGATACTGAGCAAATTGAATTGGAGTTAATTGCGAATTTTCTCCACGCGTATTACTACTACTATCAATAATTGGTTCTTGGTTAATGGTTAATGGTTTATGGTTATTGGTTGGTTGCACGCCCGTTTGTTCTTCGTTTAACGGATTTTCAACGACCGTTGAATTTTCGTTAGACGATTGATCATCTTTTGATGAACCACTGTTGGACGAACCTTTCTTTTTCGCTGCACGTTTTGCAGCAGACGCTTTACCAGCCTCACTCGCTTGTTTCTTTTTCCCGTGGTATTCAGCAATTTCTCGTTCACAACGATTATTGCGATAAACACCTTCTTCAAGAATGAAAAACTCATCAAGTACATATTTGAGAGCTTCTTTTTGCTCTTCGGTAGTACATTGCAAACGACGTGCTAAACGATCAATGCTTGTTGCATCAATCGCCTTCTCCGTGTCGTAATACATGTCTAATAAGTCACGGTAAATCGCACGCTCAATTAAACTGAGGTGGCGAGTCGCATTGTTAAAGTCACCAATATGGTGTTGGTAATAATTCATGCGGCCCCCTTAATTTGTTGCGTAATAAATGGATTATTTGCTCTGGCGATAGCAGCCATTGGATATGGAGAAACGGAGTTACCAACCATAAAGACTTGATCTTTTTTAGATAGAGGCTTTCCATCGCTCCCGTATTCAATTACGTATGAATCTGGAAACCCCTGCGCTCTAAAAAGTTCACGTGGTTTAAGCATGCGTATACAGATATCAACAATTGCCCAAGGTTCACCTTTGATCCAAACAGTAACTAGGGCTAAACGATCTTTAGTAGTGATCGTATCCATTGGCTCAGTGATACTTCTTGCGTCTCCATTGCCGTAGTAGTTAATTAAAAATGCAGCAACACGAAGAGCGCCCTTATAGTTATCTTTGCTCAACTTGGCAGTAACTAATCCATGATGCCCACCTTTCACTTGTGCACATATGGTTGATAGAGGCTCATCAATTGACCAATTCCGCTGTTGAGAAGCGTTTGCAAACTCTGTAATAAACGGAACAAGGATTGGACTTATTAAAGAACTATGTCCGCCATAACCTGCTGTAGTTGTTGCTAATGGTTCACGTATGTCATGACCAAAACTTGTACGGAAATCACGGCCAATAAAAGGTGTGGCAGAATTAACAAAAAATGGCTCTTTAGTTTCAATGACATATTTTTGAATACCTTTAGCTATGCGTTTTAGAGTTGCATCAGCTAGAGGACCTTGCGGCCTATCAAAAATTGAATTTCCTAAATCTGAAAAATCAACACATTCAACTGTTGAGCGCCATTTTTTTAAATTGCCCTTAGGTTTCTTTGAGAAGTATTTTTCTGGCCATACTATTGGTTGCCCATCACAGCGAGCAACGAGAAATAATCGCTCACGTTTTGTTGGCGCTCCGAAGTCAGCAGCAATAATATTTTTTTGCCACTCAACTTCATAACCAAGTTGTTCAAGACTACGGACAAAGTGTTTCCAAGTTTTACCTTTCTTCTTGGGGTTTGGTACTAAGAATTGATTGTGGCGAGGAACTCGCTCACCAGGCTCTGCAATTCGATTTACCTTTTTGCCATTAATATTAATTTTATCGAGAGTAATGACTCTGCCTGTTGCTTTGTCTCGTTTTGCAATTAAAGGTCCCCATCCTAAGATCTGCTTAACATTTTCTAAACTGATCACATCAGGTTTAACTTTGCCTGCAAACTTAAGAACAACCCAAGAAAGGTCACGTATTTCTTTTTTACGTGGTTGTCCGCCAGCAGCTTGCGAATGATGTGTGCAGTCTGGGCTTGCATGAAACCAACCGACTTGATGACCATCACAAATATCAATTGGATCTACTGCAAATACATCTTGAACATAATGCTTTGCATGGGGATGATTAGCCTCATGCATAGAAATTGCTTTTGGATTATGGTTTACAGCAACATAAACAGGCCTGTTTAACCCCATCTCTAATCCAGTGCTTGCACCACCACCGCCAGCAAAGAAATCTACGATGATTTTTTCAGAAAAATTTAAGTCGAATTGAGTTCTAAAAGAACGAGCAGCATCAACAAATGTATTCATGCTTCACCGCCTTCTTTAATCTGAATGTATGTGCTACCCAAGAAGCGAATACGATCAGCACGGCTAAGGCTTCTAATAATTTCCTCAGCATGGTTGTACGTAATACGATGCTGACGCACTAAAACCTCTTTAAATTCATCTCGCTTTACAGCTGCATTTTTAGTATCAGCTTTAATTCGCTCTAGGTTCTCTTCACACTTTTTGATTAATGCTTTAAGTGTGTGGAGAGCCGGCTCAAACCAGCTCTGGATTATTTGTTCTTGATTTGATAGATTATTCGTGTTCATTTGATCCACCTCAATTGAATGCCTAGTAGCCTGATCTCGACCATCAGGCTTTTTTAATTTCTAGAATTTGGGATTCTGGGTTTACCCCGATCTTCCCTAGTAATCCTAAACGCTCCCTTTTCTTCCTATTTTTTTCAGCTCTTTCAAGCATTAAGCTAACCTCATGATATTCACCCATAATGGCTTTCTCTAAGAGGATTACGGCTTGATGCGCATAATCTTTACCTCGGACATCCGAGATCAATCTCAAACGCTCCATCATGTCAGGGAGCATCTTCAAACGAAGATCTTCTTTTTCAAGGCTCATGAAACTCTCTTAAATGGTAGTGTTGGTTCTTGTTCAAGCAGCTTAAAAGCAGCAGCTTCAGGCACAAATTCACCCCACTGGTAAACTGCTTGACGGCTAATTTTTAAGATTTTTGCGATTTTTGGCGCATTGAACCGAGCCAAAACATCTGATGTTTTCATCTCAATTCGCATATTTATTCCTAACTTTAACTTTACTTTGTCAAGTCTACTTTACGAATAAATGTTTAGCAAGCTTTGCAAATGAAAAGTTAAGATTTCTTTACATTTTCCATATGGCAATAGCCATGAGATTTACACTATGAGCACTCTACAAGAGCGAATGTCTTTAGCTATAAAACACTACGAGTCTGAAACAGGTAAAAGATTCAAGAATACTGATTTAGCTAGATTTGCTGGCGTTAGTAGAGCTAATGTCGGGCTATGGGTAAATGGGCCAACACAAGAACTTGAAGGCTCAAATTTAGTAAAAGCTGCTGAGTTTTTAGGTGTTTCTAAAGATTGGCTTGCTGGTCAAAGCAATAAAATGGATGCTACAAAAATTGATAATAATGTCTCCAAGAAAGTAGCAACTTTAGCACCTGTTCTTTCATGGGTTCAGGCTGGAACTTTTACCAATGTGCAATCTGTTGATCTATCTATGGTTGAAGAATGGCTTCCTTTGCCAGATGAATGCACTAATTGTTTTTATCTAAAAGTTCAAGGCGTAAGTAACCAACCTGACTTTCTGGAGGGTGATTACATTCTTGTTGACCCAGATGTTTACTACAGTGACATGCAATCTGGCGATATGGTTGTGGTCAGAAGATTTGAAGATGCAACTTTTAAAAAGCTTGTTATTGAGACAGATGGATCTCGTTATCTACAGGCTCTAAATCCTAAATTTGAACCAAATATCATTCCTTTGGATGAACATTGTTATTTTGTAGGTCAAGTAGTTGACTGTATGCGATATACATATAGAGCAAAAAGAAGATCTAGACCAAATTGATGAAAAAACGTAACCCGACACGGTACTTTAGAATGATTCGGGAAAACTAGCGCCTAGGGGGTGTCAATGTCGTATTTTAAAAATACATCGGTAAATATTGTCGGCAACAACAAGTTGAGATCACCTCAAATTGAAGCATATTTAAAGATTCAGAACTATTTTGAAGAAAATCCGAATGGAGAAGCTTTAGTTGTACTACCCACTGGAACAGGAAAGTCCGGACTAATTTCTATTGCACCATATGGTGTTGCTGATGGCAGAGTTTTAATTATTACTCCTGGGTTAGTTACAAAAAATAGTATCAGTAAGACTCAAGAATCATTACAAGATAATTTTTGGATAAATTTTGATGTAATATTTGGCTTAAATAATCTCCCAGTTATTAATGAATATACTTCTGAGTTAACAGATGAGCATTTAGAATCTAGCAATATTATTTATTCAAATATTCAAAGAATTGTTGGTGATTCAGATAGGTGTTTATTAAATAGGGTTTCTAATAATTTTTTTGACATGATCATCATTGATGAATCACATCATTCTGCAGCCAATAGTTGGGAACAAGTCCTTTCCTTCTTTGGTTCTGCAAAAAAACTACATGTTACAGGTACACCTTATCGTGGTGATGGACAAGAAATTCCTGGTGTGCGAATACATGAAACCCCTTTATCTGAAGTTATGCGTGATCGTTATGTAAAATATCTTAAAAAAGAAACCATTAATGCGCAGAATTTGTTTTTCACAACTCCTGAATTTCCAAACGAAAAGCTAACCATCGAAAGGGTTTTGGAGTTTAAAGATTCCGAATGGTTACAAAAGAGTGTAGCCTTATCCAAAGAATGTTCAATGGATGTAATTGAACATAGCCTATCAAAACTAGCTACGTTAAGAGAAATATCTCCTAATGTTCCACATAAAATATTAGCCGTTGGGTGCAGCATTGCACATGCTGAAGATATTCAAAACTGGTATACATCACGTGGAGTTAAATCTATCCTTATCCATAGTGAAATGGATAAGATTTCACAAGAACAGAAGTTCCAATCTATTGAAAATAATGAGTGCGATGTTGTGGTGTCTGTGAATATGTTAATGGAAGGATATGATCATAAATACCTGACCATTTTATCTATTTTTAGACCATACAAAAGTTTGAATGCATTTGCCCAGGTAATCGGTAGGGTTCTTCGCGCAATTCCAAAAGAAGAGATTACTGCTTTCGAAATTGATAATAATGCCACTGTTATATTCCATGAAGAAATTGGCCTTAATGACATGTGGAGTGAGTTTCAAAAAGAGGTTGATAGAGCTAAAGCGGAAAGAATTAAAGACTATACTTCTCAAGAATTGACCAAAGAGTATGAGAGAAAAGATCAAGTTCTTGGCTCGGTTGAAAGTGACATGGTATACCTGAGCGATCAAGATTCTTTTTTAAAAGGTTTTGATTTTAATGAGTTATTTGAAATAAAAAGACAAGAAATTAATGAATTAGTTAAAAACAAGCTTCAAAAACTTGCAGAGTTAAATGATTTCGATGATGAAGATTTAGAGCTTTTTGCAAAACAACTTACAGAGAAAGAAAATAGAAAAATTTCTAAAGATTACGTTGATCCTGTACTTCTTGAAAAGCGCCCAGCACAAGCTAGAGAACAGCTAAGAAAACTTATTGTAAAAAAAGTGGAAGATGAAATCTCAAGTTTGCTTGTAGATTTAGGTTATAATCCTAAAGGTACTGAGTTATGGCAGTCTTTTACTCGCCATTTACCATATCTAAAACCAAATACCGCCAATGATGGCACTTTAGTTAATTACGTAAATCTAAAGTTATCCAACAAGTTTGGTCGCGTTATTTCAAGAGATAACCCTACTCTTGTGAAGTCATTAGACCACATACCTTCACTCATTGAAGAAGTTAGGAAGATGCTATGAACGACCTATATCTTATCCAGCTCATTGATAAATTAACAGCTATTTATTTAATGCAAGGGGTACAACCCTCTGAACTTGCTGATGCTATTTTTGATGACCCATATACTAATATGAGTTTAATCAAGAACATGAATTATATTGAAGTTATTCTATCATTTAAAGAGCAATGTGATCAGACTCACAATGAACACATCAGAAAGGTAAAATATCTTTATAATCATGATAGGTATTTAATTCAAACAAGTGAGGCAATCGACTCAAAAGCATTTAAGATCTCTTGGGACAGAGAAAAAACTATAAGTAAAATTGTTAGTGATATAGAAAAAAGGCTCAAGGAAATTGGCTATAGCCCAAAGGAAATGAAAAAAATTCTCTCCACGTTACCAACTCCGCCACAATTAGCAAATAATTCCAAGTTAAGTTTAGTTTCGTAGTATTCCATCGATCTAACCCACCACTAAGGTGGGTTTTCTTTTTATTAAAATAAAATGTATATTAAAATTTACATTAACTCGTAAATTAAACTTTACATATTTAATTCTGTAAAGTAATCTTTACCTCGTAGATAACAAAAAAGCACATCGACTCTCTTACCTTCCGATGTGCTTTTGCAAACTGCGAGATCAATTATGAACGTAAAAGTTAACTCATTCAACTCATTCAACTCATTTGCATTTGTCAGCATGGCTGCTCTTGCAATCTCTGGTGGTTCTTTAGTTGCTTGCCAGCTACAACCAGCTTTCCAAACAAAAGAAGCTCCTACTCTCTTTACTCCAAAAACGCAGCCAAGTACTTACGGTGTGTTAACCGCGAAAATCACAGGTAAACATACAGGTGTTGCCGTCATCAAATTAGATAGCTTCCGTTTAAACGTTAGCTTTGATTTTGAAGCTCATTTAGACAGTTACGGCGTTCCGGGTTCTGAATTTACCGCTGTTGATATTACTCAACTCACAGTAAATGAAATCACTGATATTAACGGTAAGTCATATAACGATTTCACCGAATTTGAAGACATCCGAAACATCAATGGCCTTCTAAAAGGCTTCATCGAACGTAACAAGTTGGTGGAGGCTTAAAGATGACTAATTTCAAAAAACACCCTGACGGCTATATGTCATTTTTAGGCCGTGATGATAAGGGCCTCTACTCTGTCCGCATTGGCTGGCAAGTGTACGCATCTAATGCTAATGGCTCAGTTCTTTACAAGGTGAAGGACTCAGTTAAGACACCTTTGGACGTTGAAAAGTTCCAAACTGACTATCCAAAAGTTTGGAATGAACTTACACAAGAAATCGACTTCCAACGCAGAAAGCAGCTCGCAATAAAGCTACGTGAAACAAATATCCCTACTTATGACCGCAAAGCATATAAGCAAAAACGCGGCTTCACCGGCTCTAGATGAGGATAAGAAAAATGACAACTGAAAACTCAAAAGACAACTTACATATCTGGAATGCAGTTAAGCAAACGCCTACCAATTTTCTTAAAAAAATTGAGTTTGGTTATTTAAAAGGTAAATCAGATATTAACCCTCAATGGCGATTAATGGCTATGACTCAGGCCTTTGGTCCTGTTGGTCATGGCTGGACTTATAGACATGTACGTTTATGGTCTGAAACCGCGCCAGATGGAACCATTATGGCTTTTGCTGAAGTAGCAGTAAAAACCAAGATTGATGGTGTTTGGGGTGAGGAATTTTTCGGCAACGGCGGTTCAGCAATTGTTGAAGTTCAAAAAGGCAAATTAGTAGCGATTGATGAAGGTTATAAAAAGGCCGTTACTGATGCTCTTGGTGTAGCGTTTAAGGCTATTGGTGTGGCAGCTGATGTTTACCTCGGTAATTTTGATGGTAGTAAATATCTATACAACTATGACTATGCTTATCAAGAGCAAAATGCCTCTACCCCAGCAGGTCAAAATACAAATCAGAATAACCAGACAACCGCTCAGGGTGGTAACCAGAAGCCACCTCGTACTCAGGATCAACTATATCAAGATGCTTTGAAAGCAATTAAAGATGCTCCAGACACTAACATCTTAAATGCTGCAATTAAGAAGTTTAAAGGCACTACTTATGAGGCGGGTATCAATAGAGCTTGCCAAGCACGTGCTGATCAGATGGGTTGGGCCCCTAAAAACAATCCTCAGCAAGTTCAGCAACAACAGTCGTTACATCACTAAAAGGAGAGCTTTTCATGTCTAACTTACTAACTGCAGCTGAAGCATTTGCAGCTCTTCAAAAAGGTAAAACTGTACTTTGTCGTCCTATTGGAGACATGTTGGACTTTTCTGATTTAGATCAATTCCCCGCTTCTGTGTTTGGTAAACCAGGTTTTGAATTCTGCATCAAAATCGAAACTATTGAGCTGGCTGGCATTACATTCACAAAGCCATTAACTATTGATGAATATGAGGAAGGACAGGATGTTTTTGTAATTACTACATATTCGCCTTCTATTTACGTCGTGAATTTTAGAACCACCGCATTAATTGAATCTATTAATAGCGGCTTTGTTCAACGTGATGCAGAAAACGCCAAGCTTCAATTAAAAGCACTATCTAAAGCGTTAGGTTTTGAAGTTAGTGACGATTTTAGTGTTATTCGCCTAGGTGACGAACCAAAGAAACAGCGTGCTAAGAAATCAAAAGGTGCACAGACAGTAGTTGTAGAAAAGACTTCTGAAATTGTTGATGAAGTTAAACAACCTACAATTGTTATTACTGAGCAAACAAATGTAACTACTTCTGAAGACTCATTGGTGCAATCCGAAGATATTTCAGAAAATATAGGATCAGCTTTAGATAGTGCGATTGTTATTACAGAACAACCTTATGTGTCTTCACCTGAAGATTTTTTAACTCAGCCTACACCTGAGCAAGAAAAAAACAATGAGTATCAGCAAACCCTAGATACTCTTCTACAGCGTGTAAAAGAGTCAAAAACACCTGCAGAAGTAAATGCGGTTTATCGTTATACCCGCACATGGGATGACGAACAAATGAAGCCTATCCTTCTCGCCACTCACAAACGTCTTGAAGAGCTAGAAAAAGAAAAGGCATCTGCTAATGAGCCACCCTCTTTAATGGTTCAAATCCAAACTGCACCAGACCTTACAACGCTAGATGCTTTGGAAATAGACGTGGCTGCACGAGATCCGCAGATTCAACCGAAGCTAATGGGGTATGTGAGAAAACGCCGCTATGAATTAGAGAATCCTACACCTACTCAACAAGAATCTACCCCTGATTATTTATTAGTGGACGGTTTCTAACATGAAAGATCAGTACAAGAAAGTGAGCCAAAAACACATGCTTGGTTTTATGTACTACTTGCAATTGCTGGGCTACGTAATAGTCCGGCAAGGCATGGACCAAGCAATGTTTCTAACAAAGCATTATGCGGTACCAGTTGCTTGGCGGCGCATAACGATCGACTATCACAACCGATTAAATAAACCTGCCCAGCAGCTTTATAGAGAGTTTGTTGAGTGGACTAAAGAAGAATATTTGAGGGCTTAAAAATGGAAGTAAGAATTAAATCTGTAAATGGCTCAAGTCCTTTACCAGCAAATTTACAAATGGATGTTGTTTATAAAGCTGTTCGCATAGATGCCAATCGAATGAAAGTAACTTGTGATGATGGTCAAGTGATTACAACAAGCATTTCAAAATCTGGTTATTTGGGCGATTGGGGTGAATGGGAAATTTTAAGTGAGGATTCTCAACAATGAGCAAAGTTATTGGTGAAGTTAATTTGAGCCCTAGCCGTATTGAAGGTACTCCGGATCAGGTGGCTCTTCATATTTTTGAAGAAATCATTTGTCCAAGTACTGAGGAGCTTATCAAAAACAATCCGGAAGCTGCAAAAGTTTTTGCATATCACATTTTTGGTTTAGCACTGTCTCAGCTTGCAGAATTCCATTCAACTAAAAGTTTAGATAAAGCTGTAACCGTTACCCTTCACAACCTTTTGCGTCAATTGAAGAAAGAACGTAATGAGTTGAGGAACTAAAGGATGAGTGGATTAAAAGTTAAAACATGTGATTTTTGTGATGACGGGAACGGTGAATGCATTTTCCCCTATTACGGCGTTGCCCCTCATATTCATACGAAGCCAATTGGCGGTACTGAATTTATAGATGTTTCATTACCTGAAAACTTTAGTCCTGATGGGGATGGTTTAGGCATATATACACACTGTCTGAATTGTGGGGGTGATGGCACATATGAAGGCATCCAGTTAGAAGTTAAAGCGGAAAGTAAGGAGGGCTAATGTGGATAAATATCTGACATCTAACAATGTGTGTGAGATGTTTCATATTACTAAACGCACACTTAATCGGTGGGAAATTAACACACCTTGGGGGATTCCATTCCCAGCCCCGGCATTAAGTTCTGAGGGCGGAACAATGAAAAGATACCTCGCTACTGATGTAATGAAGTGGGAGGAAGAATGCCAGCAAAAGAAGCAACTAAAAAAAGCTATATAAGTTGTACCGAAGCTAACAATCAGCAAACTTGATGAAATTAGTCCAGATCAATGATTGTTAGCATATTTACGTTACTATATACTGTCCGCCGAATCACGGCTTGCTAGATAAACTCAGCAATTTCATTTATGTACATAATGGTGTACATATAATGAAACCAAGGAAGCAAGAATATACTTTTCCCGTTTAATTATAAGGGTTTAGGCGATATGGCATTAATCGTTCAAAAATATGGCGGTACTTCTATGGGTACCCCCGAGCGCATTTTAAATGTTGCTCGTCGTGTGAAGCGTTGGCATGATCACGGTCACAAGGTTGTTGTGGTCGTATCTGCAATGAGTGGTGAAACAAACCGCTTACTTGCCCTCGCTAAAGCCATTACCGAAACACCTGACCCACGCGAGTTAGACCAAATGGTTTCAACCGGTGAACAGGTGACGATTTCCATGTTAGCTATGGCACTTAATTCGATTGGTGTGGAAGCTAAATCCTATACCGGACGTCAAGTCGGTATTAAAACTGACAGTGCATTTACTAAGGCGCGTATTGAGTCGATTGACACAGATGTCATGACCAATGACCTAGATGCAGGCCGTGTTATTGTAGTTGCAGGCTTCCAAGGCTTCGATGCCAACGGAAATACTACAACTCTAGGACGTGGCGGTTCAGATACTTCTGGTGTTGCCATTGCAGCTGCCCTAAAAGCAGATGAATGCCAAATTTATACTGACGTTGATGGGGTTTATACTACAGACCCTCGTGTTGCCCCTAAAGCGAAGAAAATCGATCGTATTTCTTTTGAAGAAATGCTAGAAATGGCATCATTAGGTTCTAAAGTTTTACAGATTCGCTCAGTAGAATTTGCCGGAAAATATCAAGTTCCTTTACGTGTATTATCAAGTTTTGATAATGATGACGACGGCGCATTTGACGACGAATTTAAAGAAAATGTAGGTACACTCATTACTACTGAGGCAGAAGACACTATGGAACAGCCAATCATTGCAGGTATCGCTTTTAACCGTGACGAAGCAAAATTAACAATTTTAGGTGTACCTGATGAACCGGGTATTGCTTCTAAAATTTTATCACCAGTAAGTGATGCCAACATTGAAGTGGATATGATAGTCCAAAATGTTGAAGAAGATGGCACAACAGATTTCACGTTTACTGTAAACCGTGTTGATTTAGCAAAAGCTGAAAAAATCTTAAATGAAACTGCCAAAAATATTGGTGCACGTGAAGTTTCAACACGCGATGACATCGTTAAAGTATCTATTGTGGGTGTAGGTATGCGCTCGCATGCGGGTGTAGCAAGCAAAATGTTTACTGCCCTTGCTGACGAAGGTATTAACATCCTTATGATTTCAACATCTGAAATTAAGGTTTCTGTCATTATTGATGAAAAATACCTTGAGCTTGCAGTTCGTTGCTTACATACCGCTTTTGGTTTAGATCGTGAACATGGTGAAAGCAGCGCACGCGCTTAATTTTACCGAACGGTCAAGAATTCATTAAAAAATGTTTACTTGTCCGACAATAATCAAAGAAAACACAGAGCCGCTATAGTTTTTTTTATAGCGGCTCTGTTATATTAAACGGAAAGTTTTTTGGCAGTGATTATCAAAATATGACTTTGTTCTCATATTTCTGTTAGAATCTGACTGAAAACTGAGGTTGAGCTTTTTATTTGGGTACCAATATTGCAGTTTTAAGCGTTTAGCAAGGAGATAAACATGCTGATTCTGACCCGCCGTGTCGGGGAAACATTAATGATTGGGGATCAAGTCAGTGTTACTGTGCTTGGCGTCAAAGGAAACCAAGTTCGAATTGGTGTAAATGCACCAAAAGAGGTTTCTGTTCATCGCGAAGAAATTTATCAACGTATTCAACATGAACGTGCAATGCATGAACACCTTCAACATCTTGATCAAGATTATCAAGTTTCATATGAAGATGATAATTATGCACAGAAAAACTTCAATCGTTAGTATGAAGTTGTTCTCTCCCTAATTAAAGCGACTTTATAGTCGCTTTAAATTTTTTGGGAATATATAAATTTATAGACCTAATGCGCGTTTTACAGGTGCATAACTACGACGGTGTTGATCAATCACGCCATGAGCTGCAATGGCTTCAAAGTGTGCTTTGGTTGGATACCCCTTATGTTTGGCAAAACCAAATAATGGATACTGTTGATCTAATTCTGCCATTTGACGATCACGCGTAACTTTAGCCAAGATACTCGCCGCACTAATCTCGGCATGGCTTGCATCTCCCCCTACAATCGCCTCGCAAGGAATAATAATTCCTTTTGGAATTTGATTGCCGTCTACAATTACCTTTTGAGGTTGTGTTTTCAGACCTTCCACTGCACGTTGCATAGCCAAAAAAGTTGCCTGCAAGATATTCAGCTCATCAATTTCTGCATGTGTAGCTTCTGCTATTGACCATGCTAAAGCTTTTTCTTGAATTTCAATAAATAACTTTTCACGTTTCTTTTCAGTTAATTTTTTAGAGTCATTTAATCCTAAAATTGGATTATTCGGATCTAAAATAACAGCTGCAGCAACAACAGAACCCACTAATGGGCCTCGTCCTGCCTCATCTACGCCTGCAACAAACATGTATACTCCAATGAAAAAGAGGCCGATTTATAAGAATCGGCCTTCTTTAATGCTTAAAACATCAATTATTTTTGTAAAGCTTCTGCCACACAAGCATTTACAGTTTTAGAAACCACTTGGTTTACGATTGTAGCACGTGCATTCACGTCAAGCGCAGCAGCAGCTAATTCTACTGCAGTCACACTATTTGGTGCTTTTTCACTTACACAGCCGCAAACATTCGTTTGGATGCTATCACGCTGTTCAGCAGTCATATATTTTGTTGCTGTCTTCCATGCAGCAACATTATTAATTTCTGTAATACATTTCGCATTAACAGCAACTTTTAATGCAGCTACGCCTAACTGTTGAGTTGTCGTTTGTGCAGAAGCACCGCCAGTACCGGTACCTGTAGTTGTTGCACATGCAGTTAAAGCTAAAACAACTGGTGCTACAGCGAGCATCAATTTTTTCATCATTTTTTCCTTTGATCGAACGTAAGCAGCGCGTATTTTGCCTAAACTTATGCTTAGAAGAAACAAATAAATTGATGCATTTATGCAAATTAAGTCTCTTAATCTCCAGCTCAACTTAACCGTGTTTTTTTTTAAATTGAAGCGTTCTGTTTATAGCACGCTCTGTTACGGGAACAACATTTCTCAAATTTAAAAGTTTCCCATAAAATCTAGCGCTAGAATGACAAAAAAAGGGTCTTTTATGCCTGCCTCAACCTCTCAATACTACACCCGTACTGCACAGATTCTGCATTGGGTCATGGCCATCATTTTTATCACTGCTTGGGTGATTGGTTTCTATAGTGGAAATTTTCTAAGTTATGACGTTGATGGCAGCTTTAAAGGCGATGTCATTACACTACATAAGAATATTGCCACAACCATTATCTTCCTCGTGGTCATTCGTCTGTTTTGGCGTTACACCCATCCTGCCCCACAATTACCTGACACGATGTCACCAACAATGAAAACTTTAGCTCACATCGGACATTTATTACTGTATGTGATTTTAGTCGCTTTACCGGTCACTGGCTGTTTATTTAGCTGGAGTGCTGGTCACCCTGCTCCGGTTTTATATTTATTTGAAATTCCACGCCTGGTGCAAGATAACCCTGAGTTATTAGCCATTGTTAAGCCATTACATATTTATATTTCATGGTTTGCAGGTTTACTTATTGTTGGACATGTACTTGCAGCTTTAAAACATCACTTTGTAGATAAAGACAATGTTTTAAACAGTATGACCAAACAACCTAAATAAATTCAATGTTAAAAAAACCGCCTATCATGAACTGCACCCCGAAAGTTGGACACATTCAGTCTAACTTGGAGGGTGCTTTTCTATGGCTAAATATTCTCAAGAATTTAAACTTGAGGTTGTCCAATATTACTTATCTGGTTTTGGCAGACACCAAGTAAGTCATAAATTTGGAATACATCATAGCGATGTTGCTAAATGGGTAGCCAATTATAATAATCATGGTGCTGAGGGTCTGAGCAGGAAAAACACAAATACTGTATATACTCCTGAATTTAAATTTAAAGTTATTCAGTCTGTTCTTGAACAAGGTTTATCTGTACGTGAAGCTACAAATCAATTTAATCTGAAATCACACACACAGTTATTAAGTTGGTTGCTCCAATACGAAGAACACGGTATAGATGGCTTAAAAGCTAAGCCGAAAGGACGACCTAAATCCGTGCCAAAGCCTAAGATAAAAAAAGTCAAAAATGCTCTGAATGATAGAGACAAAACCCAAGAACAGCTACTAGAAGAACTTGCATATCTACGAGCTGAGAACGCTTATTTAAAAAAGCGGAGAGCCTTGATTCAGAAGCAGAAAGAACAGGAACAAGCCGAACAGCAACGGTTACAAGATTCATTTCTGAATTAAGGCAAAACTATAAATTGAAATATCTATTACGTGCATCACAGATGGCTCGAAGCACGTACTTTTATCATGAGCAGCGATCAAAGCTTAACGACAAATACAGTGACCTTAAGCAGCAAATTAAGATGATCTATCATAAGCATAAAGGTCGGTATGGCTATCGTAGAATTACTCTTGCTTTAAAGAATATGGGATTAACAATTAACCATAAATGTGTACAAAGACTCATGCAGTCAATGAAACTTAAATCACGCATTAGAATCGCAAAATATCGTTCTTACAAAGGGGACATCGGGCAAGTTGCAGATAATGTACTACAGCGCCAATTTAAAGCTGACAAACCAAATCAGAAATGGGTAACGGATGTAACCGAGTTTAATATTCGAGGAGATAGGCTTTACCTATCACCAATTATGGACTTGTTTAATGGGGAAATTATTGCCTTCCAAACCCACCGTAGACCAATGTATGAGTTAGTAAAAAATATGTTGAAAGATGCACTTACGAAGCTTGCAGATCATGAAAAGCCTATCATCCATTCAGATCAGGGATGGCAATATCAAATGCGTCATTATCAGCGAGAACTAGCAGAAAATGGTTTAACCCAAAGTATGTCTCGTAAAGGAAATTGCTTAGATAATGCATCAATGGAGAGTTTCTTTGGAATACTTAAATCAGAATGTTTCTACGGTGAAAAATTTAATTCTGTTGAGGAATTAGAGAAAACTGTGAAAGAATACATTCATTATTACAACCATGAAAGAATCAAGGTTAAATTAAAAGGACTAAGCCCTGTACAATACAGAACTCAGTCCTTAGAAGCTGCTTAATTAATTGTCCAACTTTATGGGGTCAGATCA